>CAZDFF010000277.1:0-4576 GCA_964504425.1 uncultured Hyphomicrobiales bacterium
CGGCGTCGGCGGGATCGCCCTGGCGGAATATGACTTCCTTGGGCCGGTACTCGACGCTGCGCCGCCCGGCACCGGTCGACGCGAGAAACAGTTTGGCGTCGAAGGGGGGTATGCCTGCGGCTTTTCCGACCCGTTCGGGTTTTTTGGCTTTGCCTACCGTGCTGCTGGTTCGCATTCGCTGTTCCGTCCTCTGAATGCCGGCTTATCGCATTGACCGGCGTATCGTTGCATTACATGTCGCGTCCGGATTTCGGCCACACTCGGCCCCGATCGGAACGTCGTTTTCACTTCGTTTGACCGCGAGGAACGCGGCGTTTGCGGTTCGCGGACGACGCGCGGCCGGCCATCGGGATCGTGACCCGATGGCGGGCCCGAACCCCCGGCTTGGGAGCCGCGAACGTTCCGCCCAGATGTTCGGCGAGCGCCTTCACCGTCCGTATGCCGAATGTCCCGGACGCATGCAGACCGGCGCCGTTCATGTACCCTTTTCCGTCGTCGTTGACCTGCAGCACGATCGAGCCGTCGGCATCCGTCCCGCATTCGATCTGAATGGTGCCCGGTCGCGTCGGGCCGAAGGCATGCCTGACTGCGTTGATGACGAGCTCGTTCACGATCTGGCCGAGCATGCCGGCCACGCGCGGCGGCACTCGGATCGGATCGGCGTTTACGAGAAGCACGATCCGCGATTGCGCCGCGAAGACATCGATGAAGTAGTCGACCAAGGCATGCAAATAACCGTCGAGCGCGATCGTCCGGCGATCGCCTTTCTTTTTGGCTTCGGCGAGAAAGGCGTGCCAGTGGGCGATGGCCTTGATGCGCGCGGCGGCATCGGCGAGCGCCTCGTCCGGCCGCGTCAGGGCGTCGCCGGCGGCCTGAAGCTGTAGAAGGCTCGCGATCCGTTGGAGGCTGTTTTTAACGCAACGGCCCGCATCCCCCGCGTTCATCGGACGAAGTGCGTCGACCCAGACTTCCGCGATCGAGGCCTTGCGCGCGCTTTTCTCGGGCATGTTGCTTTTGTGCATGCGCGAGCATAGTCTTCATTCAGGAAAAAACCTAATGATATTAAATACTTAGTCTACTCACTCGAGGACTAAACGGAGGCTTGCCCATTCGACGGTCGAAGCCGATTGGCAAGATAGGGCCTATTTGGCTTTCTATCGGTGTTATGCGTATTATACTAACTAAAGTTGCGGTTCCCATATGTCGCCGCACACTGGAATTTCGGTCCGGGCCGAGGAGGCCTCGTGGTGGATAGTAAAATGTCGCGCGGCGAGCGGCTGCAAATCATGCTGAATCGCGACGAACTCGCGGCGCTGGACGACTGGCGTTTCCAGAAGCGGATGCCGAGCCGAGCCGCGGCCATCCGAGAGATCTTGCGGCGGGGATTGGCCGCCGAAGGCTTCAAGCTCGCCGACGGCGACACGCATTCGAAGGATTTCAGCGTCGTCGACGGCGTCGCCGACTAAATCCTCGGCCCGATACCGCTTACGGCATCCATCCGCGTTCCCTGTAATACCGAACGGCTCCGGGGTGGGGAGGCGCACGCCCGGCGATGTCGACCATGCTGTCGACGGCAAGCGTCGCAAACAATGGATGCAGGCGGCGGAAATCGTCGAAATTGTCGAACACGGATTTCGTGACCGCATACGCCATGGCGTCCGACAGTTTCGTCGTCGCGACGATCACCGCGCGGACGCCGAGCGTCCGCACGTCGATCGGGTTGCTCGAATACGTGCCGCCGCGGATCACGGTACGCTCGTATTCCGGATGCCGCGCCAGCATGGCGTCGATCGTCGGGCCACTCACATCCACCAGGACGCCGCGGCACATGCGAACCACGTCCTGGATCAGGCCGTTCGGGTGGCCGACCGAATAGACGATGGCGTCGAGTTCGTTGGCGCAAAGGGCCCGATGCTGCTCCGCGAGCGACATCTCGTGCACTTCGGCGAATTCCTTCCGGGTCACGCCGAGGGCCGCCATGATGCGTTCCATGCTGACCCTCTCGCCGGATCCCGGGCTACCCATGTTGATCCGCGTGCCGCGCAGTTTAGCGACGTCGTGGATTCCCAGTTCTCGCCGCGCGACGACCGTAAAAGCGTCGGCGTGCCCGGTGAATAGAACCCGCAATCCGTCGTCCGGGCCGCGAAGCGAGAACGGCCCCTTACCCGCCACGGCGTCGGCGAGAACGTCCGATTGCACGATGGCGATATCGGCGCGACCGTCGCGCAGCAGTTCGATATTCGCGACAGGACCGGTGGAAGGTATGACGACGCATCGCCGGCCATCGCGTGGCGTATCGAGATTGAACAGCCGGCACATCGACCCGCCCAAGGGATAGTAAATTCCGCTTGGGCTCCCTGTCCCGATCGTCACGTCCGGCCGATCCACCATGACCGCGCACCCCAGAAGCGCAACGGACAACGCAGCTACGCCGCCGCAAGCGGCCGCGCGCCGCCAAAGGCGAGACGAATTCCTAGATTGCGAGCGCATATTCGAGGATTTCCCCTTGCTGTTCGATGAGGCCCTTGACCCAGCGACCGTCGCCGTCGAAGAACAGGCTGCCGGCATAGCTCGGCGTGATGATTTGGCAGCGTTGGGCGCGCACCCGCCCTTGCGGCGTATCGACCCATTCCTCCCCCAGCGGCTTCGCCACCAATCCGACTACGCCGCCGTGCTGGACGTCGATCATCTGCGTCTCGCGCACGATCCGGCTGTTCCACAGCGTGTTCGACGTCAGCAGGTGCGCCGCCGCCAGGAAGGGGCCGTCCATGCCGAGGATGCGAAAGCCGTCGCCGGCGGCGTAACCGGAAACCTGCATGGGCGTGCCGTTGTCGTTCGTCGTGCTGCGAACCGACACGAGACGGCCGGACTGCCATATCTCCTCGGCATCGTGCGCGAAGCGGAACGCGGTGAAGAAGAACACTTTGATCGCGATGTCGATGTGCGTGACGACGGCCAGGCGTTCCCCGTCGCGCCGAAACGCGACACGGTGTTCGCCGACCGGCGACCCTTGGTGCAAGGCTTGAAAGCGCAGGTCGCGTGGAATCGCGGCACGAGCCGGATCGGGGAGGAACGGCCCGAACAGCGGCACTGCGGCGACGGCCCCGACCATGCCGAGCACCCGCCGTCGGGTCGCGTGACGAACGTCATTGCAGGCGTCCGCGCGCAAATGCGCCTCCGAATGCTAGATGCGCTTGCCGAACGCGGCCAGAAACCCGCCGATGACGACCGCCGCGGCGCCGGCGAAGATGTACCACATCGTGCTGTCGGTGTAGCGCCCGGTCAGCGTGTTGGAAAGCTGATCGACCGGGGCTTCCGAAGAGTTATGGGCGAAGATCAAAAAAGTCGCGCCGAGGACGAATACGACAACGCCCAACATGCGGCCTGTGTTCATGATTGGCTCCTCCGGTGGAATTCCGATTATCGAACGACAAGATCGTTCTTGTTTTCTCGCGTCGTTGCCGTATCCGGCGGCCGGCCGCGAACCCCTTGCGGGAATTCGCCTACATGCCGGCCGGGGATCTCGGCCGAAAGAAAGGCCGTGCGAAGAATTACTTCCAGATCGGCTTTCCGAGATCGATTTGGTTTTCCTTCGTCAACGCGCCGGTTCCCGCGCCGAGCGCGCCGCCGATCAACGCGCCTTGCGCCGGTGCTCCGACCAGGAGCCCGCCGACGGCACCGACGCCGGCGCCGATGCCGGCGCCCGAAATCGCACGATCTCCCGTGCTCGATCCGCATGCGCTTAAGCCGAAAAGCGCGACTGCGGCCACCAGGGCAATGGAATGGAATTTCATGGTCTGTCTCCAAATGAGAGTTCTTTGTCGGCGCCGCAGGCAAATGCCGGCGGCGCGTGTTGCGGTCCGTTCGCGATTTCGCGCCCGGGCCGCCCCGGCGCTTCTGTGCAAGCGCCCGGTTATCGAGGTCATGACGAACGAGCGAGCCGGCTTAGCGGCACATGGGCGGATCGTGTCGGGTCTCCGCCGGGCGACCTTGAATTCGAGGCGCCGTCCTAGAAACGACGGGCCTGCATTAAAATAAGAATGCAATAAAAATAAAAATTATACAATACAATTAAATAATATATTTGCTATTTATTGTGCAATTTTGAACATATTCATAATATTTAAAATATTAAGTATGTAAACGCATGCAAATAATTCCGCCATGCACACCGTTATTTGGAGATTAAAGAGATGAACCCCAAGATTTGTTTTGCGGTATTCGCCGTCTTCGCCGGCGGATGCGCCGCCGACCCCAGCACCTCGACGGCAACGTACGATCCCCCGCCCGCCGCCTATACCCAGCCTTCGTCCCTGACGGGCCCGGTCGGATTCACCGGCCCCGCCGGTCCGACAGGGCCGGCCGGCGCGATCGGTGCGACGGGCCAGCCGGGTTACGGGCTGACGGGCCCGGCCGGCGCGACGGGTCCCTCGGGCCCGACGGGTCCGCAAGGTCCGCAGACGAAGATGTCGCTCTTCGGCGGCGCGCCGGCGGTCGGCAATTCGTTCGTCTTTCTGATCGACCGCTCGCAAAGCATGGGGGGCGACGGGCTGAACGGGCTCGCGGCCGCCGAGAA
>CAZDFF010000278.1:0-4566 GCA_964504425.1 uncultured Hyphomicrobiales bacterium
GCCCGCGGCGACCAGTTGTTCCGGCGTCAATTGCCGGTGCGTGGTCGAGGCCGGATGGATCACCAGCGAACGCGTGTCGCCGATGTTGGCGAGGTGCGAGAACAGCTCGACCGATTCGACAAGTTTCACGCCGGCGTCGAAGCCGCCCTTCAAGCCGAACGTGAACACCGAGCCCGGTCCCTTCGGCAGATACTTCTTGGCGAGCGCGTGATACGGGCTCGACTTCAGGCCTGCGTAGGACACCCACGACACCTTTTTGTGGCCTTCCAGGAATTCGGCGACCTTCTGGGCGTTGGCGACGTGACGATCCATGCGCACATGAAGGGTTTCGATGCCGGTGATGGTCATGAACGCGTTCAGCGGCGCCATGCACGGCCCGAAATCGCGCAGCGCCACGGCGCGCGCCTTCATGGTGAATCCGAAATCGCCGAAGGTCTCGTAGAAGGTGAGGCCGTGATAGGCCGGTTCCGGCTTTGTCATGGACGGGAACTTGTCGTTCTTCGCCCAGTCGAAGCGGCCGGATTCGATCAGCGCGCCGCCCATCGAGTTGCCGTGCCCGGACAGGAACTTGGTCGTCGAATGCACGATCAGGTCGGCGCCCCAATCGAACGGGCGGCACAGGTAGGGCGTCGCCAGCGTGTTGTCGACGATCAGCGGAATGCCGGCCTCGGCCGCGATCTTGGCGACCGGTTCGATGTCGACGATGATCCCGCCGGGGTTCGCCAGCACCTCGATGAAGATCGCCTTGGTCTTCGGCGTCAGCGCCTTGCGGAAATTCTCCGGGTCCGTCGGATCGACAAAATGGCAGGTCCAGCCCAGCTTCTTGAAGCTGAGACCGAGCTGGGTGATGGAGCCGCCGTAGAGATTGCGCGAGGCGACGATCTCGTCGCCCGGTTCCAGCAGCGTGAAGAAGGCGAGGAACTGCGCCGCGTGCCCCGACGACGCGGCGACCGCGCCGCGGCCGCCTTCCAGGTTGGCGAGGCGCTCTTCCAATACCGACACCGTCGGGTTGGTCAGGCGCGAATAGATGAAGCCGAAGGTCTGCAGGTTAAACAGGTCGGCGGCGTGATCGACGCTGTCGAACACGTAGGACGTGGTCTGGTAGATCGGCGTCGAGCGCGCGCCGGTGGTCGGATCGGGCCGGGCGCCGGCATGAATGGCGCGGGTTTCGAAGCCGTAGCCCACGGGGCCAGCCGCCGTCTTGTCGGTCTTGTCGTTCATCGCCCGCCCTCCTGCCGTTTGGATGAAATCACGCCGGAGTTGATGCCGCCCCAGCCCAGCTCGCCGAACAAACGGCCATACTCGATCTTCGGGCAGCGGTTCATGACGACCTTCATGCCGGCGGCTTCGGCCTTGGCCGCCGCGTCGTCGTTGCGCACGCCCAGTTGCATCCAGACGACCTTGATGCCTTTTTCGTCCTTCAACCGGATCGCCTCGTCGACGATCGGCCCGGCCGCTTCCGACGAGCGGAAGATATCGACCATGTCGAATTTGCCGGGAATGTCGGCCAGCGAGGCGTAGGTCATGGATCCGAGAATTTCCTGGCCGGCCGCGCCCGGATTGACCGGGATCACCTTGAAGCCCTTGCCCTGCAGATATTTCATCGCGAAATTCGACGGCCGCACCCAGTTGGGCGAGGCGCCGACCATGGCGATGGTGCGGACGGTCTTCAGGATGTGGCGGATATCGGCGTCGTCGTAGTGCAGCGCGGGTGCGTCGTTCATCGTCCTTCCCATTTCGGGTCGCGTTTCTGGATGAAGGCGTCGATGCCTTCCTCGGCGTCGCGGGCCAGCATGTTCCTGACCATCGTTTCGCTGGCGTAGTTGTAGGCGTCGTCGAGGCCGAGTTCCAGTTGCCGATAGAACGCTTCCTTGCCGATGGCGAGGGTCAGCGGCGACTTCGCGGCGATTTGCCGGGCGAGGGCATCGGTCGTCGCGTCCAGGTCCCCGGGTGCGACCACCCGATTGACCAGCCCCATCTCGTAGGCGCGCTCGGCGTCGATCAGGTCCCCCGTCAGCAGCATCTCCATGGCGTGCTTGCGCCCGACCGCGCGGCTGAGCGCGACCATCGGCGTCGAGCAGAACAGGCCGATGTTGACGCCGGGCGTGGCGAATTTCGACGCCTTCGACGCGACGACCAGATCGCAGCTGGCGATCAACTGGCAGCCGGCGGCCGTCGCCGTGGCGTGGACCTTGGCGATGACCGGCTTCGGCAGGCGCACCACGGACGTCATCAGCTTGGAGCACTGCGAGAACACCGATTCGAAATAGGCGCGGCCCTTGTTGGCGCGGATTTCCTTCAGGTCGTGACCGGCGCAGAAGGCGGGACCGTTGGCGGCGACGATCACCACCTTGACCGATGTGTCGGCGGCGACGCGGTCGAGTTCGTCCTGCAACGCCGCCATCAGGCCGACGGACAGGGCGTTGCGCGCGGCCGGGCGGTTGAGGGTGATCGTGCGGATGCCATCGGCGTCCTGGCACAGGACCAACGGTTCGTCGGACTTGGGATTCGGTTGAGCGGTCATGCGGTGGCCTCCATCGCGCGGCATGTTCGGCATTCGCGCGGTTCGATTCAAGGATAAGACATCGGCGCCGGGCCGTCGCGGCAAATTGACGTTAACGTAAACGTCAATTAATCTCACGTCCAAGAACGCGCCAATCGAGACGCCCCGGAGTCCTTCGATGTCCGACCCCAAGCCCATGATGACCGTCGCTGAGTTTAACGAATTGCTGGCGGCGGAAATTCCGTGGGCCGTGGACTCGGGCATCCGCGCCGACGCCATCGGCTGGGGCACGGCGACCCTTCGCCAGCCCTACGACGAACGGAGCCTGCGGCCGGGTGGCACGATTTCCGGCCCGACCATGATGGGCCTGGCCGACGCCACCATGTACGCCGCCGTGCTGGGCCGCATCGGCAAGGTGCCCTTGGCCGTGACCACCAGCTTCAACATCAATTTCCTCTATCGCCCCAGCCCGGCCGACCTGCTGGCGGAGGGCAGGGTGCTCAAGCTCGGCAAGCGGCTGGCGGTGCTCGAGGTCACGGTGCATTCCGACGGCCACGACGAGCCCGTAGCGCACGCCACCGGCACCTATTCGATTCCGCCCGCGAAAAACCCTTAAACGGCAGGGAATTCGTTTTAGGTAAAATAATACCTCGTTCAATAATTCAATGAACATAAGGGTTTTCGGCCGTTGACAGGCGGGGGACCTATGGTATGTTCCGCGCCCCCGACGGACCTTTGCGGTCCGTCACGCCCGTTTCAGGAAAAGCGCGATGAAGACCTATTCCGCCAAACCGGCCGACGTGGAGAAGAAGTGGTTCCTGATCGACGCCGACGGCGTCGTGCTCGGCCGCCTCGCCACCATCGTCGCCATGCGCCTTCGCGGCAAGCACAAGACGATGTTCACGCCGCACATCGATTGCGGCGACAACATCGTCGTCGTCAACGCCGAGAAGGTGAAGCTGACCGGCCGCAAGCGCGCCAACGAAAAGTTCTATTGGCACACCGGCCATCCCGGCGGCATCAAGGAGAAGACGCTGGGCGACATCCTGGACGGCAAGAATCCGGAACGCGTCATCATCAAGGCGGTCGAGCGCATGATCACGCGCGGGCCCTTGGGCCGCGACCAGATGCGCAAGCTGCATGTCTATGCCGGCACGACCCATCCGCACGAGGCGCAGAGCCCCGAAACGCTCGACCTCGCCGCGATGAACCCGAAGAACAAGAGGAGCGCCTGATCCATGGCCGAGGAAACCAAGACCCTGAGCGACCTGAAGGATCTGGGCCCCGCCACGGGCGCCGCCCCGGCCGACGCGCCGCGCGAGCCGCAGATCGACAGCCTCGGGCGGTCCTACGCCACCGGCCGGCGCAAGAACGCCGTCGCCCGCGTGTGGGTGAAGCGCGGCCCCGGCACCATCACCATCAACGGCCGCGAACTGAATTCCTATTTCGCGCGGCCGGTGCTGCAGATGATGATCCGCCAGCCGTTTTCCGTGGCCCAGCGCGAGAACCAGTTCGACGTGATCTGCACCGTGGTCGGCGGCGGCCTGTCCGGCCAGGCCGGCGCGGTCCGCCACGGCATCAGCCGGGCGCTGACCCTGTTCGAGCCGGCCTTGCGCGGCGCGCTCAAGAAAGGCGGCTTCCTGACCCGCGACTCGCGCGTGGTCGAACGCAAGAAGTACGGCCGCATGAAAGCGCGACGCAGCTTCCAGTTCTCGAAACGCTGATCCCCTCGAGGATTACGGCGCCGATTCAAGCGGGCGTCCCCTTCGGTGGGGGCGCCCGTTTCCGTTTGTGCTAGAAGGTTCTTGGAGGAACCGCCATGACCACGACCGACAAGATCAAGATCGCCATCCTGGGCGCCAGCGGCTACACCGGCGCCGAACTGGTTCGGCTGCTGGCCCGCCACCCGGCCGCCGACATCGCCGTGCTGACCGCCGACCGCAAGGCCGGCAAGACCATGGGCGAAGTGTTTCCGCATCTGGCCGGGATCGACCTGCCGGGGCTGGTCACGATCGAGGACGCCAAGCTCGATACGGTCGACCTGGTGTTCTGCGCGCTGCCGC
>CAZDFF010000279.1:0-4554 GCA_964504425.1 uncultured Hyphomicrobiales bacterium
CAGGATCTTGCCCTTGGCCGTCGTCACCGCCTTGATCATGCCCTCGGTCTCGCGTTCCGCCTGGGCGCGATCGTTTTCGTGGAACGGCCAGCGCAGCACGCGGATCGTCTCGCCGGTCTTCTTCGCCTCGGCCTCGGTCATGCCGACCTGCGCCAGTTCGGGGCGCGTGTAGGTCACCCACGGCACGGGCTGAGTGTCGGCCTTGGCCGGCAGCCGGAACAGCGCGTTCTTGATGACGATGCCGGCGTGGTAACCGGCGACGTGAGTGAACTGAAAGCCGCCGGCGACGTCGCCGATGGCGAAGACTTTTTTATTGGTCGTGCGCAGGCGGCGATCGACTTTGATGCCCTTGTCGGAATACTCGATGCCGGCCTTTTCCAAATCCAAACCCTTGACGGTCGGCCGGCGGCCGGCGGCGATCAACAGCGTCGTGGCCTCGATCCGCGCTTCACCCGCGTCGGTCTCGACGACGACGGCGACACCGCCGTCCGTTTTTTCCACGCGTGCGATCTTGACGCCTTCCTTGATGTCGACGCCTTCCTTGAGCAGACGGGTCTTCACCACCTCGACCAGTTCCGGATCGTCCTTGGGCATGATTTTGAACATCTCCAGCACCGTTACCTTGGCGCCGAGATGCCGGTGCGCCTGCGCCATCTCGATGCCGATGGGGCCGCCGCCGACGACGATCAAATGCTCCGGCACGGCGTCCAGGGAAAAAATCGTCTCGTTGGTGTGGTAGGGAGTCTTGTCCAGGCCCGGGATCGGCGGCATGAACGCGGCCGATCCGGTGGCGACGACGAAGCGCCGGGCCGTGATTTCGACGTCGCCCGCGACAACGCACTCGGGCGAGATGAAGCGCGCCTCGGCCTTGATCACCTTCACGCCCAGCCCTTCGAAGCGTTCCACCGAATCGTTGGGAGCGATGGCGGCGATGACGTCGCGGACGTGCTTGTAGACGTCCTTGTGAACGATCCGGAACCCCGCGTTCTCGACGCCGAACGGCCCGGGATGGCGCTGCGCCTCGGCGGCATGGCCGGCGGCCAACAGCGCCTTCGACGGCACGCAGCCGTAGTTCAGGCAATCGCCGCCCATCTTGTGCTTTTCGACCAGGGCCGTCGTCACGCCCAGTTGCGACGCGCCGGCGGCGACCGAAAGCCCGCCCGACCCGGCACCGATCACGCAGATATCGACGGCAATCTTCTCGGTCACGGGTCGAATGCCTCCATCATGCGCGGCGGGCCTTCCATCGCTTATAGACCACCGGCACGAGCGCGAGAATGGAAAGCCCGACGATCGGGGCCAGCACGTGGGGCTCGAAGATGATGCCGAGATCGAGGTTGCCGCCTTTGTCCAGCACCGCCCCGGCGCCCCGGCCGACCAGGATGAAGACGACGGTGCCGGGCACGATGCCGATCAGGGTGCCGAGCGCATAGGTCCAGAACGGCACGCCCAGGAACGCGGGCGCCAGATTGACCAGCCAGAATGGAAACAGCGGCACCAGACGCAGGACCAATAAATAATTGAAGGCGTCCTCGCGAAACCCGGCCTCCAGCTTTCTCAGCCACGGTCCGGTCTTGGCGCGAAGAAGATCGCCGACGGCGTAGCGCGCGGCCAGGAAAACGGCGCAGGCGCCGATCGTGGCCGAAACGACGACCGTGACGGTACCCGCCACCAGACCGAACATAAAGCCGCCGGCGACCGCCATCACGGCGCCGCCCGGCAGCGAGAAGGCGACGACCAAGGCATAGATCGCGCCGAAGATCAGAAGCGCGGAGAAGCCCCGGGCGGCGACCCATTCCTTCAGCGCGGCGTGGTGCTGCTTCAGCGCGTCGAGGCCGACATAGCGATCGAGTCCGAACGCGAAGAAGGCAATCAAGCCCGCCGCAAGGATGCCCAAGGGCACCAAGCGCCAAGGGGAAAATCCTTGTTTTTCAATAGTATTTCCGCTTGGCGCCGGCCGTTCCATCGTATTTTCCTGCATTCGCCCGGACGTAATCGGCCGCTGCGGCTGGTTCTGGAGGCCCCGGTGCGGCGGCCGGCGCCGGTTTGGCTGGCGGTCCCTGAAAATTATAGGATGTTTCGGCGATTTCGGCGGGGACGATCAGGGTTATAGAGGCGGGCCCGAGGCCCGGTAAAGTAACCATTCCGTGACCCCATCGTGAGGAATTTCAAGGGACTGGCGATTGTCGAGGAAAGCGGCCGCCGGCGTTGACTTCCCCCGGACGAGTCCTTATACACCGGGGCCTGTTCCGCGAGGGAGATCGCCCGTGAAGCGCACGTATCAGCCCAGCAAACTGGTTCGCAAACGCCGGCACGGCTTCCGTAGCCGTATGGCCACCGTCGGCGGCCGCAAGGTGTTGTCGAACCGTCGCGCCAAGGGTCGCAAGAGCCTGTCGGCCTGACCGGCGCCGAGGCCTCTGTGCTGACGCGCCTCAAGCGACGGCCGGATTTCCTCAAGGTTGCCGCTACCCGGCGAAAGTGGGTCGCCCCCGGCCTGATCATGCAGGCCAGGCACCATGGGGCCGACGAAACCGATCCGCCGGGCACCGCTCCGCTCCGCATCGGATTCACGGTCAGCCGCAAGGTCGGCAACGCCGTCCAGCGCAACCGGGCGCGACGCCGCCTGAAGGCGGTGGCCGACGACGTGTTGAAGGTTCACGCGACGGGCGGATACGACCTGGTCGTGGTCGGCCGTCAAGCGACGCTCGATCGGCCCTACGGGGATTTGGTCGAGGATATGAAGACGGCTTTGAAGCGGCTCGGCGCCTTCAAGGGCGAATGAACGACGAAAACAGGGACGCCAGGGACGCAATCGGCATGCTGACGACGTGGGGTAAGGAAGGCATCGGCTTGATCGCGGGCGCCGCGACGGGCGCGATGCTGATCGCCATTCGCGCCTATCAATTGTTGCTGTCGCCGGTTCTGCCGGCGTCGTGCCGTTACGAGCCCGGATGCTCCGCCTATGCCGCCCAGGCGATCCGTCGCCACGGGCCGCTGCAGGGCGCGTGGCTGGGGCTTCGTCGCGTGATCCGCTGCCATCCGTGGGCCGAAGGCGGCTACGATCCGGTGCCCGAGCGACATGATCATGCCGCATGCGACCATCGCCATGGAACGGCCGGAGGTCACGCGTCGTGATCGATAACCGGAATATGCTTCTGGCGGTCGTGCTCTCGATCGCGATCCTGCTCGGGTTCCAGTTCCTGTATCCGGCGAAGAAGGCGCCCCCGCCCGAGGCCCAGAAGACCGCCGAACAGGCGAAACCTGCGCCCGCCGCGCCGAGCGCTTCCACGGCGCCTTCCGCGACGCCGACGCCGGCACCATCCGCAAACGCGCCCAGCGTTCCCGGCGGCGCCGCGCCCGGCGCCGAGGCGCCGGCGGCGCCCGGCAGCGCCGGCTCGGCCGTGGCCCGTGCCCAGGCGCTCGGCAAGGCCGCTCGGGTGCGCATCTCGAACGGTCAGGTGCACGGTTCGATCGCGCTCGAAGGCGCGCGCATCGACGACATCACGTTGGCCAATTACCACGAACACCCGGGCAAGAAGGGCGGCGAGATCGTGCTGCTTTCGCCCAAAGGGTCGATCGCGCCTTATTATGCGCAGTTCGGCTGGGTCGCCGATCCCGGCATCAAGGTCCCCGGTCCCGACACGATATGGACCGCCGACAAGACGACGCTCGGCGCCAACGAAAAAGTCACGCTCCGCTGGGACAACGGCGAGGGAATCGAATTCACGATCGCGATCGGCGTCGATCGCGATTTCATGTTCACCGTCGCCCAAGGCGTGCGAAACCGGACGCAAAAGGCATTCGCGGTCTATCCCTATGGCCTGATTTCGCGGACCGGCACGCCCAAGACCGGCGGCATCTACATCCTGCACGAGGGGCCGGTCGGCGTCCTGAAGGACACGCTGAAGGAGATATCCTACGAGGATCTCCGGAAATCGAAGACCGAAGAGCAGAAATCGACCGGCGGGTGGGCCGGCATCACCGATAAATACTGGCTGACGGCGCTGATCCCCGATCAGAAGAACGACGCCACCTATCGCTTCATCCATCGCAAGGAAGGCAACGACGACCGTTATCAGATCGACTTCCTGCGGCCGGGGGTCGCGGTGGCGGCGGGCGGCACGGCGGTCACGGAAAGCCATTTGTTCGCGGGCGCCAAGGTGCTGGCGCTGCTCGACAATTACCAGGAGAAGCTCGGCATCACCCGGTTCGACCTGGCGATCGATTTCGGCTGGTTCTACTTCCTTACAAAACCGATCTTCTACGCGCTGATCTGGCTGAACAAGCACGTCGGTAACTTCGGCATCGCGATCCTGATTCTGACGGTGTTCATCAAGCTGCTGTTCTTCCCGCTCGCCAACAAGTCCTACGTGGCGATGAGCAAGATGAAGAAGCTGCAGCCCGAGATGGTGAAGCTGCGCGAACGTTTCGGCGACGACAAGCAGAAGCTGAACCAGGAAATGATGGCGCTTTACAAGCGCGAGAAGGCGAACCCGGCGTCCGGCTGCCTGCCGATCGTGGTGCAGATCCCGGTGTTCTTCGCGCTCTACAAGG
>CAZDFF010000280.1:0-4529 GCA_964504425.1 uncultured Hyphomicrobiales bacterium
CGGCCTGCTTGATCAGCACCTTGTCCGCCCGATCGAGCTTGGCGAGTTCCCCGACGTCCTTTGTCGCGTGCTGCGTCCAGTCTTCGAAAAACTCGGCGTTCTTCGCGATGATCGCCTGGGTGCTCTCCAGGATCGTCTTGGTTGCGGCGGCCAGGGCTTCGATGTTTTGCTGCTGTGCGAGTTGCAGGGCTTCGGAACCCATGCCCCGGAAATTCAGGATAAAGGGAAACTTCGCGGCGTCGATCGCCGTCGGTTCGCTGACGGTCGCGGCAATGGTCTTGTCGCCCATCGGTACTTCCTCCTTGAGGGTTATCTTGCGCGAATAGCTCCTTATCTTGCCTTGGTTCAGGTTCGAGGATCGGGGTTCATCCCTGTATTGTTTTGCAGCCTGACCCCCGAGGCGGTCCCGATCCTTGACGTGGGTCAATATTGTTCCCCCATTAAAAATTATTCATGCAGATACGCGGTTTTTCGGATCGAATGCCCGGCGGCTTGAAGTCCGGCAATTTCGTTCCAATCGTCCAGGATAACCGCACACGTCGATATCCCAGAGCAACGGCCCTTGAGAAGGTGTTGCTCTTCGTTTGCAAACTCAGGGCATGACGAAGGAGAGGCGACGAACGATCGGGAAGCGAGGAAGGACTCAGTCGGCGGTCGCCAGGATTCCCGGGAACAGCCAGTTGCCGGCGCGCTCGACCCGCGCGACCCGAAGACTGAAGGACTCGTACCAACGCTCGCGGCCCAGGCGTTGCGCCTCCAGGTGCTCGGCGTTCTGCTTCCACTTGGCGATGGCTTCCAGCGTCTTCCAATAGGAGACCGTGATGCCGAGGCCGCCCTGCCCGCGCACGCTTTCGACGCCCAGATAGCCGGGTTGCCGGGCCGCCAGTTCGACCATGCGGGCGGCCATGGCGGCGTAGCCTTGTTCGTCCTGCTCGTTGCGCGTCGACGTGAAGATCACCGCCCAATAGGGCGGCGGCGGGGTTTCGGCGGGGGCGTGCGTGTCGGCGTTGCTGTCGGGCATCGCGAACCTCTAGGCGGCGCGGCGACGGCGCGCTGGCCCCCACTGCGCCGCCGTCTCGATGTTGGCGACGCGCATGGGCAGCGGCGAGTTCCAGCTGGTGCGGCACGGATGCAGCAATAGACGTTTTTCGAAGCCGACCTTCCAGCGGCCGATCGCTTCCAGGCTTTTCCAATAGGCGACGACGGCATCCTCGCCGCTCGCCTCGCGCACCCGTTCGGTGCCGAGGAATCCTTCCTGCAGCGGCGCCATCGCCAACATGCGCGCGACCCGCTCGACATAGCCGGCGTCGTCGCCGCCGATGCGGGTCGGGAACACCACCGCCCAGAACGGCGGCTCGGGCGTGCGGTCGAGACGGATGCGGCTCATGGTTCCCCCTTATCCCGCCTTCCTCAGGCGGCGCTTTTTACATTCCCGCCTTCCTCAGGCGGCGCGTTTGATCCACTTGAACAGCTTGTGGCGTTCGACCTTGCCGATTTCGAGCGCGAAGGCGTGGTACCAAGACTTCAACCCGTGGGTTTCGCGCAGGATCTTGTCGGCGGTCGTCTTCCAGGTATCGATCGACTCGGCGGCGTCCCAATAGGTGCGGGTCACGCTGCGGCCGTCGGGCGCGGTGTCGGTTTCGAGGCCCAAGAAGCCCGGCGCCCGGGTGGCGAGGATCGTCAGCTTCCCCGCCGCGTCGGCGTCGCGGTCTTCGAACAGGCCCGGGCCGGTGGAAAAGCTGGCCCAGAAATAAGGCGCTTCCAGCGTATCGACGATGCTCGGCATTTCGGTTCTCCTTTTCATTTCCCGTCTTTCTCGACCAGGATCACGATCTCGTCCGGGTATCCGTAGTTCAGCATTCGGCGCGCGCGCTCCTCGAGCAGGTCCGGATCGATGCCCTCGGGGTGGAGCAGCTTGACCCGGTGTTCCAGCGCCTCGCGCCGGACGGCAACCTCGGCGGCGACGGCGTGCGCGGCCTCGATCTTCTTCTGCAGCTCCAACCACGCGATCAGGCCGCGATCCCCGTTGACCGCGTGGTAGGCGAAGTAGGCGGCCGTACACAGGCCCAACACCGGGCCGACGACGTGACGGGCGCGAACGCGAATTTCAGCAACAAGACTCATGGCACCATGGAACCGGTTGTCGTTTCTCGACAGTCCCCAGCCCCAAACCCGGCGCGACTATGCCGGTGGAGTTATTAACGGAGGGTTAGCGGGGAGAGTCGCGCGGTCATGGATTGATCACATGTCGCGCGGTTGACCGTCGACGCTCCGGAAGTACGGTGGGACATTCGCCCGACAACGCAGGAGGAAAGCCATGCACGTCCAGGAAATGATTTCCACCCACCCGGAAGTCCGCGGCAAGACCAACGCGGTGCTGCTTCGCTGCATCGAGGAATGCTTCTCGTGCGCCCAGGCCTGCATTTCGTGCGCCGACGCGTGCCTGGCCGAGTCGTCCGTCGAGTCGCTCCGGCAGTGCATCCGCCTCGACCTCGACTGCGCCGACATCTGCAACGCCACCGGCGCGCTGGCGACCCGCCGCACCGGCTCGAACGAAGAAATTTTGAAACAGGCGATCCATCTCTGCGAGGAAGCGTGCGAGGCGTGCGAAGAGGAATGCCGGCGTCACGCCGACGCGCACGACCATTGCCGCGTCTGCGCCGAGGCGTGCAAAAGCTGCGGCGACGCCTGCCGCGCGGCGCGGAAGGCCATCACGCCGTCGTAGCCGGGGGAACGAAGCCCTATTACGGCTGGCGCAGCACCGCGCGGCCGGCGTAGCGCGCCTGCGGGCCCAGTTCCTCCTCGATGCGGAGCAACTGGTTGTACTTGGCGAGCCGATCCGATCGGGACAATGAGCCGGTCTTGATCTGGCCGGCGTTGGTCGCGACCGCGATGTCGGCGATGGTCGCGTCCTCGGTTTCGCCCGAGCGGTGCGAGATGACCGCGCCGTAGCCGTTGCGGGTGGCGAGGTCGACCGCTTCCAGGGTTTCGGAAAGCGTGCCGATCTGGTTGACCTTGACCAGGATGGCGTTGGCCAGGCCCTTCTCGATGCCTTCGAGCAGGCGCACCGGATTGGTCACGAACAGGTCGTCGCCGACCAGCTGCACGGTCTCGCCGAGCGCGTCGGTAAGAAGCCCCCAGCCCTCCCAGTCGTCCTCGGACATACCGTCCTCGATGCTGACCACGGGGTAGTTGGCGACCAAGTCTTGGTAGTACTTGACCATGCCGGCGCCGTCCAATGTTTTGCCTTCGCCTTCAAGCACATACTTGCCATTTTTGAAGAATTCAGTCGAAGCGGAATCGAGCGCCAGAACGACGTCGTCGCCGGCCCGGTAGCCGGCCTTGTCGATGGCCCGCATGATGAAATCCAAGGCCTCGGTCGCGCCGCGCAGCATCGGCGCGAAACCGCCCTCGTCGCCGACGTTGGTGTTGTGCCCGGCGTCTTTCAGCGCCCTCTTCAGCGCCTGGAACACCTCAGCGCCGCAGCGGAGGCCATCGGCAAAGGTCGCCGCGCCGACCGGCATGATCATGAATTCCTGGATGTCGATGGGATTGTCGGCGTGCGCGCCGCCGTTGACGATGTTCATCAACGGCACCGGCAACGTATGGGCATAGGTGCCGCCGATGAACCGATACAGCGGCTGGCCGGCCGAGATCGCCGCCGCCTTGGCGCAGGCCAGGCTCACCCCCAGGATCGCATTGGCGCCGAGCCGGCCCTTGTTCGGCGTGCCGTCGAGATCCCGCATCAGCCGGTCGATCTGCATCTGATTTTCGGCGTCGAGGCCCGAGAGCGCGTCGAAGATCTCGCCGTTGACCGCCGCGACGGCTTTTTGCACGCCCTTGCCGCCATAGCGCTTCTTGTCGCCGTCGCGCAGCTCGATCGCCTCGTGCGCCCCGGTCGAGGCCCCCGACGGCACCCCGGCGCGGCCCATGGCGCCGTCTTCCAGGTGGACGTCGACCTCGACCGTCGGGTTGCCCCGGCTGTCGAGAATTTCACGGGCGACGATATCGACGATGGCGGTCATTTTTCGGTCTCTTTTGATGCTCGGTTAAGGCAAAACATTAAACCTGACTGATGCGTAACATTAACGCGCGCCAGGGCCAGTGACAGGCCTCGCCTTGGCGATTCGGTCGATTTGCACAAGAGTCTCAAGGATTTCAGGCAAGTCCTTGATCGGTATCATATTGGGCCCATCGCTGGGCGCCCGATCCGGGTCCTCGTGGGTTTCCATGAACACGGCGGCGACGCCGACCGCCACGGCGGCCCTGGCGAGCACCGGGGCGAAGCGTCGCTCGCCGCCCGAGGCCGTGCCCTTGCCGCCCGGCTGCTGCACCGAATGGGTGGCGTCGAAGACCACGGGAAAGCCGGTTTCGGCCAGCACCGGCAAGGCCCGCATGTCCGATATCAGGGTGTTGTAGCCGAAGCTGACCCCGCGTTCGCACAGCATGACGTTGCGGTTGCCGGTTTCGACGATCTTGGCGGCGACGTTGGCCATGTCCCAGGGCGCCAGGAACTGCCCCTTCTTGAC
>CAZDFF010000281.1:0-4528 GCA_964504425.1 uncultured Hyphomicrobiales bacterium
CGATCGCCGTCGTTTTTCCTAAGCGCCCGGCCGCCAACTGCCCATAGTAAGAAGTGTTGAAGGCGGCGGCGGTGTCGAACCAGAACTTGGCCTGCTTGGCGTCGCCCGCGGCTTCCGCCGCGCGGCCGAGCCAGTAAGCGCCGCGCGAACGGCTGACCGGATAGTTCACCGCCTCGAACATGCGCAGGAAATGGTCGGTCGCTTCCTTGTGGTCCTTGAGGAAGCGGAGCGCGATCCAGCCCGCGGTCCATTCCGCGTCGGCGTAGTCGGCGCCGCTTTTGAAGCCGTGGTTCTTGGCCAGCTTGTAGGCGTCGGAAATGTGGCCGTTGCGCAGCGCCCGGCGCGCCAGGATCGAGCGTTCGGTCCACCACAGCCGCGTGTACTGGGCCATCGGCGGCGAGTCCTTGAGCAGCTCGATGGCGTCCAGGTACTTGCCCTTCTTGCGCCGCCAGCGGACCCGTTCGTAGAACAGCCCCGGATCGTCCTGGAGCGTTTCCGGGAGCTTGGCGATGGCCTTGTCGACGTTGCCGGTCTGGCGGCGCAGCATCATGCGGGCTTCGGCCAGCGCGCGGTGCTCGGCGTCGGCCTTCCAGGCGACGCGGCGGGCGGCGGTGACCTTGCCTTCCCAGACCAGGCGATCGAGCCGGCGGCGGTGGTCCTCGACGGTCAGCCACTTGCGATGACGGGTGTAGAACGCCTTCTCGACCTTGATCGGGAAGTCGCCGTTGACCCAGGCGTCGCGGATCATCGCCAGCGCGGCGTCCTGCTGGCCTTCCGCCATCAGCGCCTCGCCGAGGCGGGCCTTGCCGGTGCCGCTGACGGCCGAGTGGCGCTTGAACCATTCGATGACGTCGCGTGGCGGCACCTTGGCGTCGATGGCTTCCTCGGCGCGCTTGCGCAGAAGGTACAACGCCGGCCAGTCCGGGTTGGCGTCGACGAACTGGGCGATGCCGGAGAACGGCGCGGCGGCGCCGCCGCGGACCAGGCCCATCCATTGCACCAGCTTCAGGACCACCGGGTCCCGGGCTTGGCGGGCGCGGGCCTCGGCGTCGGGCCACTTGTTGCGGGCGATGGCCTCGAACGCGGCGCGGGCGGCGATCAGGTCGCGCGGCCGGGGTTCCAGGCTGGGATCGACGGCCGGATTGGGCGCCAGGGAGCCGGCGGCGCGAGGTGCGGCGAACGTGGGCGGGGCGGGGGCCCAAAGAACGGCGGCGACGGCCATGGCGATGGCCGCGCGGATCGTCAGCCGTGGCAATCGTGCCGTCTGCATGGGCGCGGGCCCCCTTCGCCTCGGGGGTCGATCCCCGCGAGGCCGCAAGCATCCTACAATCGACGGCCGGGTAACCTCAAGACGGGGGCACGGGGCGCCGGGCGTTGCGGGCTTTTCCGGGCGGCAGGGCGCTTGCGGCGGGGTCGGGGCAGGGAGTAAGGTCCGGGCTCCGTCGTCCCGATTCGCCCGAAAGGAGTGGGCCATGTTTTCCGGATCCTTCGTTGCCTTGATCACGCCTTTCAAGAACGGCTCGGTCGACGAGGCCGCGTTCAAGTCGTTCGTGAAATGGCAGATCGACGAGGGCACGGACGGCCTGGTGCCGTGCGGCACCACCGGCGAGTCCCCGACGCTCTCGCACGACGAGCACAAGCGCGTCGTCGAGCTGTGCATCGAGGTCGCTAAGGAACGCAAGGTGCCGGTGATCGCCGGAACGGGATCGAACTCGACCGACGAAGCCATCGACCTGACCGTGCACGCCAAGAAGGCGGGCGCCGACGCGGCGCTGGTGGTCACGCCCTATTACAACAAGCCGACCCAGGAAGGGCTCTATCGCCACTACAAGGCGATCCACGACGCCGCCGACATTCCGATCTTCATCTATAATATTCCCGGCCGCAGCGTGGTCGACATGTCGGTGCAGACGATGGCCCGGCTGGCCGAACTGCCCAACGTGGTCGGCGTCAAGGATGCGTCGAACGACCTGACGCGGCCGATCTTGACGCGTCTCGCCGCCGGAGCCGATTTCTGCCAGTTCTCGGGCGAGGACGGCACCATCGTCGGGTTTCTGGCCTCGGGCGGGAAGGGCTGCATCTCGGTCACGGGTAACGTCGCGCCCCGGCTGTGCAAGGAAATGCACGACGCCTGGAAGGCGGGCGACGCCAAGAAGACGCTGGCGATCCAGGACCGGCTGATGCCACTGCATTCGGCGATGTTCTGCGAAACCAACCCCGGCCCGGTGAAGTACGCGGCCTCGCTGCTCGGCAAATGCTCCGGCGCCATGCGGCTGCCGATGTGCGAGATCGCCGACGACAGCAAGCGGAAGGTCCGCGACGCGATGGTCGCGGTCGGTCTGCTGAACTAGCTTTTTCGTCACGGACTGGGAAGGCCCGCCCGTCATGGCAGCCGCCAAGAAGGGCCACAGCGGTTCGATCGCGCAGAACCGCAAGGCCCGGCACAATTACGAAATCCTGGAAAAGCTCGAGGCCGGCATCGTGCTGACCGGCACCGAGGTGAAATCGCTGCGCCAAGGCCGCGCGACGATCGGAGAAGCGTATGCCGGCGAGATGGACGGCGAGCTTTACCTGCTGAACGCGTTCATTCCGGAATACCTGTCCGCCAACCGCTTCAACCACGAGCCGAAGCGGCCGCGCAAATTGCTGGTCAAGCGGCGCGAGATGGGTCGGCTGATCGGCGCCGTCACGCGCGAAGGCATGACCATCGTGCCGCTCGCGGTCTACTTCAACAAGCGCGGCATCGCCAAGGTCGAACTGGCGCTGGCCAAGGGCCGCCAGACCCACGACAAGCGCGACGCCATTAAGACGCGCGACTGGCAGCGCCAGAAAGCGCGTTTGATGCGCGAGAAGGGGTAGACGCGGGACCCGCGCCATGACCGACGACAAGGACGACCGCTTCAAGGCGTTGTTCGAGGGCAAGCCCGGCACGGTGTTGGGCGCCGAG
Organism: uncultured Hyphomicrobiales bacterium; assembly: GCA_964504425.1. Lineage (GTDB taxonomy): Bacteria > Pseudomonadota > Alphaproteobacteria > Rhodospirillales > 2-12-FULL-67-15 > CAZDFF01. Next base: position 2,948 of record CAZDFF010000281.1, read on the forward strand.
CGGGAAAAGCTGGTTCGGGTCAAGGAAGAGTGGGCGCGCGAAGGCCGCGTGCCGTACGCCGGGAAAGAGGCGGCGACCGAGGCGGCGAAGCGCCTGCCGCCGGGCCAGCGCTGGGCCAAGGACTGGCCGGTACTCGATCTCGGCACCCGGCCGGCGGTGCCGACGGATCAATGGCTGCTGACCGTGGCGGGCGCGGTCGAGAACCGCATCCGCTGGTCGTGGGACGATTTCATGGCCCAGCCGCAAACCGAATTCCGCATCGATTACCATTGCGTCACCGGCTGGTCGCGCAAGGACGACCGTTGGACCGGCGTTTCGACCCGGCACTTCCTCGACGTGGTGAAGCCGAAGCCGTCGGCGCGCTTCGTCATGCTGCACAGTCACGACGGCTACACCACCAACGTGCCGCTGCAATTCTTCGCCGCCGAGGATTCGATGCTGGCGCGCGCCTGGAACGGCACGCCTTTGGCGCGCGAGCACGGCGGCCCGGTGCGCGCCTTCATCCCCAAGCTCTATCTTTGGAAATCGGCGAAGTGGCTGCGCCACGTCGTGTTCCTGGACAAGGACCAGCCCGGCTTCTGGGAAGCGCGCGGCTATCACGACGTCGGCGACCCGTGGAAGGAAGAGCGGTACCGTTAAGCCTTCTTTTGCACCGGTTCCACGTCCAGAACCTCGGTCACCGGCAGGACCGCGATATCGTTGAACTTGTGGTTCTTGGCGTCGTTGAGGTCGACTAGGTTGGAGACCCGCGAGAACGTCTCCGGCACCAGGATTTCGCTGCCGTCCGCGCCGGTGCGGCGGATGCCGTAGCGGACCTGCTGGCGTTCCTTGGATGACAGCTTGCCGAGCATGGCCTTCGACACCCACGTCGAGCCCTGGCGCGCGAAATCGGAAAGTCGCCCGGCCATGTTGACCGTGTCGCCCAGCACCGTGAATTCGATGTGGGTCGGCGTCTGGTAGGTGCCGAACCATTCCTGGCCTTCGTGCAGGCCGATGTTCAGGCGCAATTCGTTCAGCCAGTTTTTCTTGGCGCGCCAGACGCGGCTGATCTCGCGCATGGTCGCCTGCATCTCCTGGGCGCAGCGGATCGCGTTCAGCGCGTAGCTGCAATCGGGCTGCGGCAGGAAGTAGTACAGCATCCCGTCGCCGACGTGCTTGCCGTGGGTGGCGTAGAAGCCGCGCAGCTTGGGCTCCATCGCCGCCCAAATGTCGTTGATCAGTTGGAAGTATTCCTCGGGCGGCAGTTCGGCGCAGATTTTCATCGAGTCCTGCAGATCGGCGACCAGCACGGCTACTTCCGTCAGGTAGGGGCGGCGCTTCTTCAAAAGATCGCGGATGACGATGTCGCGGCGCGCCAGCAGGTTCATCAGCGCGTCCTTGTCGTCCTCGGCCGGCGTGTAGACGAAGAACACGCCCTCGCGGAAGAACGACACGTAGACGTCGTACCATTTCGGCGCTTGGCCGCGCGGCGCCACGTTGACCGTGCTCCGCACGATCGAACCCATGCCCTTGGTTTCGGCCTCGACCTCGTCGTAGAGGCGAGTCAGGCCGTCCATGTCGGCGCCGTCCACGTCGCCGTCG
>CAZDFF010000282.1:0-4522 GCA_964504425.1 uncultured Hyphomicrobiales bacterium
CACCGAGAACATTATGATGAAGGGATAGACGAAGCTTTCGTATAGTACCGCCATCATCAAGTAGACCACCGCCATCGCCAGCACCACGTTCAACAGCATGGCATTCCAGGTTTGCGACAATTTATCGGCGGTGCCGGAAAGACCCAGTTTCACGCCGCGCGGCATGCCTTCGGCCTGAAGTCGTTCCATGACCTTGGTCTTGATGGTCTCGATCGACACTTCCAACGGTACGTTTTCATTCGGGCGAATTTCCAGCGTCACGGTGCGCGTGCGCTCCAGATGGCGAATCTCGGTCGGTCCGGCGGTCATGACGACGTCGGCCAAGGAACTGACCGGGACGATTTTGCCCGATCGGGTGACCACCGGCAGGTTGCCGATACCTTGCGTTTCGGTCACCGCGCCTTCCGGGCCACGCAACGTCAGGTCCATGCGGCGGCCTTCGATGGTTACCTCGACGACGCGCATGCCGTCGTTGAAGACGTCGAGAGCATCGCCCAGTTCCCTGGCGGTCACGCCATTGTCGGAAAGCCTGACCCGATCCGGCAGGATGCGGATTTCGGGTGCTCCCAATTCCAACCCCGGTTGCGGGCGGATCTGGTTGCCCTGGGCCCGCGGCATCACTTCTTCCACGTAGGCCGCGGCCTTGATGGCCGTGTCGAGAATGTCGGTGAGTTCGGGCCCCGAGATATCGAGCTCGATGGTGCGTTCGCCGCCGAGCGCGCGTCCGAAAAGGGATCGCTGCGATACGATGCCGAACGTGCCGGGTTCCTCGAATGCGGCCTTTTTCAGGATCGGGATAAGGTCGCCGACACGGGCCGGATCTTCCGCGGCGGCACCCACGAACGTATCGGCTCGGCGCGCGACGAAGAAGAATCGCTGCATCATCGGTTCCTTGCCGTTGTCGGCCCGAGCCGGTGCGGCATCCAGTTTGCTTCGGCCTTCGGTTGTCACCTCTTTCGGCCAAAGATGCTTGATCCGGCCTTCTATACCGTCGGCGATCTTGGCCGTGGTTCCGAGATTGTAGCCGGGCGGCGGTACGATCACGCCGACCACGAGGTTCCGATTGCCGCTCGGCAGATAATCCAGCTTCGGCAGGAATGCCCAGGTGACGATCCCGGTCGTGCCGCACACGCCGACGACGATGACGACGGCAAGGGTGCGGCTCTGTGTCACCTTGCGCGCGAGGCCTACGGCGGCGGCAACGAAAAGGCTGCCGAATCGATCGAGCGGTGCGAACAGCGTGTTTATCGTCGATGTGAAGGCGGCGCCGAAGGATCGCGATCGATCTTTGATGGGCTTCACCTTGCCGTCCGCGTCCGCGATCTCGGGGGCGGCAAGCGGGGGGCGGTCTCCGGCCATCAGCCGGTTGGCGAGGGCAGGGATCACCGTGACCGCGACGATCAGCGACAGCAGTACCGCGACCGACAGCGCCACTGCGATGTCGCGAAACAATTGTCCGACCTCGAGTTGCAGCACCAACAGCGGCGCGAACGCGACGACGGTCGTCAAGGCCGAGGCCAGGATGGCGCCCCACACCTGCGCGCCGCCCTTGAACGCGGCCTGGGTGCGTGACAGGCCTTGGTCGCGCAGGCGATAGATGTTCTCCAACACCACGATGGCGGCGTCGACGACCATGCCGATGGCGAAGGCGAGGCCGGCGAGCGAAATGACGTTGATCGTCCGCCCGAACGCGGTCATGGCGATGAACGAACCGATGATCGAAACCGGCATGGCGATGGCGATGATCAGCGTCGCGCGCGGCGAACGCAGGAAGATCAACAGCACCAACGCCGCCAGTGCGCCGCCGACGAAGATGTTTTGCTGCACCAGGTCGATGGACGATTCGATGTAGACCGTTTCGTCGTAGACTTGCGTCAGATAGACGCCGAAGGACGGCAGAACGTTCTTATTCAAGTCGTCCAGCACCGTTCGGATGCCGGCCATGACTTCCATCACGTTCGATCCGGTTTCGCGGATCGCGTTTACGGCCAGGGCCGCTTGACCCAGCATGCGGATGGTCGCAACCGGTTTCTTGTAGCCGAAATCGACGTCGGCGATGTCGCCGACGCGGATGCGCGCCGTGCGTCCGGTCTGTTGGTCGAGGAACGACCGCAGCAATACCTCGCGCACGGCCTTGAGCGTCGTCAACTCGCCCTCGGTGCGCACCACGTAGCGCCGCTTGCCTTCCTCGACGTCGCCTGCGGAAACGGCCACGTTGGCGCCGCGTAGCGTCGCCAGGATTTCGGTCGCCGTCAGGCCGTAGCGGGCCATCCGTTCCGGGTCCATGGTGATGCGGATTTCGCGTTCGCTCTCGCCGAAGAGATTGACCTGCGACACGCCGGGCACGCGCTCCAGGCGGTCCTTCACCACGTCGTCCAGCATGTCGCCGTAGGTATTGATCGGCTGAGTATTGCCGGGCAGGCGCCGCATCACGATCCAGGTGATCGGATTGTCGTCGGTGCTCGATGTTCTGAGGATCGGGCGGTCGACCTCGACGGGATATTCCTGCACTTGGTCGAGCCGGTTCGCGACCAGCAGCAACGACCGGCTCATTTCCTGGCCGACGCGAAATTCCAGGGTCACGCGGGCGCGGCCGTCCTCGGCGCTGGACGTCATCTTCTCCAGGCCCTCGAGACCTTTGAAGACTTCTTCCTGGCGGTTGATGATTTCGCGCTCGACCTCGACCGGCGAGGCGCCGAACCAGTTGGTGATGACGCTGATGACCGGCTTGTTGACCTCGGGGATCAATTGAATCGGGATGCGCGCCAGCGCGATCAATCCCAGCATCACGACTAGGATGACGACGGCGGCGACCGCGACCGGCCGTTCAACGCTGAGGCGGATGAAGTTCATGCGCTACGACTGTTCCTTGGGTGCCACGGCTTGGCCGGGACGCAGGCGTTCGTTGCCGCGCACGACGACCAAGTCGCCGGGCTTCAGGCCCGCCAGGACCTCGAACCGCTGGCCGACGGCGTCGCTCAAGCGTACCGGGCGGATCAACGCCTTTCCGTCGAGCACGATGAAGACGACGGTGTTGCCCTGTCGCGACAGCACCGCATCCTTGTGAACGGTGACCACCGTGCGCGGCTTATCGGAGGGAATATACAGAACGACGCTTTGATTTGCGGCGCGACGGGCTTCCGGCGGGGGCTCGCCGACGGTGACGAATCGCACGGTGCGCGTGCGCGTGGAAGGGTTTTCGTCGGGCACAATGGCGCGCACCTCGGCGGGCAGACGCTTGCCGCTCGCGGTGCCGTATTCGAGCCGGGTTCCCGCGCGCAGGGCCGGCAGCCGTTCCGCGGGCACGTCGGCTTCCAGTTCCAGGGTCTGGTCGTTGATCATGGTCGCGACCGCCTGGCCGATGTTGACGTAGGCGCCGACCTCGGTGTTCCGTTGTGCGACGACGCCCGCATAGGGTGCCAGGATATCCGCCTCGCGCAAGCCGATGCGCGCCAGCATTTCATTGGCCTTGGCGCGTTTCAGGTCGGCCTCGGCTTCCGCCAGCTTGCTTTGCGTGGTGATGTATTGCGCTCGCTTGTCCTCGAACCGGGCTTGGGAAAACGCCGCTGACTTTTTAAGGCCCTCGATGCGCTTCAGTTCGAGCGAGACCTGCTCCAATTCGTGGCGGCGCGTGCGCACCGTCGCCTCCTGCCTGGCGACCTCGGCCTCCTGCAATTCGAACGCCCATTTCAGCCTGTCCTTGTCGAGCACCGCCAGCACGTCGCCGGGTTTGACCCGATCGCCGACCATCACTTTGAATTCGGCGATGGGGCCGGCCGTGCGCGCGGCGACAACGCCCGCCTGCGCCGCGACGAAGCGTCCAATGACCGGGATCGTCTGTTTCAATTCTTCCTGAATGACCTTGTCGACGCCGACCGATGCGGGCGCCGGAGGCGGTGCCTTCGATTTCTCCTGTGCGACGGTGGCGGACGGCAGTGCGAGGCCGAACACGAATGCCAGCGCCAAGGCTGCCCCTGTCCCGAGAATTGCGCGATTCTTGATCGCTAGTTCCGCCATCGTCGTTTCCTTCGCCAGGGTGCCACCTATCTGCCCTCCGCTCGTCTTTGTCTCACCATAATGAGACGAACGAGCCGCGCGAAAGACCACTGGTCGGAAGGGGCGGCGCCAAAAATTCCTTGGAATCCAAGGCTTGTTCTCTAGACTGGACCGTCCAGTCCAGTCTAGGGTTTCCCTTGGGTTATTGGCAATGGCATTCACCGAAGGCCGCGAAATCGTGAATGGGCGCAAAGAGGACGGCGCGCCCCCGCGCGGTCGCATCCGGGCGCGGCCGCGAACCAAGCGCGAGATCATCGTCGATGCCGCGACCGAAGCCTTCCTTGTCGCCGGTTACGGGGCGGTCAGCATGGACCAGATCGCCAAGGCCGCCGGCGTTTCCAAGCAAACGGTCTACAGCCACTTCGGCAGCAAGGCGGCGCTGTTCGGTGCCGTCATTCAAGCCCGCTGCGATCGCCTGATTCAACCGAACGCGCAAGGTCTTGCGACGGAAGATCCCGAACGGGCG
>CAZDFF010000283.1:0-4517 GCA_964504425.1 uncultured Hyphomicrobiales bacterium
CCTTCTGATTGGCGACGGCAATGATGCGCGTGCCGCGGCCCCGACGCAGGAATCCTGAATCACCCATGGCGGCGAGAAACTCCTCTCAGTTCTACAACCTTACCGTCTATATCCGAACGGCTCGGGTGGCTTGTTGCGGCCATTTTCCACCTTTTGGCGCACGCCGTCAATTCCTCGTCCGCCGCCCTGCCTTTCAGGAACAGGCACACTGTCTCGGGCCCGATCAGTTTTTCGCTTAAATCCAATAGCTTATCGAGCGGCGCGAAGGCCCGGGCGGTGAGCACATCGGATACCGGCAAGTCCAACGCTTCGACCCGCCGGTTGTGGATTTTCGGCGTACAACCGGTGGCGCGGGCAACCTCGCCCAGGAACGCGCACTTGCGCCCGTCGCTTTCGACCAGGCCAACATCGAGGCCGGTGACGATCGCCAGCACCAGTCCGGGAAAGCCGGCGCCGCTGCCGAGATCGAGCAGCGTCTTCGCCGCCGGTGGGATGAGCGGAACCAGCTGCGCCGAGTCCAGCATGTGCCGCCGCCACGGGTCTTCGAGGGTCTTGGCGCCGACCAGGTTGATTGCCTTCTGCCATTTCCGCAGCAGGGCGAGATACGTTTCCAGCCGCGCCAGCGTCGCGCCGTCGACGCCGACGGCGGCTTGAAATTCATCGATGGTCATGGGGGCGGTCATGAGTTCGGTCATGGCCGATTATACGCAGCCATGCAAATGGGGGCTAGTAGCAGCCCGTGCTTGTTTCACGTGAAACGATTTGAATCCCTTAGCGGGATATCCTCGCGGGACGATTCAGGTTTGGGCCTGAATCGGGCGCCGTTTGACGTAGCCCAACAGTGCCGTCAAGGCGGCCGGCGTGATGCCGGAAATGCGCGCCGCCGCACCCAAGGTCGCGGGGCGGGCCTCGGCCAGTTTGACTCGGACTTCGGTCGACAAGCTGGGGATCGCCGCGAAGTCGAGGTCGCGCGGCAGGGTCAGGGCCTCGTCACGGCGGAAGGCTTCGACGTCGGCTTCCTGGCGCTTAAGGTACCCCGCGTAGGCGCCCTGGATTTCCATCTGCTCGACCGCTGCCGGGGGCAGGTCCATCAGTTCCGGCCAGATGCGCGACAGGCTCGCCACGGTCATGTCGGCATGGGCCAGCAGGTCGAGCGCCGTGCGGCGAACCCCGTCCTGGTTGACCTTGATGCCGGACGCCAGCAGCCGGTTGGGCGTGGCGTTCAGCGACCCTAGTAGAATTCGTGCCCGCTCGATTTCCGACACCTTTGCCTGGAATGCTTCGCGCCGCTCGCGGCCGACGCAGCCGGCCGCAATGCCTATAGGGGTCAATCGCTGGTCGGCGTTGTCCGAGCGCAGGTTCAAGCGGTACTCGGCCCGGGACGTGAACATGCGGTAGGGCTCCCGCGTGCCCTGGGTGACCAGGTCGTCGATCATCACGCCGATGTAGGCGTCGGCGCGGCCGAGGGTGAACGGCTCGCCGCCGCGGGCCGCCCGCGCCGCGTTGATGCCGGCGACGATGCCCTGCCCCGCGGCTTCTTCGTAGCCGGTGGTGCCGTTGATCTGTCCGGCCAGATAAAGGCGCTTGACGGCCTTGGTTTCGAGCGTCGGAAACAGCGCCCGAGGATCGACGAAATCGTATTCGATGGCGTAACCCGGCCGGATCATCGCCGCCCGTTCGAGCCCCGGGATGGTCTTGAGCAGCTCGGCCTGAACCGCGCGCGGCAACGAGGTCGAAATGCCGTTGGGGTAAACGGTGTCGTCATCCAGCCCTTCGGGTTCAAGGAAAATCTGATGCCGCGCCCGATCGGGGAACCGCACCACCTTGTCCTCGATCGACGGGCAATAGCGCGGCCCGGTGCCCTCGATCTGCCCCGAGTACATGGGCGCCCGGTGCAGGTTGCCGCGGATCAACGCGTGCCCGGCTTCGGTCGTCCCGGTGATGTGACACGGGATCTGCGGCACCCGGATCTTGTCGGTCAGGAACGAGAACGGCACCGGCGGATCGTCGCCCGGCTGCGGCTCCAGGCCCGCCCAATTGATGGTCCGGCCGTCGAGGCGCGGCGGCGTCCCGGTCTTGAGACGGCCCAGGGGGAAGCCCAGGCGCCGGAAGGTATAGGCCAGCGCGACCGCCGGCCGGTCGCCGACCCGTCCCGCCGGAATCCGCTCCTCGCCGCAATGGATCAGGCCGCGCAGGAAGGTCCCGGTAGTGATGACGATGGCCCCGGCGCCGATCCGCCGCCCGGCCCCCGTCACGACCCCAGTCGCCATGCTACCGTTAACGATTAGGTCTTCGGCGGTGTCTTCCAGAACCGTCAGATTGGCCTGTTCGCGCAGGATCGCCTGCACCGCCTGTCGATACAGCTTGCGATCGGCCTGGGCGCGAGGGCCGCGCACCGCCGGACCTTTGCTTTGGTTCAGGACCCGGAACTGGATACCAGCCCGGTCGATGGCCCGGCCCATAATACCGTCCAAGGCATCGACTTCGCGCACCAGCTGGCCCTTCGCCAAGCCGCCGATCGCCGGATTGCACGACATCTCGCCCACGGTATCGAACCGATGGGTCAGCAGCAGGGTGTTCGCGCCCATGCGCGCCGACGCCGCTGCGGCCTCGGTGCCGGCGTGGCCGCCGCCGACAACGATCACATCGTAATTTGCGCTGAACTCGGTCATGGGCGGCAATCTACTGTCGGCATTATTGCATGTCAATTTGCGCAATAGAGTCCATGGTAAATAAATACTGAATCATCCGAGTCAAACCGCCGACATTTAGAGTCAAACCAGAGTCCTCGTTTGCCGGTTCTGAGTCACGATACCGATGTTTCACGTGAAACATCCCCTCGGCGCCGTCTGGAGGCCAAAATCGACCGACAAGCATTGTTTCACGTGAAACAGTACTGTTGATTCTCTTTTGTTCTCCTTGGGCGATTTCCCGGAGCAATGTACCGTCACTTGCCGATACAGAATTCGGCAAATATCCGATCCAGTATTTCCTCCACGTCCACCCGCCCGGTAATCCGCCCCAGGGCCCGGCTCGCCAGCCGCAGGTCCTCGGCGGCCAGTTCTGGACTTCCGGCCGTGGCGAACCGCTGTAGGGCATCTCGGCAGGCCTCTAGAGCGCTTCTATGCCGCTCCCGGGTAGGCGAGGGCGTGCCGAGGACGGCAAACCGGGCGTCGACCTCGGCGGCCAGCTTTTCCAGCAGGGCATCGAAGCCCTGGCCCGTGGCGACGGACAAGGCCACCCCTGCCCGCTCGCCCACCTGTACCGACCCCGACGGGTGCTTCAGGTCGATCTTGTTCAAAACCGGGATGGTCCGCCCGTCGACGAGTTCCATGGTCGCCGAATCGACCAGGGGCCAGTCCTGGGCATCGAATACCGCGATCTTCAGGTCCGCCTGCTCGGCCCGACGCCGGGCCCGGGAAACCCCCTCGGCCTCGATCGCGTCCCCGGCCTCGCGCAGCCCTGCGGTATCGGCAAGGGTTACAGGATACCCGCCCAGGTCCATGTGGACCTCGATCACGTCCCGGGTGGTGCCGGCGGTGGCCGAGACGATGGCGGCATCGCGCCGCGCCAGCTTGTTCAGCAGGCTCGACTTGCCCACGTTCGGCGCCCCGACGATGGCGATGTGAATGCCGTCGCGCAGCCGCTCGCCGCGCCGTCCGTCGGCCAGATGGGCGCCGATCTCGGCCGCCACCTCGGCCACCGTCGCCGCGACCTTGGCGCCGACGCTCTCCGGCAGGTCCTGGTCGGAGAAATCGATGGCGGCCTCGATGTGCCCCTGGGACGCCAGCAGCCGTTCCCGCCAACCGTCGTAAAGCCGCCCCAGGTCGCCCTGCATTTGCCGCAGGGCTTGGCGCCGCTGCGCCTCGGTTTCCGCCGCCACCATGTCGGCCAAGCCTTCGGCGGCGGTCAGATCGAGCTTGCCGTTTTCGAACGCCCGGCGAGTGAACTCGCCCGGCTCGGCCATGCGCAGGTTCGGCATCACGCTCAGGGCCGCCAGCACGCGAACGACCGTCGCCTTGCCCCCGTGCACGTGAAATTCGGCGACGTCCTCGCCGGTGAAACTGGCCGGGCCCGGAAACCACAGGATCAATCCGTCATCGATGGTTTCACCGTGATCGACAAGCGTCGCGTAGGTCGCGCGCCGGGGCGGGGGCAACCGCCCGACAAGCCGCCGCACGCTCTCACCGGCACGCGATCCCGACACCCGAATCACCGCGACCCCGGCAGCCGAGCCGCCGCTGGCGAGGGCAAAGATGGTGTCAGAATTCATGGTGCTGGTCGCAGTAAAGCTGCGACATACTATATATAGTAATACTGCCTATATTTAGTATGTACTAGGTTTTCGACTCTCGATCCGGCCTCAACATCAGTCGTTCGACTCGGCCGCCGTCCCGCACATGGGTCGTCAATATTTCATCCACGTCGGCCGGGCTATCGTAGCGGTACCAGACTCCTTCGGGATAGATCACCACCGTCGGCCCCAACTCGCAGCGGTCCAGGCAACCGGCCGAATT
>CAZDFF010000284.1:0-4513 GCA_964504425.1 uncultured Hyphomicrobiales bacterium
GATCTGACCCGGGTGCGCTCGGGCCCCAATTGCGTGCGCCAACTCGCCGATTGGGGCGCCAACGTCGTCAAAGTCGAACCGCCGGAAGCGCTCGATGGATCGGTCGGCATGGGCGGAGAGCGGCATGGTGCCGATTTCCAGAATATCCACCGCAACAAACGCGGGCTTACCCTGAACCTTAAAGATCCTGACGGGCTCACCGTCTTCCACCGCTTGGTCGCCAAGGCCGACGTGGTGGTGGAGAACTATCGGCCCGACGTGAAGGTACGGCTCGGCATCGATTATCCCGCGCTCGGCGCGATCAATCCCGCGATCGTGCTGGCCAGCATCTCGGGCTTCGGCGAAGACGGTCCCTATGCCGATCGACCCGGATTCGATCAGGTCGCGCAAGGCATGGGCGGCCTGATGTCCATTACCGGACTACCCGGCCAGGGGCCGGTGCGTGCCGGCATACCCATTGCCGATCTTTCCGCCGGACTTTACGCCGCCATCGGCATCCTGATCGCGCTGGTGGAACGCCAAGTATCCGGGCGCGGCCAGTGGATACGGACCTCCCTGATCGAAGCGCAGATCGCCATGCTGGACTTCCAGGCGGCGCGCTGGACGATCGCGGGCGAAGTGGCGGGACAGGCCGGCAACGACCACCCGACCAGCATTCCGACCGGCGTCTTCCAGACCGCCGACGGACCGATTACGATCGCGGCCGGCGGCGAGGCGATGTGGCAACGCCTGTGCGACGCTCTGAATGCCGACGAATTGCGCCACGACCCGGATTTTGCCGACGACGATCTACGGTCGCGGAATCGCGTGAAACTGAATGCCGGCATCGAAAAACATCTGGAAAGCGGCACCCGGGAGAGTTGGATCGACCGCTTGAACAAGGCGGGCGTCCCGGCCGGGCCGATTTACACCATCGACCGGATGTTCGCCGATCCGCATGTGCGCCATCTGTCCATGGAACGGCCGGTCGATCATCCCGCACTGGGAAGCATCGACGTCGTCGGCCATCCGGTTCGCATGAACCGTTCTGGTCTTGCCGGATATCGCCCCGCGCCCGAACGCGGCCAGCATACCGACGAAATATTGGCCGAATTCGGCTTCGATCCCGACACCATCGCCGATCTGCGCCGGCGCGGCATCGTTTGAGAGAAGGACACGACCGTGACATTCGACAAATTACGCGTTGCAAAGAACGGTGCCATTGCGACGTTGACGTTGAATCAGCCCGAAAAGCGTAATGCGATCTCGTTCGAAATGTGGAAGACGCTGCCTAGAATCCTGGCCGACCTTGAAGGCGATGCGGCAATACGCGTCGTCATCGTTCGCGGCGAAGGCGGCCAAGCCTTCTCCGCCGGCAACGACATTTCGGAATTCGAGGAAAAGCGTTCCGGCACGGCCGCCATCGCCGAATACAACGCCGTCAGCCGGCATGCGCTCGAATCCCTGGGCGCGTTCCCGAAACCGACAATCGCGATGATCGAAGGCTATTGCATCGGCGGCGGTATTGAAATCGCGCTGTTATGCGATCTGCAGATCGCGGCCGAGGGCTCGCAGTTCGCCGTTCCTGCCGCGAAACTGGGGCTCGGCTATCGCTATCACGACATCCGCCTTCTGGTGGACGCGGTCGGCGCCGGCGCCACCAAGGAAATGCTGTTCACCGGGCGCCTGTTCTCGGCCGAGGAAGCGCTCGCCATGGGGTTGGTCCGACGGGTGGTACCCGCACAGAGTTTGACGACAACCGTCGAGGACCTTGCTCGGAGCATTGCCGAAAATGCACCCCTGACCGTCAAGGCAGCGAAACTGATGGCGGCTCAGGCGATCCGAGACCCGGGTGTCGCCGACCGGGCGCTTTGCGACCGTTTGGTCGACGCCTGCCACGCGAGCGAGGATTACGCCGAAGGCCGCCTGGCCTTCAGGGAAAAGCGGAAGCCCCGCTTCACGGGGCGCTGACCCGCATCAATTGCCGCGCGGAGACCGTTCGGAATCCGCATCCGAAACATCGGCAAGATCGTCGTCCTCGATTTCATGCCATCCTTTTCTTGCCGGCGCCTTCGGTTTCATGCCATCGAGGATTTGTTCGACCCGCGCGAGATTTCGCTCGGCGATCGCCGCCATGCGTTCGGCGCCGCGCTGGGTATAAACATCACGCGCCGCCGCGAACGCGGCGAGCGCATTTTCCAGTTCCTCGCGCGTCCCCTTCATGCGGCCGAGCAAAAACAGCGCTGAGCCTAAATTGTTCTGGGTCGCCGCCCAAAGCGACGGCATCGTCTCCTTCTTGCGAACTTCGAGCGCATTGCGGCAGGCCTCGACGGCTTTCTCCAGGACCTCGGAATTGCGCAACTGCTCGCCCAAAACCTGGGCAACTTGCGCGAAGCTGTTCATGACCTCGGCCCAGCGGAGAGGATGGTCGGCCTTGGTATAAATCTGCAACGCCGATTGGAACGCGCCGAGGGCGTGTTTTAAGGATTCGATATCGCCGGCATCGAACGCAAGACGGTAGAGCGCGAGGCCGAGCCGGTTATGCGCCGCCGCCCATTCGCGCGGATACGCGGCACGCGACAACAGACGCGTCGCCTCGCGCAACGCATCGGCGGCCGCGCCGAATGTCGCAAGATCGCTGCTGCGTTCGGCCATCGCATGCAGTTGCGCGCCGAGCTTGAACCGCGCCAAGGGCAAATCGGACGAGCCCTTGTCGCGCGCCAACATCTCCCCGGCAGCGCGAAATGCCTGGGCCGCCATCTGGTGGAAATCGGCGGCGCCGCGATAAGCCGCAAGTCGCGCTACGACCGTCCCGAACGCCATCTGCACCGCCGCCCGTTCACGCGACGTCATGTCGCGCGGCAGCGATTCCATCGCCGGGATCGCGGCTTCCAAGGATTCCGGTAAAATCTGGCGCACCATTTGCACCTTATCGGATGCCGTCGGCGCGGCCGCGACAAGGGCGACGATGCGAAGCAGCGCCGCCATCCCGTCATCGAATTCGACCGGCAATGCAAGCTTGGCCGGCGCGCTGAAACCGCCAAGTTCGTCGTCATCGACGGCGGCCGGGAGCAGGCGCAGCATCATGATCGTGCCTGGCGGCGGAATCGACCCCCATATCAAAAGATCGCCGTCGGTATCCGCAAGCCACTTGCGCGCAGCGGCTTGGCTCGCCGACGACAAAGGCCCGCCGTCATCCGATTCGGCTTCGAACGGTCGGTCGAGAAGGCGCGCATTCGTGCCCTTGAAACGCTGGAATGCCTCGACGACATGCCGGCTTTGTTTTTCGGCGTCCTCGCCGGCCAGCATCGCAACGCGAACTTCGATGCGTTCGCTCTTGATCGTCCGCTCGCCGATCAGCCGCTTGAAAAATACGGCCATCGCCGACGACCCGCCACCGCCCGCCGAGAATTTAGGCGCGCGTCCGAATGCGACCATCTCGTCGGCAGCGCGCAACCGGCGTATCAGCATGCTCATGACATCGAGAGCCATATCCGGCTTGTCCTGAACCGAACGAACGAAATCCTCGCGCTCGATGACTTTGACCGTGACGGGTCCGACGGCGACCGCGGTCGCATTGCGCGGGCCATGATCGATCACGCCCATTTCGCCGAACAGGTCGCCTGCTTCCAAGGTTGCCAATCGTACCGGTTTGCGTTCGCCGGCCTTGACGAGATCGACCGTTCCATCGACCACGACATAAGCCGCGTCGCTGGTCTCTCCCTCGCGGAAGATCGTCTCGCCGTCCTTGAATTTTCGTTCGCTGCGCTTGACGGCCATCGTCGACTCCGCCGGTCGGCTTCCGCCGCCCTAAGCGGTGGAATTCTCGCGCGGGCATCCGCCGGGATTGGGGGCCGATCAGCCCCGAACCTGTCCCTTGGCCCGCGCGACCAACGCCTCGCGCAAATCCTGGCGAACCTTGGAGAAAACCTGATCCCAAACGCCCCGCGCGGGCTGACGGTAAAGTCGCATGGTCGGATACCAGGGCGTCCGATCGCCTGTCGCCGGCCAACGCCAGTCGCAAACGTGCGGCAACATCACCCAGACCGGCCGACCGAGCGCGCCGGCAAGATGCGCGACCGACGTATCGACGGTGATGACAAGGTCGAGTTGATTGATCACCGCCGCGGTGTCGGCAAAATCGTCGACCCGCCGGCCGACATCGTAGATCAACGGATCGGCGGCGTACTTGCGAAGGTCGGCCACCACGTCGCCCTTCTGCAGGCTGTAGAAAACAATCCCGGGAAGCCCCATGAGATCCATGAACTGGGGCAATGTCGCCGAACGGTTGCGATCGTTTCGGTGCGACGACTTGCCGGCCCAGGCGATACCCACCTTCAGCACGCTTCGCTGCCCGACCGGAAGCTGCAGATTGTGCAGTTCGGGAGGCTTCACGTAGGGCACCTTGGCGGGAACCGTCTTGATCGTCGTGCCCATGATCTTCGGCAGCGTCAGCATCGGCGCGTAAAAATCGAACGGGGGCAGCGGCGCGCCCCGCATCACCACCTTGTCGACGCCCTCGATGGTCGCCATC
>CAZDFF010000285.1:0-4510 GCA_964504425.1 uncultured Hyphomicrobiales bacterium
AGGAATAATTCCAAATAACTTTCATTTATGCCTAATGCTGCCGCCGGCCTCTGCGACGCCGGGTGCACCCGTCTCTATGCGCCTAGGGGATGACGGGCGGCGGCGTAAAGGGCCGGAATGCCGAGGTCGGCGCCGGAAAAAGACGATGTTTGCCGATAAATGACGATGAAAGATGACAAGAACGAGGAATTTTCAGGCGGGTTCTTTTCGAATCAAGGCGTTAGGACGAAAAACCAGCTTAAAACCGCACCGAAACCGCGCTGCAACGAGGGGAAATGGGTAGGGATATCGGCTTTGGGGCTGTTCTAAGACGCCGACGCCTCGGCGATGGCGGCGTTGAATGCCTTCACGGCGGCCGGCGCGCCCTCGGGGTGGTTCCAGACCGCCGAGACGACGGCCAGGAAATCGGCGCCGGCGCGCACCAGGGGCGGGCAATTTTCCACGGTGATGCCGCCGATGGCGACGCACGGCAATACCATGATGTCCGACCACCATTCGAGGATGTCCGGATCGGCCTGGGTTTTGGCTTCCTTGGTCGCGGTCGGGAAGAAGGCGCCGAAGGCGACGTAATCGGCGCCCTGTTCGCCGGCGACGAGGGCGAGGTGGCGCGAGTTGTGACACGTCGCGCCGACGACGCCGTTGTCGCCGATCGTCCGGCGGGCTTCGCGCACGGTCGCGTCTTCCTGGCCGACGTGGACGCCGTCGCATCCGCCGGCGCGCGCCAGGTCCGGCCGGTCGTTGAGGATGAAGGTGACGCCGCGTTCCTTGGCGACCGGCAACAGAGCGGCGACGGTACGTTTGATCGCGTCGTCGTCGGCGCCCTTGAGGCGAAGCTGCACGGCGCCGACGTCGCCGGCGTCGAGTGCCGCCTTCAAGGTCTCGGCGAACGCCGCCGGTTCGATCGCGGGCGGCGTCACCAGGTAAAGACGGCAGCGGGGCGTTTTCGGCGAGTTCACGGAGTCTGACCGGAAAGCCAGGCCTGGCAGGCATCGACAGGGTTCTCGACGCCGAGCAGATCGAGCCGCTCGCGCTCGATGTCGTCCAGGATCGCGCCCGATTGCGCGGCGATGTCGGCGATCTTGGCTTTCACGTCGGCGGGCGCGTCGAGGCGAACCGCCTTCATGCCCTGGCGCAAGGCGGCGAGGGCGAGGCCCGGTTGGTCGGCGCAATCGAGGACGGCCATGAAATTCACGTCGGGATAGCTGTTCCGGGCGGTGGCGATGATGGCTTGGAAAAGGGCGGCGCCGAGATAGCGGGCCGCCCCGGGGGCGCTTTCGAGAACGACGGGCACGTCGAATTCGTCCGCCGCCTCGAGCGCCGCTTCCGCGTGTTCGAGGGTGTGGACGACGACGGCGCGGGCGCGCGCCGTCGTTTCGTCGGGAATCCGCGCTTTCTTCGTTACCGTGCCTTTGCGAGCGCGACCGCGGTGTCCCCCATGCGGTTGGAAAAGCCCCATTCGTTATCGTACCACGTCAGAATGCGGACGAAATTTCCTTCGATCACCTGCGTCTGCGTCAGATCGAACATCGAACTGTACGGGCAATGATTGAAATCGATCGAAACCAGCGGCTGGTCGTTGACGCCGAGCACGCCCTTCAGCTTGCCCTTGGCCGCTTTCTTCATCGCGTTGTTGATGGCCTCGACGGTGGTGTTCTTCTTGGCCAGGAACTTGAAATCGACGACCGAGACGTTGGGCGTCGGCACGCGGATCGACGTGCCGTCCAGCTTGCCCTTCAGCTCCGGCAGCACCAGGCCGACGGCGCGGGCGGCGCCCGTCGAGGTCGGAATCATCGACACCGATGCCGCGCGCGCGCGCCTGAGATCCTTGTGCAGCGTGTCGACCGTGCGCTGGTCGCCGGTGAACGAGTGGATCGTCGTCATGAAGCCCTTCTCGATGCCGAAGGCTTCGTTCAGGATCCAGGCGACCGGCACCAGGCAGTTGGTGGTGCACGACGCGTTCGAAATGATGGTGTGCTTCTTGGTGATCTTGTCGTGGTTGACGCCGTAGACGACCGTCAGGTCGACGCCGGTGGCGGGCGCCGAGATCAGCACCTTCTTGGCGCCGGCCTTCAGGTGCAGGGCGGCCTGCTCGCGGTCGGTGAAGTGGCCCGTGCATTCCAGCGCCACGTCGACGCCGAGCTTCTTCCACGGCAGGGCGGACGGGTCCTTTTCGGCGCTGACGGCGATGTTGGACTTGCCGACCGTGATGACGTTGTTCTTGACCGAGACCGGCGCCGGCAGGATGCCGTGCACCGAATCGTACTTCAGAAGATGCGCATTGGCCTCGGGCGAACCCAGGTCGTTGATGCCGACCACCTGGATGTCCTTGCGCTTCGATTCGACGATCGCGCGCAACACCAGGCGACCGATTCGCCCAAATCCATTGATCGCAACACGTACGGCCATTTCTTCCCTCCAGGGCATCGACAAATAAATGAAGAATGGCGGGCACCATCGGGCGAACGGCTGTTCTCGTCAATGGCGTTTTTGCGGCGGTTGACGGGTTCCCGACCCGGGGCCTATGTTCGCCCGCAAGAACAGGCGAAACCCCCGCCATCTGAGGGTAATTTGAAATCGACCGGCCTGCCGACGACATCCAAGGTTGCGCGGGCGCAACAGCGCCTCGATCAGGCGATTGAGCGGCTGGAGCGTGCGATCGTCGCGCGCCCTGATGCGCTGCCGTCGACCGAGGATGCCGAGGCCCTTGCCCGCCTCAAGGCCGAAAACGAGTCCTTGAAGACGGCGAACGAGCGGGTTTCCGCGCGTCTCGACGAAACCATCGGGCGGCTCAAGCGCCTGCTCGACGCCTGAAGGATAAAGCCCTTGGCCCAAGTCACCGTCGTTATCAACGGACGCAAATATCCGATCGCCTGCGACGACGGGCAGGAAGCGCACCTGACGCGCCTGGGCTCGTACATCGACAAGCGGATCGGCGAACTGGTCGCGGCGATCGGGCAGGTCGGGGACGCCCGTCTGCTGGTCATGGTCTGTCTGTTGATCGCCGACGAGCTCTCGGACGCGTACGCGGAACTCGAGGGTTACCGCGGCCCCGGCCAGGGCGAAAAGGGCCGGGCCCAGGTCGACGACGCGATCTCGGGCGGCATCGAGGCCTTGGCCAAGCGAATCGACGATATTGCCGAACGCCTGGAGCACGCCTAGACTCACAAATAGGACGGTCGCTGCGGGGCGCGTCAGACCATGACATCCCGGGGCCAACGTTAATACTCTTGGGAACTGTCCCTGTCCGGCCCGTGGGCCGGATACATGGTGCCCACCTGCACTCGCAGGCCACGGAGGATTGCTTCGGTCAACGACCATCGTGGGGCCGTCCGACTTTCTCTCGAACGTTTCGTTTCGATCATCCGGATCAGCGTTCGGCCATAACAATGAGTCTTTGCCGCGATGGCGGGAAAGGCGGCGCATTTCCATTCTGGGTGACTCGACCGATGACGCTCGACGACGACAAGAAGAAACTGCGCGCCGAAGTCCGCGCGATCCGCAAGAAGGCCGCCGCCGAGGCCGGCGCCGAAGCGGCCGCGAGACTGGCCGAAAACGTTCTCGCCCGCGCGGCGGACTTGGGGCTCCGGAAGGGCGCCGCCGTCTCCGGCTATTGGCCGATGGCCGAGGAAATGGACGTGCGTCCGCTGCTGGAGCGGCTCGACGCCATGGGGCTGATCTGCTGCCTGCCGGTGGTGCCGGGCAAGGCGGTGCCGCTGATCTTCCGGCTTTGGCGCCCGGGAACGACGTTGCACGCCGGCGGCTTCAATTTGCACGAGCCGGGCGAAGACAGCCCGGAGGTTCGTCCCGACGTGATGCTGGCGCCATTGCTGGCGTTCGACGCCAAGGGCAACCGCATCGGCTGGGGCGGCGGCTATTACGACCGCACGACGCAAAAATTGCGCACCGACGGGCGCGTGACCGTGGTCGGCGTCGCCTTCGCCGGCCAAGAGGTGGCGCACGTGCCGCACGACGAGAAGGATCAGCCGCTCGACTGGATCGCGACCGACAAAGGTATCCGCCGGATCGGCGGTTGAGGCCGGATAAGGACGAAACGATGCGCATTCTGGTATGCGGCGACGTGGTGGGCAGCAGCGGGCGCAAGGCGGTCGCCGACCATCTGCCGCGCCTGCGCCGGGAGCTCGACATCGACTTCTGCGTCGTGAACGGCGAGAACGCGGCGCACGGTTTCGGCATCACCGACAAGATCTGCGCCGGGCTGTACGAAGCGGGGGCCGACGCCATCACCACCGGCAACCACGTCTGGGACCAGCGCGAGATCATGAACTACATCGACGGCGATCCGAAGCTGCTGCGCCCGATCAATTTTCCCGAGGGCACGCCGGGTCGCGGCCACAACGTCTATCCCGCGCGCGGCGGCAAGTCGGTGATGGTGATCCACCCGATGGGGCGCCTTTACATGGAGCCGCTCGACGATCCCTTCGCCGGCGTGGAGAAGGCGCTGCGCAATCACAAGCTCGGCGACAGCGTGAACGCGGTCCTGATCGACATC
>CAZDFF010000286.1:0-4504 GCA_964504425.1 uncultured Hyphomicrobiales bacterium
CCATCGACGGCGCGGCCGGCATCGACACGATCCTTGGCGGCACCGGCAACGAGACCCTGTCGGGCGGCGCCGACGACGACACGATCTTCGGCGGCGGCGGCAACGACACCATCGACGGCGGCACCGGCAACGACACGCTTTACGGCGGTGACGGCAACGATACCGTCTATGGCGGCGACGGTTCCGACAAGATGTACGGCGACGCCGGTAACGACAAGATGTACGGCGGCGAAGGCAACGATACCATCGACGGTGGATCCGGTAACGATACCCTCGACGGCGGCGCCGGCGACGATCATGTGCTCGGCGGTTCCGGCGATGACCTGTTCATCTTCGGGTCGGGCGACGGCAGCGACTACTTCCACGGCGGCGACGGCTGGACCGACACCATCGAACTCAGCGACGTCAGCAGCGGTCCCGGCGGGGATTCCGGCTGGACCCTGGAGCTCGACGGCGACGCCACGTTCACCCAGACCGAGCACGGCATCACGTTCAACAACGCGGACGTGTCCGGCACCATCACGCTGGCCGACGGCAGCGAGCTCAGCTTCGAGGGCGTCGAAAAGATCGAGTGGTAGACTACGCTTTCGGTCGGCTTGGATACGAACGATGGTCGCCGCGCCCGAATTGGGCCGGCGGCCGTTTCGTTTTTGGCGTGCCGAACGGCGCATAGAGGCTTTTCAGGCGGCAATCGGGATGGCAACATGACGGCTCGGTTTCTCGATCGGCGCCGGCGGACGGCGGGCGGAGCGGGCCATGGCTGAAAAGACCCGAATCGGCAAGTTCGTCATCGAAACCCTTCTCGCCGAAACTGACTATTCCCAAGTTTTCCTTTGTCGCGACCCGGACCTCGACATCCAGGTCGCCGTCAAGGTCTACGATCCGTCGAAGAAGCTCGACCGGGATCGCGTCTACGGCGTCGATTTCTGGCGCGATAGGTTCATTCGCGAGGCCCGGGCGCTGGCGATGTTCGATCATCCGCATATCGTCCCGGTGCGGGAGCTGAGAATTCCGAAAGGCAGCGAACCTTTCTTCGTCATGCCGTACCTGGCGGCGAACCTGATTTACGAAATCGGTCGCGACGTCATGGATCCGAACGCAATCAAGAACCTTCCCGAAAGCAAACGCCCCAGGAGCTTGCCGGTCGCCAGGGCAATTGCGATCCTGCGTCAGGTGCTCGATGCCCTTGCCGAAGTGCATCGGAAGGGCATGGTTCATCGCGACTTGAAACCGGGCAATATTCTGCTGACGGCGAAGAAGAACGGCAGCGTCAAGCTGTGCGATTTCGGCATGGTCAAGATTCCCAACTCCGAACACTCGAAGTCGGGCCGCTGGGTCGGCACCCTCGACTACATGAGCCCCGAACAGCGCGAGAGTGCGACCGACGTCGATGCCCGCGCCGATATCTATGCCGTCGGCGCCCTGGCCTATCGCATGCTGACGGGGCGCCTGCCGCTGGGCGCGTTTCGTGCGCCGCACGCGATCGTCCCCGAGGTGCCGAAAGAGCTGGGCGAGATGGTCATGCGATGCCTTTCTCCGGATCGCGCCGAGCGTCCGGAAAGCGCGCGTGCCATGCTGCGGCGTATATCCAGGGTGGTTCCCGAGGAGACGGAGCCTCAGGCACCTGTCGAAGGGGTCTCCGCCGTTATCCAGCTGAATCGCCGGAAGGCCGGATAAAGTCCAACAACCTATTGAATTATTGTGATAAAAATAGACTTAGCGGAATGCGCCGACAAGCCGATTTCCGCGATAGGGGGCGGCCATGATCGAGAGCGAGATTTTCCACATGTGCCGCGAAGGGGAATGGCTGGAAGCGAAGGCCGAGGGGGCGTATCGGGGATCGTCGCAGGACGCGGCTGACGGCTTTATACATTTCTCGACCCGAACCCAGGTCGTGGAAAGCGCGGCGAAGCACCGTGCCGGCCAGACGGGCATCGTGCTGCTGACCGTCGATGCTTCCGCGCTTGGCGATGCGCTGAAATGGGAGCCCTCGCGCAAGGGGCAATTGTTCCCTCATCTGTATGGACCGTTGCCGGTCGACGCCGTCGTCCGCGTCGATCCGTTGCCTATCGCGGCCGACGGCCGGCATGTGTTTCCGCCAGGCATTCCGGCGCCCGGTTCATGATCGACCTGTATAGCCTCGCGCGGCCGATCCTCTGGCGCCTGGATGCTGAATTCGCCCACCGGCTTGCCATTGCCGCGCTGCGTCGCGGTCTCGTCGGGCGGGGCACGGTGTTGCCGGATCCTATCTTGCGGACCAAGGTCTGGGATTTCGATTTTGCCAGCCCGATCGGCATCGCCGCCGGTTTCGACAAGAATGCCGAAGCGATCGGCCCGCTGTTCGATCTGGGCTTCGGTTTCGTCGAAATAGGCAGCGTCACTCCGTTGCCGCAAGCGGGAAATCCTCGGCCGCGCCTGTTCCGGCTGGCGGCGGATCGGGCCGTCATCAACCGCATGGGGTTCAACAGCGACGGGCATGCGGCGGTGGCTCGACGCCTGGCGGGGGCCACTCGGCGCGGCGTCCTCGGCGTCAATCTGGGGCGCAACAAGGATAGCGCCGACGCCGTCGCCGACTATGTCGCCGGCGTCAGGACATTGGGTTCCTTGGCGGATTATCTGGTCGTCAACGTGTCGTCGCCCAACACGCCGGGTCTCCGCCAGTTGCAAGACCCGGAGCCGTTGCGGCGCCTGTTGATCGCGGTCTGCGAGGCTCGCGATGGGATCGCGGTGGAGCGGCCGGTGCCGGTGCTCGTGAAGATCGCGCCCGATTTGGCGGATGACGACTTAGCGCAGATCGCGGCGGTCGCCCTGGCGGTGCCTGTCGATGGGCTGATCGCGACCAACACGACGATCGACCGGCCCCCCGGCCTGACCGATCCCCGGAAGACCGAGGCCGGAGGGCTGAGCGGCCGCCCGTTGTTCGATCCGTCGACAAGGGTCCTGGGGCGGATTTACGATCTGACTACCGGCCGACTGCCGCTGGTCGGCGTCGGCGGCGTCGCTTCGGGGGCAGACGCCTACGCCAAGATCCGCGCGGGTGCCTCTCTGGTGCAGCTCTATACGGGGCTGGTCTACGGCGGCCCGCGTTTGGTCGGGGATATCCTGGCGGACTTGGCGGCCCTGCTGCGTCGCGACGGGTTTGCCGCCCTGAAGGATGCCGTCGGCGCGGACCGGCGCTGACGTTACCCGGGTCCTTTGGGGTCGCCCGGCAAGGATTTCGGCATCAGCAATCGATAAAGCAGTGGAGCGAACACGACCAGGACCACCATGCGGACCAGGTGATGGGTCGAAACGAACGCGGTGTCGATTCCGAGCGCCAGGCTGATCAGAGTCATTTCGGCCAGGCCGCCCGGGGAAAACGCCAGGATCAGGCCGGTGAACGGCAGGCCGGTCAACGGTTCCAAGACCAAGGCGAAGGCCGCAGCGACCACCAGCATGTAAACGGCGATTCCGGCGCCCAGCAACATCGTCCGGAACATCTTTCGAACGTCGACGCCGACAAAGCGTACGCCGACGCCGGTGCCGATCACGACCTGGGCCAGATTGACGATCTCCGTGGGTGGGCTCGCCTGGGTCAGGCCGGACAGGTGCGCCGCCGCGCTCAGGGTCATCGGCCCGACCAGGGCGGCGGCCGGAATGCGGATGCGCTTGCCGACGACGTAGCCGACGATCGCGCAAGCGGTAAGGATCGCGGCGTCGGCAATCCGGATATCGGCGATTCCGCCCAGGCTGGTCGCGACGCCGGGCGTGTAGCCATAAACGATGCGAAACCAAAAAGGGATGATCAACACCGTCAGGAGGATCCGCACGCTGTGGAGCAGCGAAATAGTCCGTTCGTCGCCGCCGTGCGACGAGCCGAGCATCAACATTTCGCTGAACCCGCCCGGCGCCGCCGAAAAATAAGCCGTCGGCCGGTCGAGCCCGCCGAAGCGCATGAGCAGGAACACGACCGATCCACCGATCGCGACGATAAGGACCAGCAGCCCGATCAGGCTGCCGCTCCATTTGGCGGCGTGGTCTAGGACCTCCGGCTTGAAGGCGCTGCCCAGCATGGTGCCGAGGACGGCGATCATCGTCCCGCGCAGCGATTGCGGCATTAGGACCGGCGCGCGCAGCAGCGCCGCGGCGGTGGTCACGCACATGGCGCCGATCATCCATGGCAGCGGCATTCGCAACTGGGCGAAAATCCAGCCGCCCATGGCGCCCAGCGCGAGCGCAAAAGCCAACCGTGCCCAGAAGCGACCGTGCCGGGGGCCCATCGCAGGTGGCGGACTGCCGCCGTCGCTCACGGTTGGAACTGTTCCCGGATGATACGTTCCTCGAGCGCGTGCTCGGGATCGAACAGCAAGCGTGGGGATAGTTTGCGGTCTTCGTACACCACGACCTTGGCGATTTCGCGAAACTCGGTGTAGTCGGCCGATACGCTGACTTGGCGTTCGGCGGCGTCGAGCACCCGGAAGGTCACCTAGGCCTGATGAGGCAGCAACGCGCCGCGCCAGCGCCG
>CAZDFF010000287.1:0-4490 GCA_964504425.1 uncultured Hyphomicrobiales bacterium
CATTGCTGAACAATTCCATGCCGACGAGGCCGACCGCCAGCAACGACATTGCGACCCAGAATCCGCTGCCGAGAAACACGAACAGCGCGCCAAGCAGAACGATGCTGTAGCCGATCTGTTCCATCGCCCGCCTATTCCTTGAACGCCAAGGGAACGTCGCGATTGCGCGTCACCGCTTCGACGTCGGCGGCTTCGGCGATTTTGTAAGCGGGCTCGCGCCCCCGAAGCAGTTCCGCCAATTCGTCGACGAAGGCAATCGTGAGCACGATCAGGCCGAACGTCATCGCCGATTGCGGCAACCACAGCGGGATCGGAAAGATGCCTGGCGACAGATCGTTGTAGGCGTACGATTCGACGGTCAGGCCGATTGCATAAGCCGCGAAATAACCGGCAAGGCCAGCACCGGCGATGCAGCACCAAAATTCGAGCGAGCGGGCGATGCCCGGCGACACGTGCGAAAGGAACAGCGACACGCGGATGTGACCGCCCAGGCGCAGCGTATACGCCAGGGCCAGAAACGAGGACGATGCGAGGAAGAAACCGGCGAATTCCGCGTAGGACGGCACCACCAGACCGATCGCCCGTCCCGTTACCAACGTCGCCGCGGCGTCGATGATATTAGCGCCGACCTGCAACAGGACGACGATCACGATCGCAACCATGAAGGCGGCGGCCAGGCCGCCGCTAATCCGATAGAGGGAGTCGAGGGCCTTGCGGATCATGCGGCCATCGACTCCCCTCTCGGTTCCCTTCGGCTTATTTGCCTTGGTAGGCCTTCAAAATGGCGGCGCCATCGGCACCCGCCTTCTTCTGCCATTCCGCCGCCATCTCGGCACCGACCTTCTTCAGGCCGGTCATCAGCTCGGCGCTCGGCTTGTGCACTTTCATGCCCTTGTCCGAGAGCATCTTCGTCATCGTCTCGGTTTCCTGCATGCTCGCCTTCCAGCCGCGTTCTTCGGCCGCGGCGGCGGCTTTCATGATCGCGTCCTGGGCTTTCTTGTCGAGCGCGCGGAACGCCTTGACGTTGACGACGACGATATTCTTCGGCAGCCAAGCCTGGGTATCGTAGTAGTTGCTCACGAAATCCCACGCCTTCGAATTCACGCCGGTCGAGGGCGACGTGATCATCGCGTCGACTCGACCGGTCGAAAACGCCTGGGGGATGTCGGGCACTTCCACCTGCGTCGGCACCGCGCCCGCCAGCTTGGCGAGCTGCGCCGTCGAGGCGTTGTAGGTACGGAACTTGATTCCCTTCATGTCGGCGATCGTGTTCAGGGGCTTTTTCACGTAGATGCCCTGCGGCGGCCACGGCACGGCATACAGAACCATCACCCCCTGCTTCGCCAGCGTCTGATCGGTCGCCTTCTTCGACGCCGCCCAGAGCTTCTTGGCCGAAGCGTAATCGGACGCCAGGAACGGCAGCGAGTCGACCGCGAAAACCTGGCTTTCGTTACCGAGCAGCGAAACGAGGAATTCGCCGATCGGAACCTGGCCGCTGCGCACCGCGTTCTTGATCTCGGGGTGCTTGAACAGCGAACCGTTGCTGTGCACCTTGATCTTCACGGCGCCGCCGGTGCCGGCTTCGACGTCCTTGGCGAACTGGGCGATATTCTTGGTGTGGAAGTTGGCGTCCGGATAGGGCGTCGGCATGTCCCACGTCGCGGCCCGGACCGGCAGCGCGACGGCAACGGCGACTGCCCCGGCGGCAATCGTGCTGACGAAGCGATTGGATTTCCCAAACATATGATTCTCCCTGATCGTGACGGCCCCGCGGCGCAACCACGGGTTGGAACGGGTCGTTTTCGGCCGTTCGGAACGTCGCCGCCCCAGGCCCGATCCCGCTACGTTATTAACAACCATGACATTATGGACCCGCCCGGAATATATCAATATTTCCTTTGGCGACGAAAACCGAGGATGGTGGAACGATGGCGGAACGGATTGAAACGGTGGTCGCGGGCGCGGGCGTGATCGGACTCGCCGTCGCCCGTCGCCTGGCGATGGCCGGCCGCGACGTCGTGGTTCTGGAGGCCGCCGACGCCATCGGCACGGGGACCAGTTCGCGCAACTCGGAAGTCGTGCACGCCGGGCTCTATTATCCCGAGGGCAGCCTGCGGGCCCGACTTTGCATCGCCGGCAAGCAGGCGCTTTACCGTTACTGCGCCGATCACGGCGTCGCCGCGCCGAAGGTGCAGAAACTCCTGGTCGCCGTGGAAGATAACGAAATTCCCGGCCTTCGAAAGATCGAAGCCTCGGCGCGCGCCGCGGGAGTCGACGACCTTCGCCGGCTCAGCGCCGACGAAGCGAGGCGCCTGGAACCCGCGCTTCGTTGCACCGAAGCGTTGCTGTCGCCATCGACCGGCATCGTCGACAGTCACGGCCTGATGCTTGCCCTACAAGGCGATGCCGAGGAACGCGGCGCGGCCATCGCCTTCAACAGCCCGGTTACGGGCGGCGCCGTCGAAACCGGCGAAATCGCGATCGACGTGGGCGGCGCGCAGCCGATGCAAATCCGCTGTCGCGAATTCGTCAACGCCGCCGGCCTCAAGGCGCAGGACGTCGCGACGTCGATCCGGGGCGTCGATCCCGCGACCGTGCCGCCGGTTCATTATGCCAAGGGCAGCTATTTCGTGCTCGCGGGCAAATCGCCGTTCACCCATTTGATCTACCCGGCGCCGGCGCCGAAGAACGCCGGCTGGCTCGGCGTCCACGTTACCCTCGATCTGGGCGGCCGCGCGCGCTTCGGTCCCGACATGGAGTGGACCGACCGCATCGACTATCGCGTCGATCCGCGGCGCGCCGCCCCGTTCTACGCCGCCGTCCGGCGCTACTGGCCCGATCTTGAGAACGGCGCCCTTGAGCCCGGCTATGCCGGCGTGCGACCGAAGCTGAGCCGGCCCGGCGAGCCGATCGCCGACTTCGTCATCGACGGCCCCGAGGATCACGGCATTCCGGGCGTGGTCAATCTGTTCGGCATCGATTCGCCCGGACTCACGTCTTCGCTCGCGATCGCCGATCACGTCGGGCGCAAGTTGGGTCTGCCTCCCGATCCGCTTTTCGCCGCGCCCGCGACGTAGCGCGAAAATCCCGCCACGTCATGGGGTTGGCATTGATCCCCGGAATCGGATACTATATGTAGTCTCGATTCGCGTCGGCCGCACAATATCCTAGCGGATTAAGACGTCGGCTTCGACGCCAACGGCCCGGCAGGACATCGAATGAAGCGAGAATCCGGTCAACGGACGAAGCGCGCGAAACACAATAACGGCGGAAGCGATTCCGGCTACGCCTTGCCGGCGCGCCTTACCCTGACGACGCTTCTGGCCGCCGTGATTCTGGCCGCCCAGCCCGCCGCCGCCAATCCGCTGGAAAAAGAGCTGGCGAAGCTGCTGCTGGATCACCCGCAAATTCAAGCCGCCATCAAGACGACCGAGGCCAACGGCTACGCGATCGACAAAGCCAAGGGCGCCTACTACCCGAAAATCAGCATGCTTGGCGACGTCGGCCCCGAAATGATCGACAGCCCGGGGACGCGCGCCATCGGCGACGGCGGCGATTTCACCCGCACACGCAAGACGGCCTCGCTGACGGTGACGCAGAATCTTTTCAACGGCAGCCTGACATCGACCAACGTGCGCGCGGCCCAGATCAATCGGGCGATCGCGCAGGTGACGCTCCGTTCCACGACCCAGTCCACCATGTTCGAGGCGATCCTGGGCTACATCGACGTGCTGCGTCAGAAGCGCCTGATCGAACTGGCGCGCGAAAACGAGGCCACGATCCAACGTCAGCTGAACCTGGAAGACGAACGCGTGCTGCGCGGATCCGGCGTCGCCGTCGACGTCTTGCAGGCCAAGTCCCGCCTGCAGATCGCAAGGGAACGGCTAGTCAGCTTCGAGGGCGCGCTGCAGGACGCGGTCAGCCGTTATATCCAGGTCTACAGCAGGCCGCCGGCTCTCGACTCGATGACCGATCCGGTGCCGCCGGTCGAAATGATCCCCAGCGACCTGCAGCGCGCGGTCGAGATCGCCGTCGCCGAGAACCCCGCGATCAACAACAGCGGCGCCAACATCGAGGCCGCCCGCGAGCGCACGAACATCGTCGCCGCCGAGATGTATCCGTCCATCGATCTCGTCAGCAAGATGAATTACGAGGACGACAAGAACACGGTGATCGGCACCCGGCGCGATTATTCGGTGGTCGTGCAGGCGTCATGGGATTTGTTCACGGGCCTGACGACAAAGGCCGGGAAATCGCAAGCCGCGTTCGAATACATGGCGAGCAAGGACAACCATCGCCACGTCACGCGCAAGGTCGTCGAGCAGACGCGGCTTGCCTGGCAGGCGCTGTTGACCGCGCGCTCCCGGCTCGAGCTTTTGGAAAACGCGGTCAACATCGCGTCCGAAGTGTTCGAATCGCGCAAGAAGCTGCGCGAGGCGGGAAAGGAAACCGTGATCAACGTGCTCGACGCCGAGAACGAGCTCAACAAC
>CAZDFF010000288.1:0-4465 GCA_964504425.1 uncultured Hyphomicrobiales bacterium
GTCTTGCCGAGACGACAGGGCGGCTGGATGAAGCGAGGATCGTCATCGGTCCGAAGTTTCGCCAATGACCTTGCCCGCCACCGTCAGTCCCGAGACGGCGGCAACATTGCTTCTGTGCGGCCGGTTCGGCGTCGTTCGCGAAGGCATGAACGTCCTATCGCCTTCTAAATTCAACGATCTTTCGCATTGGCTGGACAGCCACAAGTTATCGTTCGCGGACTTGCTGAAGCCGGACGTAAAGGCCGTATTGCGCGCGTATCAAGGCGACTCGGAAGCCGCCGAACATCTTTATACCTTACTTCATCGCACCGACGAACTGGCCGGTGCCCTCTCCCATTGGCGCGAACTCGGCATCTGGGTGATCGGTCGGAACGACCCCGGCTATCCGCTTCGCCTGCGCCAACGATTGAAACTCGCGGCCTTTCCTTTGCTGTTCGGCGCGGGTCCTCGATCGTTGCTCGACGAAGGCGGCGTGTGCATCGTGGGATCGCGCGACAGTTCGCGTCAGGGTCTCGAATTCGCCAAGCAGCTCGGTGCCCGATGCGGCACGGAACGAATGACGGTCGTTTCCAGCGACATGCGCGGTGTCGACCGCGAAGCCGTTACCGCCGCGCTCGACGCCAATGGGCGCGTCATCTGCGTCCTTTCCGATTGCTTGGAAAAAACGCTTTCGGGTCGGCGCTATCGAATCGCATTCGATGCCGGCAATCTGACCACCGTGACCCCATTTTCGCCGGAAACGCGATTCAAGGTTGCGAATGCGATTCGCGCGAACAAATACCAATACGCGCTTTCCGATGTCGCGGTCGTCGTGGAAACGCGCCAAACTGGCGGCGTCTGGCTCGGCGCCGACGAGAACCGGAACGAAGGCTGGGTGCCGGCGTTCGTCCACGTCAGCGACACGATGGCGGCCGGCAACATGGCGCTTCTGCATCTGGGCCTGAAACCTATCACTATTCAAGATGTAGCCAACACCGAATCGCTCCGCGACTTTTTCCTTCAGCAGGGCCTGCAGGCCGGCAGGCAACGAGGATCGACGCCCGGCGTTAACTCATCGGGGCGACGCACGCCAGCGGATCTTTATTCGATTTTTTTGGCCGAGCTCCGCGTTCTCGGCGCGGGGCGGGCGTTCAAAATCGGCGACATCGCCGCCATGTTCGGAATCGAGCCGGCCCAAGCCGAAACCTGGATCGCCCGCGCAATTGCGGACGGCGCGGTGCGAAAAGCCGATTCTTCCGAAACCTATTCCATAGACTGACGCGCTTCAGGCGCTTTGTCGGCGTGCCGATGACGTGCCGCCGAGACCCGGCACCAGCTTGCAGGCCTCGACGAATATTTCCTGGAACTCCATGCGCGTGGCCAGCGCCACGTGCTCGATCCCGCGGGCGATGTCCTCGGTGCTTCTGCGCTCGGCCTCCGACAGCAGCGCCATTTCCGCGCCGCGCAGCGCCGCGTTCCCGACATAGGTGATCCGCTCCGGCGCCAACGGCGGCAGTAGGCGTATTTGCACCGCGCTGTCGATGTTGACGTAATTGCCGAAGCCGCCGGCCAATAGCAGTTCGTCGATTCTTTCGTCGGGCACATCCATGATCCGCTGCAACATCACCACGCCGGCATAGATCGCGCCCTTCGCCAGCTGCAATTGGCGGATATCCATCTGGGTCAGGGTCACGTCCTCGCCGTTCGCCGCCTTGGCGCCCGGGACGAGAACGAAGGCACGGCCTTTCCCGTCCGGGACGATCCGTTCGCGCACCTTCGGCGGCAACGCATCGAGCTCCGCGAGCTGCAAGCGGCCGCCGCCATCCAGGACGCCCGCCTTCAACATCTTCGCAACGGCATCGATCAGCCCCGAACCGCAAATCCCAAGCGCCGGCGCATCCCCGATCACCCGGCATTCGACGTCGTCGCCGATCGAAACCGCCTCGATCGCCCCGACGGCACCGCGCATGCCGTGCTTGATCTGGCCGCCCTCGAAGGCCGGGCCCGCCGGCGCCGAACAGGCCATCAGCCCGTCCTTGCCGCCCATCACGACCTCGCCGTTGGTCCCGATATCGACCAAGCAACGGATGCCGTCCGTTTCGTGAATGCGCGTCGCCAGGATCGCGCCGATGGTATCGGCGCCGACGAACCCGGCGACGATCGGCAGGAAGCAGACCCGTGCGTTCGGCGCCTTCTTCAGGGGGATGTCGGCCGCCGGCACGACAAGCGGCCGGCGCATCGTCGGCGCGTAGGGTGCAAGGCCGACATAGCTGACGTCGATACCCAGGAAAACGTGATGCATACAGGTATTGCCGACGATCACGATTTTATAGATGCGCTCGCCGTCGATCCCCGCCGCGGTGCAGGCTTCCTCGATGAAATCGTTGATGGCGGCAAGAATCCGTCCGCGCAAAAGGGCCAGCTTCTTGGGATCGAATTGGGCGTAGGCGATACGCGACATCAAGTCGCCGCCATAGGACGTCTGGGGATTGATCGAGCCGACCGCGGCGAGTTGTTCGCCGCTCGACAGGTCGATCAAGGTGCCGACCACGCTTGTCGTGCCGATATCGAAAGCCATGCCGTACATGGCATCCGGGGTCGCGCCGGGCTCGA
Source organism: uncultured Hyphomicrobiales bacterium (assembly GCA_964504425.1). Classification (GTDB taxonomy): domain Bacteria; phylum Pseudomonadota; class Alphaproteobacteria; order Rhodospirillales; family 2-12-FULL-67-15; genus CAZDFF01. Next base: position 2,593 of record CAZDFF010000288.1, read on the forward strand.
TGTCGAGGATCTCGTCGTTGAAGATAGAAACCGTCATCTTGCCGCCCTGGGAACGGAGCGCTTCCGGAACCTTCCTGATCACATCCAGCGACACGTCTGGTTTCGTGCCCGGCGGCAATTGCGCCAGGATCTGCTCGATATCCGAGGTTTGGTGATTTTCGTCCATCGGCGCGTCGGCGTCGATGACATGACGCTTCACGCCGGAATCCAGACCGACGGCTTCGAGCGATTGCCGGTCGCCGCCGCCGAGAATTTTATGGCCGGCCTCGGCCTTGGGCGGCGCCGCCATCGCGGTGACGTCGCCGACCACCGTCGTCTGGCACGAAAGGCGGAAGCGTTCCTGCACCGCCTCGTGGCCCAATTGGACCGTGTCCTGAAGCGTCGGCGGCGGTAGTTCGCCCGACAACACCTTGACCCGGCAGCTTCGGCACCGTCCGCGCCGCCCACACGTCGCGGCGATTTCGATCCCCGCCCCGTGCGCGGCATCCAGCAACGTCGCGCCGATGGCGATATCGACGGTGCGCGCCCCTTCGCCCGACGGCGTATCGACGAACGTGACCCGTGCCGTTCTCGACATGCCCGAATGTTCCTTTCCAGTCCGCCCCGTCCGACGAAACGAATCAGGCGCGGAAGTACGTGATATAGCGCATGGCGAAGTCGTCCTTGTCCAGGAGGACATCGGTGGCGAGCTTGAACGCGACGAAATCCTGCGGCGGGTTCATGATCGGATCGATCATCAACGTATCGCACCCGGCCAGGATCGACAGCATGATGAACGCGCTGTTCACCACCTTGCGCTGCGGCAATCCGAACGACGTGTTGGAATGCCCGCCGAAAATGTGAACTTCCGGAAACCGCTTGCGGATTTCCTTCACCGCGTCGAGGTAATGGAGGCTGAATTTCGAACCCGCCCCGACCGGAAACGCGAGCGGATCGAGATACCGGTCGGTCATGGGAACGTTGGATTTATCCATCATTTCCATGATCTGCATCAGGTTGGCGACTCGCTCCTCGGCGTCCTGGGGCATGGTCTCGCGTCCCGACGCATTAGCGAAAACCAGCGCATTGTATTTACCGGCAATCTCGATCAAGACCTGGCGGCCTTCTTCAAGATTGACCGAATTGATGGCCGGGCGGCTTTTCGACGTATCGTATTTTTCCAATCCGTTCAGAATCGTGGTCGGATCGGACGAATCGATGGCAAACGTCACATCGGCGATGCTTTGGGCCACCGGCACCAGCCAGCGCATGCATTCGTGGCGTACCTCGGGATCGACCGAAATTTCATCCACGCACAAATCAACGATGTTGGCGCCCGCGTCGACCTGGGAACGGATCACGTAGCGCAGATAATCCACGTTCTTCGTGCGCACGGCATGGCCGACATGCGGCACCTGGAAACGCCGCAACGCCGCCGGATCCTTGGGCCAAATATCGGTGACGTCGAGCACACGGGGCTCGCCGCCGGGGCCGGGATAGGTCACGCCGACCCGGTCGCCGTCTTTTTTTATTCGCGGACTGGTCGTGCGCAAACGGCGAGTCGTGTTGAAATTCTCGCCAATGATATCGAGGACCTTTTCTTTTTCGGACATTCCCATTCTCCGGTAGGTAATTCGTCTATTCGGCCATAGCGGCGTTCATGCGGGTCGCGGCCTGAATCCCCACAGCCCCGAACGCGACATCTTCGGAGTCATGCCACAACTTTCGAGTAATTCGACCGGCAACGGGCCGGGGCCGAAGGCGGCGAAAAACTGGCTATGCTGCTCGAGCGGCCAAGACAGCTTACGGCCGCCGACGCGAAATTCGTAACCGGGCGCCATGCGCCGGGTCGGCGAAAGGCCCTCGCTCTCCATCTCGGCGGCGATGTGCCGAG
>CAZDFF010000289.1:0-4456 GCA_964504425.1 uncultured Hyphomicrobiales bacterium
TGACGAGGAGAAGTAGAACTCGACGGCCGCTTCAGCCGGCCTTGCGCATCTGTTCCTTCAGGATGTCGGTGAGCGCCTGCATGTGCGGCACCGTGTAGGTCGGCTTGATGCCGATGTCGAGCATCGGCTGCTGCGCCCGGTTGACCCAGGCGGTCGCCAGGCCCTGGCGGGTGGCGCCGACGATTTCCCAGAAATGCCCGGTGACCCAAAGGATCTCTTCCTTCTTGCACTTGGCCTTGGCGATGCCCAATTGGAACACCTTCGGCGACGGCTTGAAGGCACGTGCCTCTTCGCCGCTGGAGACGATCTCGTCGATGTAGGGAAGCGTCCCGGCATAGCGGGAGTGATCCTCGATCATCTTCTTCGTCGGGTTGGCGACGATGCGAAGCGTCAGGCCGAGTTCCTTCATGCCCTTCAGCGCGTTGACCACTTCCGGATAGGCCCGAAGCTTGTGGTACTGGCTGCAGATTTCCTTCTGCTGCGCTTCCGACAGCTTGACGTTGTTCTTCTCCAGCGCCCACTTCAGGCAGGCGTCGTTCAGCTGCGGATGGATGACGAAGTTGTCGGCCAGCGTGGTGTAGAACATCGCCCACTTCTGGTGCTGGCGCCAATCGTGCGCGATCTGGTTCGCCAGATTGCTTTCGTAAACGTATTGTTCGATGACTTCGGAGATCGAATAGTTGTCGACCAGCGTTCCCCACGTATCGAAATGCAGTTCCTTGTACATGATTCCCTCCTCAGGTTCGCGGGCTCGAGAGCCCGTTCGTGGCTGGCCCTCATTGTCCTCCGGGAACCCAGGCAATGTCCCGCGCTTGGCGGTGTGGTCGCATTGAATTCCTAGACCACCTCCACACCAATGCGCCACGCGGGGGGAATTTCAGGCTTGGCCGAGCGGTGGTTGATCCGCCCTTTGGCCGTCAGGCCGGCGACGCGCCCATCATGCTCTTGATCTGAGTCGAAATCAGGCGGATGCCGAGGCGAATATCGGGTTCGTCCAGCAACGTGAAATTCAATCGCACGTAGTTACCGCCGAACCCTTCGCCGAAAAAGTCGGGCCCGAGCGCCACGTCGACGCCGACCGTATTGCAGCGCTGGCGCAGTTCCCGGCAATCGATGCGTTCCGGCAGACGTATCCAATAGAAAAAACCGCCCTTCGGCACGGTAAACCGGCATCCCGACGTCATTTCCTCGTGCATGACTTCGCTCATCACCCGGCAACGCTTGGCATAGGCCGCGCGCATGCGCTTGACATGGCGGTCGTAAAATCCCGATTCCAATGCGTCAAACAAGACAAGCTGCGACAGCGTCGACGAACACATGTCGTTGACGCCGTGGATATCGGCCATGCGCTGGATCGCAGCTTTGGAACCAACGATGTAGCCCATGCGAAGGCCGGGCATGAACGATTTGGAGAAAGAACCTATATGGCAAACCCGATTTTCGCCGTCCATGGCCATCAGGCTGAGCGGCCGCGCCCCGCCGAACCCGAGATCGGCGTAGGTATCGTCCTCCAGGACGATGAACTGGTACTCGCGCGCCAATTCCAGGATCGCTTGACGGCGCTGACGCGACAGGGTTCGCCCGGTCGGATTGTTGAAGGTCGGATTGGTGTAGAGAAAATCGAACCGGCGCGTCTTGCACAGTGCCGCCAGCGACGCGACCGACAGCCCTTGATCGTCCTGCAGAATGGGCAGCGCCGTGAAGCCGTTGAGCCGGACAACCGCGAGCGCGCCGTAATAGGCCGGCGTTTCCATCGCGACCATGCCGGTGTCCTTGCGGAACGTGCGCACGAAGATATCGAGCGCGTGCTGGGCGCCGTTCGTGACCAGAAGTTCGCGGTCTTCAGTCTTGGCGATGCCGCGTTCCTCCAGGTAGCGCCAAAGCTGCTGACGCAGCATCGGATGCCCCCCCGGCGCCTGATAGGCAAGGTCGCCGCCGGCAAAGACGTCGGACCAGCGCGCGAACAGCCGGCGAATCTGCTTCAGCGGCAACATGCTGATGTCGGGATAGCCGACCGCGAACGACAGCGGCATGTCGCGGGCCGAACGCACGGTTTCGGAAAACGCGCTCTCCGGATGCGCCTCGTAGGTCGCGGGGGCGCCGAACAGCTCGCGCGGCAGGCCGCCGGTCATCGCCTGATCCTGGCGCTTGGCGACGTAATAGCCGCGGCCAGGCTGGACCCGGACGATGCCGGCGCGGTGCATCGCCTGAAACGCACGCAGCGCCGTCAAGCGATTGATGCCGAGCCGTTCCGCCAGCTCCCGCGTCGACGGCAGATAGTCGCCGTCGCCCAGCCTGTTGTCGTCGATCATGCGCGTGAAATGGCGGCGCAGTTGACGGTGCAGCGGGATTTCGCCGCCGCGATCCAACGGGATATCTTCGATCCGGCCGTCGCTGCCCTGCATGGTCGCATACCCGTCGGCGACCGGGCCCGTCTTGGGCCCGGGTTTGCCGTTCCCGGCGTCGATCATAGCATGGCGGCGCATGGGGTCATCCCCGGTTGACGTCCAGGCTTAGGCGGCGCTGAAGCAATCGCCGCGCGACGAAGCCCATCAATAGGGCGACGGGCAACCACGCGATCCAGGGGTTATTGTACTCGTAATAGACGACCGTCAGAATCGGACCGAGCATAAGATAATATCGTTCGGCCTTCGTAAGGCGGCCCATGAATGCGCCGTAGATCGCCGCCGACAACATGAGCGCCGACACGCAAAGCAAAACGCTGGCGATGAGGGTTTCGGCGGTGAAGTTCGGGAATTTCAACGCGTTCGGAAACGCCACCATGAAAAACGGTAAGATGAGGGCGACGGCTCCTATTTTGAAGCATTCCCAGCACGTCTTGTAGAAACTTCCCCCCGATATGCGGGCTGCCATCAGGCACCCGACCGCGACCGGCGGCGTGAACGACGAAAAGACGGCGAAATAGAAGCCGAAGAAATGGGCCACGAGCGGATCGACGCCGACCTCGATCAGCGATGGAATCACGACGACGGCGGCCAGCGAATAGGCGGCCGGTGTCGGCAGCCCCATACCGATGAAAACCGTGATGGCCATGCCGAGCAGCAGCGCGATTTCCTTGCTGTTGCCGGAGACGTCGATCATCAAACGGCCGAACGCGGTGCCGACTCCGGTGGTCACCAGCATCTGCACGACAATCCCGATTCCGGCCAGGATGATCCCGAGCTGGGCGCCGGCCAGCGCGCCTTCGCGCATGCCTCCCATGACCTCCTTGATCGACGGGCGCAAATCCTTCGGGCGCAGGCAGCTCATCGCAACGATCACGACGATCCCCCACACCGCCGCCAAATTGGCCGAAAAGTGCATGGAGAGCAAAACGATGACAGTCACGATCGATGGCACGAACGACGGCAAAACCCAAAGGAACACGCGCCAATCGACCTTTTCGCGCGAATACGGAATATTCGGAGAGGCCTGGATGATGCAGTAAACGCTGATCGTCAGAATCACCATGTAAAGGATAGCGGGCAAAATGGCCGCCTTGGCGATATCGACGTAAGGCACGCCGAGGATGACGGCCATCAGGAACGCGCCCAGGCCCATGATCGGCGGGATCAACTGGCTGCCGTTGGCGGCCATCGTCTCGATCGCGCCGGCCTCGTCCGCGCTGAAGCCGCGACGCTTCATGGTCGGGATCGTCATCGAACCGGTCAGCGCGATGCAGCTCACCGTCTGGCCGGTGACCATGCCGACCAGCGAACTGGCCGCGACGCAACTATAGCCAACGCCGCCGCGGAAGAAGTTGCCGATCGCCTTGCCCAATTCCGCGAACATGTCGAGCACGCGGGTGGAGCCCATCAGGCCGCCGTAAATCAGCAGCAGGAACAAGGTATCGACCGACAGCGGGATATACGAGTAGACGCCGCGAGCGCCGCCCATGCCGGCGAGATAACTTATGACCGTTTCGGGCGCCAGACGCAGGTCGCGCACAGGCCCCGGAAAAATCTGCCCGAAGCCGAAATAGAGCGCCGATGCCAAGCACACGATGGTCAGCGCCGACCCCCATACCACCCAGTTGAGGCAGAAGATCGGGATCAGCAGCATCAGGCCGATCCACATCTGAAACGGCGTCAGGAACGGCTGCGTCATTTCCAGCGCTTCCGCCTGAACGTACAGATAGCCAAGCGAAACGACGGTCATGCCGATCATCGAGCCCAGGAAAAGCAACCATGCCAGGCGCGCCCGGCCTTGGGCCACTTGCCAGCGATCGGCCGCCAAGTGCAGCAGAAGCAGCAGCATGATCATGATCATGTGCGTGCTGTAGTGCTGCATCGAACCGTGGAACGTCCAAAAGACGCTCATAATGTGATAGGCGACGGTCACCAGCGTCGCCCCTACCACGGCGTATTCGAGTACCCGCGCAACCGGCCTCGACGATTCGGTCGCAGAAGTCATTGCTTACTCCGCCAACGAAAATGCAAAACAAGAAACGCCCACC
>CAZDFF010000290.1:0-4453 GCA_964504425.1 uncultured Hyphomicrobiales bacterium
GTCCCCACGTTGCAGTGCGGTTTCGTGCGTTCGAATTTTTCCTTCGCCATGGTCTATCGACTCCGTTTTCTTCGAAATTCCACGCCGTCACCCAGCCAACTTGGTCTGGATTTCCTCCGACACATTGCGCGGAACTTCAGCGTAATGATCGAAGTGCATGGTGAACTGGGCGCGCCCCTGGCTCATCGAGCGAAGGGTGTTGACGTAACCGAACATGTTGGCAAGCGGCACCTGAGCCGCGATGACTCGCGCGTTGGCGCGTTGGTCCATGCCGCCGATCTGGCCGCGGCGGCTGTTCAGGTCGCCGATGATGTCGCCCATGTATTCCTCGGGCGTCACGACCTCGACCCGCATCACCGGTTCCAGCAGCTTCGGACCGCCCTTCTGCATGCCTTCGCGGAAGGCGGCACGGGACGCGATTTCGAAAGCGAGCGCGCTCGAATCGACGTCGTGATAGGCGCCGTCGTAAAGTTCGGCCTTGAGATCGGTGACCGGGAACCCGGTCAGCACGCCGTTGTCCAACGCACTGAGAAGGCCCTTCTGTACGCCGGGAATGTATTCGCGGGGCACGTTGCCGCCGACAACCTTGTTCTCGAACTGATAGCCCGAGCCCGACGGCAGCGGTTCGAAGCGGATCTTGACGCGGGCGAACTGGCCCGAGCCGCCGGTCTGCTTCTTGTGGGTGTAGTCGATTTCCACCAAGCGCGAGATCGTTTCGCGGTACGCCACCTGGGGCGCGCCGACGTTGGCCTCGACCTTGAACTCGCGCTTCATGCGGTCGACGATGATTTCGAGGTGCAGTTCGCCCATGCCCTTGATCACGGTCTGACCGCTTTCCTGGTCGGTCGAAACCCGGAACGACGGATCCTCGGCGGCAAGACGCGCCAGCGCGACGCCCATCTTTTCCTGGTCGCTCTTGGTCTTCGGCTCGACCGCGACCTCGATGACCGGCTCGGGGAATTCCATCCGCTCCAGGATCACCTGATTCGTCGGGTCGGACAGCGTGTCGCCCGTCGTCGTGTCCTTGAGACCCGCGAGCGCGACGATGTCGCCGGCGAAAGCTTCCTTGATTTCTTCGCGCGAGTTCGCGTGCATCAACAGCATGCGACCGACTCGCTCGCGCTTGTCCTTCACCGTGTTATGGATCTGGGTGCCGCTGGCGATGGCGCCGGAATAAATGCGGATGAAGGTCAGCGAACCGACGAACGGATCGTTCATGATCTTGAACGCCAGGGCCGCGAACGGCTCGCTATCGTCGTTGGTGCGCTCGATGACGTCCTCGGTGCCGGCCTTGACGCCCTTGATCGCCGGAACGTCGGTCGGGCTCGGGAGGAAGTCGACCACCGCATCCAGCAACGGCTGCACGCCTTTGTTCTTGAAGGCCGAGCCGCAGATCACCGGAACGAAAATGCCGGTCACGGCGCCCTTGCGGATGCACTTCTTCAGGATATCCTCGTCCGGCTCCTTGCCTTCGAGGTAGGCTTCCATCGCCGCATCGTCCTGCTCGATGGCGGCTTCGAGCAGCATGTGGCGGTATTCCTTCGCCTTGTCGGCGAGGTCGGCCGGGATGTCCTTGTATTCGAACTCGGCGCCGAGCGACTCATCCTTCCAGATGACCGCTTTCATTTTCACCAAATCGATAATGCCGACGAAATCCGATTCGCTGCCGATCGGCAGCTGCAGGACCAGCGGCTTCGCGCCCAAGCGATCGACGATCATGCTGACGCAGCGATAGAAATCGGCGCCGATGCGATCCATCTTGTTGACGAAGCAAATGCGCGGCACGTGATACTTGTCGGCTTGGCGCCAGACGGTTTCCGATTGCGGCTCGACGCCGGCGACGCTGTCGAACACGGCGACCGCACCGTCCAGCACGCGCAGGCTGCGTTCCACTTCGATCGTGAAGTCGACGTGGCCCGGGGTATCGATGATGTTCACGCGATGGTCGCGCCAATAGCAGGTCGTCGCCGCCGACGTGATGGTGATGCCGCGCTCCTGCTCCTGCTCCATCCAGTCCATGGTGGCGGTGCCGTCATGGACTTCGCCGATCTTATAGGAGCGGCCGGTATAATAGAGAATGCGCTCGGTCGTCGTCGTCTTGCCGGCATCGATGTGGGCCATGATGCCGATATTCCGGTAACGATTGAGGGGCGTTGTGCGCGGCATAGTCCAGAAATCCAGTCGTTACCAGCGGTAGTGCGAGAACGCTTTATTGGCGTCCGCCATGCGGTGCGTGTCTTCGCGCTTCTTGACCGCCGCGCCACGATTGTTGGCGGCATCCAGCAGTTCGGCAGAAAGACGCTCGGTCATCGTGTTTTCCGACCGCGCGCGAGAGAGTTCGATGATCCAGCGAATCGCCAGCGCCTGACGGCGTTCGGAGCGGACTTCGACCGGCACCTGATAGGTGGCGCCGCCGACGCGCCGCGAACGAACCTCGACCGCGGGCTTCACGTTGTCGATCGCATCGTGGAACATTTTCAGCGCGTTCTGGCCGGTCTTCTTTTCGATGGTTTCCAGCGCGCTGTAGAGAATGGTTTCGGCTGCCGACTTCTTACCGTCCAGCATCAGGCTGTTGGTAAACTTAGCGACGACCATGTCGCCGTATTTCGGGTCGGGCAGGAATTCGCGCTTTTCAGCGGCATGACGACGAGACATGGTGGGAACCCTTATTTCGGCCGTTTGGCGCCGTACTTCGACCGGCGCTGACGGCGGTTGCCGACACCCTGCGTATCGAGCGTACCGCGGATGATGTGGTAACGAACACCGGGCAAATCCTTCACGCGGCCGCCGCGGATCATGACCACCGAGTGTTCCTGCAGGTTGTGGCCTTCGCCGGGGATGTAGCTGGTGACTTCGAAACCGTTGGTCAGGCGCACGCGGGCGACCTTGCGAAGCGCCGAGTTCGGCTTCTTCGGCGTCGTCGTGTAGACGCGAGTGCAAACGCCGCGCTTTTGCGGGCACTGCTTCAGCGCCGGCACCTTGTCGCGCGACTCCGGCATCCGCCGGGGCTTCCTGATCAGCTGGTTGATTGTCGGCATCGTTCCCTTACCCAATCGTCCGTCGGCTCAAAATAAAATCCGGAACCCCGTCCCGGCGCAGAGTCTCGATTCGTATGCTCGTTCCTTGCGGCAGACCGCATGCCGTTTCGCCCATTTACGGGCAAAACAAGCACCTCCCGGCGGTCGAACCTCCCGCCCGGAGGGGCGAACACGTCAAATTTTTCAACACACTACATTGAGATCCGCGTCTAGCCCGTAAAGGGCTACCACCGGACCCCCTCGAAGAGGGGCGCATACTATGCACGGGCCCCTACCCAGTCAAGCAAAACAACGGCAGATTTTCAGGGCTTAAGAGGTTGCCGAGCAACGCCGGAAGGCCCCGCCCGCGGAGCCTTCCGGAGAGCCTGAAAACCGGCCTATTCGGCCGCGGCTTCCGGCGTCGACGCCGCTTCCGACGTTTCGGCCTGCTTATCGGCGGCCAGTTTGGCCATGTCCTTGTCCCGGTCCTGGGCGATGGTCCGGAACTTATTGAGCATGCTGCCCGTGCCGGCCGGAATCGGACGGCCGACGATGACGTTTTCCTTGAGGCCGACAAGATTGTCGATTCGGCCGGAAACGGCGGCTTCGGTAAGCACCCGGGTCGTTTCCTGGAACGACGCCGCGGAGATGAACGACTGGGTCTGCAGGCTGGCCTTGGTAATCCCCTGCAGCACCGGCACCGACGCCGCAGGCTTGCCGCCCTCGGCCACGGTCTTGGCGTTCACGGCATCGAACTCGGTCCGGTCGGCCAGTTCGCCGACCAGGAAGGTCGTGTCGCCGGGCGCCGAAATCTCCACCTTCTGCAGCATCTGGCGGACGATGACTTCGATGTGCTTGTCGTTGATCTTCACGCCCTGGAGCCGGTAGACCTCCTGAATCTCGTTGATCAGGTAGGACGCCAGCGCCTCGACGCCGAGCACGCGCAGGATGTCGTGCGGCACCGGGTTGCCGTCCATCAAGGAATCGCCGACCTGTACGTAGTCGCCTTCCTGGACGCTGATGTGCTTGCCCTTCGGAATCAGGTATTCGGTCGGCTGCAGGTTCGGATCGGTCGGAACGACGACGATGCGCCGCTTCGACTTGTAATCCTTGCCGAACTCGACCCGCCCGTCGGCTTCCGCGATGATCGCGTGATCCTTCGGACGACGCGCTTCGAACAGTTCCGCCACGCGCGGCAGACCGCCGGTGATGTCGCGGGTTTTCGCCGATTCGCGCGGGATGCGGGCCAGCACGTCGCCGGCATGGACCACCTGCTCGTTCTCGACCGACAAGATGGCGTCGACCGAAAGGAAGTAGCGCGCCTCGATGCCGTTCGGCAGCGTGACGATCTCGCCCTTGGCGTCGCGCAGCGTGATGCGCGGCTTCAGATCGGCGCCTTTCGGTTGCTGCTTCCAGTCGACCACGACCTTGGACGC
>CAZDFF010000291.1:0-4436 GCA_964504425.1 uncultured Hyphomicrobiales bacterium
GGCAGTTCCGAATACGTGCTCGATCGCCTCGACCGGTTCGAAAACGACGTGGTCGTGCTGCCGCGCGCGCCCGCCGGCAAGCGCTTTTACAGCCTCTTTTATAATAGGCATTCGATCTTGGTCACGGTGCACGTCAATCATCGCCTCGCCAAACGGAAGCGAATCCGGATCGAAGACTTGGAGGGCGAGGAAATGGTGCTGCGCACGCTGGATTCGACCACCCGGCAGGCGTTCGACGCGGCGCTGGTTCGGGCCGGCGTGACGGTCCGCCCGGTCATGGAGATCAACCACCGCGAGGCGGTCCGCGAAGCCGTCAGCCGCGGCCTCGGCACCGGCGTCGTTTCGGAACCGGAATTCGCCCCTCATCCGCGCCTGAAGCCGCTGATCGTCGAAAACGCCGACATGCACACCGAGGCCTACGTCGTCTGCCTAGCGGAACGGCGCGAGCGGCCGCTGATCGATGCCTTTTTCAAGGTCGCGATCGAAGTGATCGCGGCGCGCGACAAATCCCGGTAAGACGTTCAGACCTCGCCCCACAGGCGCACGAGGTTGCCGTAGGTCCTGGTCAGGACCCTGGCCTCGTCGCTGTCGGGCATCTTCTGGACGATCGACCGGGTCACGAGGTCGAGTTCGTAGACCAGGTTGCGCTTGAACGGATCGGCGACGATGCTTTGGATCCAGGTCACGGCGACCAGGCGCACGCCTTCGGTCACCGGCGCGACCGCGTGCAGCGCGCCCGTGGGGTAAAGAATAGCGTCGCCCTTGGGTAGTTTGACCCGCGTTTCCCCCGACTCCAGGCGCAAAATAAGCTCCCCGCCGGCGTAATCCTTCGGGTCGTTCAGGAATACCGTGGCCGAAACGTCGGTCCGGATCGCCAGCGTGCCTTCGACCATCACCGGGTTGTCGACGTGGACGCCATAGGCCATGCCGGGTTCGTATCGGGCGATCCGGGGCGGCAGGATGCGCCGGGGCAACGCGCCCGAACGCACGGTCCCGTTGGCCCAAAAGGCGCCGAGGATCGTACGCGCGATCTGTTCGGCCTCGGGGGTCTTGGCGGTGTCGAGTTGCAGGTTGGCCTTGACCGCCTTGGCCGCCGGCCCGGCCGTTCCGCCGCCGTCGCCGTAGACGGCCTTTTTCAACACGCCGTCGATCTTGGCGAGGCGCTCTTCGTCGAGCAGTGCCGGAACGCGAATCACCATCGCCCGTTTCCCTCTAATTATGCGTGGATGCCGCCGCGTCTTAGTCTACCATAGAGGCGACGGCGGGCTTGGGGCCATTTGCGGTGGCGGCCGGGCGCCGGGGATGGCGCCCGTTTTCAGCCGTTCGACGGCATCGCCCGGGCCGTTTCACGACCGAAAAAATAGGTAAAATTTTGGACTTTTCCGGCGCCGTCCGGCACGGCAATATCCGGCCCGAAGAAAGCGCGGCCGCCGTTTGCCGCGCCCTTCGAATAAACCGAAAAGGAGCGCGAAAGCGTCCATGGCCAAGATGAAGATTCAGGTTGGCGACAGGTTCTCGAGCGTCGGCGGCTATCCCACGGTTTGGGTCGTCGAACGCGAGATCGCCGGCCACAGCGTTGCCCCCCACTTCCAACTGAGCCAGGAAGGACAGCCGAGCCGCATCAAGACGCTCTCGGAAACCGTTCTGGTCGACAACAATCAATATAAAAGACTGGTCGAGGCCAACTGACGGCTCTGGCCGCGCGTTAACGCGAGCAACCGATCAGTGGTCCGTGTGCCTGGCTTCGACCTGCAAGCCGGTGACGTAGCCGACGCCGTCTGCCGTCAGGGCGATTTCATGCGGAAAGTCGGCCTTCGCCAGGCCCTTCCTTTCGAGCGCCGCCCACACCGCCGGGTTCGAAAAGCCGCTGGCGTCCCGCGACGAGATGACCAGTTCGCCCACATGCATGTGGTCGCCGTGCGCGTGCGGCAGGTGCGTGATCCGGACCAAGCCGCTTTGCGCGTCCTTTTCCGATGTTTCCGGATGGCGGGCCAGTTCCTGCAACAGAGCGAGCGTGCGGAGCTGCAACGGGTTCAGTTTGGCGGGATTCGTTTTCGGCGGCATGATTGTTCCGTGATCTGATGAATGGCCGGGATGATGGCGTTCCCGCGCGTCCGGATCAAGGCCGCGCCCGTCAAAACGACGAATTCGGCTCTTTCAGGTATGCGGCCTCTTCCGCCGTCGTCGGCCTGCCGAGCACGGCGTTTCGATGTGGAAAGCGCCCGAAACGGGCGACGATCTCGCGGTGCCGGACGGCGGCGTCGAAGGCTTCCTTCAGATCCAGCGGTTCGATCAACTCGACGCAGCGTTCCTGATCGCCCAGATTTTCCGAATGCATCAGCGGCATGATCAGGAACAGCGCCCGGTAAGGTGTCAGGCTCTTGTCGAAGCCTTGCGACAGCGACGTCTTGCAGATTGCCAGCGCCCTCTTGTCGCCGGCGAAGGCCGCGGGGGTACCGCGCGCCGTGTTTCGGGTGAACTGGTCGAGCACCAGGATCAACGCCAGGGCGCCGTCGGCGGTCGCCGCCCAATCGTCGATCCTGCCCGCCATCGCGGTTTCGATGAGCGGCCTGAAGCGGCGGCCGATCTCGGCGTCGAGCGTTGGGTCGACCTTGAAGTGCTTCTCCGACGGCGTTCCCTCGAACCAGAAGGAAAGCACGTTCTCGGGTATGGGCAAGGCGTCCGCCATGCCCCGTGCCTAGCCCGGCCGGAAACGCAAGGCAAGTGCGCTGTCTTGCCTGCGGATGGCGCTGGCGGATACGCTCGACACATGGACCGCCTGAGTCATGGCTTTGCCGCGCTGCTGTTTGCCGGGTTGGCGCTCTTTTGGGGCGCCGTCTTGGCCGGTGCCATGGCACTCGCCAGCCTGCCGGGCGAGGCGGACGGCCGCATGGCCGCCTTCTTTCCCCCGAGCTTTTCCGGGAACGATGCGCTTGGCGCCATCGTCGACGCCGGCGGCCAACCGCTCGACTCGCTTCTCCATGGGCGCATCTGGGTCGTCGCCGGCGAGGGGCCCGGTTTTGTCCGGCGGCTCAAGGATCGGGGCGCGCTGTTCGCGCTCCGCGAATTGCCGGCGACCCCCGGCATGGCGGGCTGCGTCTATGTCGTCGCCAAGCCCCTGGACGAGCGGTTTTCGCCGATAATGCGCTAAATTACCACGCCAACCACACATCGATACGCAGCTTGTTGTTGAGATTGCGTTGATTTGATTTTACCCTGCCGTCATTCCAACCGGGGCCGGATGAAGGGCGACAGGGCATGTATGCGACACCTCGCCAGATGGCGATTCTCAAAATCGTCAAAAGCCGCGGTTCGTGTCGGATCGTGGAACTCGCCAACATGCTGGGCGTTTCCGACGAAACGATCCGGCGCAACATCAAGCCGCTGGTCGGCAGCGGCACGATGCGTCGGGTTCACGGCGGCGTCGTCGTCCCGCGCCGGATCGGCGAGGCGCCGATCGAGCGGCGGATGATGGAGCACGCCGAGGAAAAGGAAAGGATCGCCACGGCGATCGCGGCAAGGATCGAGGACGGAGATTCGTTGATTCTCGACACCGGATCGACCGCGGTGCACGTCGCCATCGCCCTGATGGAACGCGCCAATCTTTTCGTCATCACCAATTCGTCGAAGGTCGCCAGCGTGCTGGCCTCGGAAAAGAGCAATCGCGTGTTTCTCGCCGGCGGCGAAATGAGCGAGCACGACCTTGGCACCTATGGCCAGGACACGATCGCTTTCGTGTCCCGTTTTCAGGTCAAGTACGCGGTTTTGTCCGTCGCGGCGATGCACATGGACAAGGGCTTCATGGTCTACTTCAAGCACGAGGCCGACTTTCAGTTGGCTGCGATGGCGCATGCCGACCGATGCATTGTCGGCATGGATTCGACCAAATTCGGCGCGACCAGTCCCGTGCGGTTGTGCGACTTGACCGGCGTCGACACGCTGGTGAGCGATGCCGCGCCGGACGCCGAGACGCAACGACGGCTGGCGATCGCCAAGGTCGAACTGGTCGTCGCGGATTCCGGGAAACGGCCGGCCGGCTCCTCGCGCGCCACGGGCGGCGCCAAGGCCAACGTCAAGCGCGTCGCCGACAAAAGACCGACGACCTGATCCTCGCCACGCTTCGGTCGACGCAATTCGTCCCGCCGACGGAGGCGTTCGCGCGTCCGCCGAGTCCGCGCCAAGGCCACAAACTCCCGAACGGGCTCACAACAATTCCACAAAAAAACCACATTTCATGTTAGTTTCATATTCATTTAGTTGGGATATTGCTACGCTCGCGGCGGAACCCGTGACGCGTCGAGGTCGGATGGGGATGTCTCGCGCAATGACGAACGGTCCACGGGGATTCAATCGCGGCGACGATGTCGCCGGCAGGGAGCAAAGGAGAAAAATGAAATGCGGTTAAAGACCTTTGGTGCGATCGCTTGCGCGGTCGT
>CAZDFF010000292.1:0-4420 GCA_964504425.1 uncultured Hyphomicrobiales bacterium
ACGCGATCGGGCTCCGGGATCAGCGGCATGCTGAACGGCAGCGAGTAACGGCTGTAGCCGTAGGAATACTTGGAAACGAATACGTAATCGCCGATCAGCAGCGTCGGGATCATCGATCCGGACGGGATGTTGAACGGCTCGAACGCGAAGGTTCGCACCACGAGCGCGATCAGCACCGCATAGACGACGGTCCTAAGCGTTTCCCCGAACCCGCCGGCGCGCGGCTTCTCCATTGTCGATTCCATTAAAAGAGATTGGATTTCAATGTCTTCCGGCGCACGGCGCGGCGCCGGGGGGCGATCAAGCCAGCGCACGGCCCCCCTGTCAAGGCCGCACGCCCGCCGGGTCGGCCGAAATCACCACCATGGCGTGGGCGTAAGGATATTCGTCGGTCAGCGAAAGATCGATCCGGGGCGCCATGCCGGGCGGCGTCAGAGACAGCAGGCGGTCCATGGCGCCGCCCTCGATCACCAGGTACGGCTGGCCGGTCGGCAGGTGCTCGACCCCGAGGTCGCGCCAGAAAACGCCCATGCGGAACCCGGTGCCCAGCGCCTTGGCGCAGGCTTCCTTGGCGGCGTAGTACTGGGCATAGCGGGCGGCGGGCCCATGCCGGCGCTCGGCGCGGCGGCGCTCGATGTCGGTGTAGACGCGGCCGGTGAAGCGCGCGCCGAACCGCGCCAAGGTCTTCTCGATGCGGCGGATGTCGCAAAGGTCGGTGCCGACGCCGAGGATCATGGGCTTGGCCGCGCCTCAGGCCGAACGGCCGGCGCCGGTTGCCGACCGCCGGGCGGCTTCCATCGCCGCCCGCATCCGCCGGATCGCGCTGTCCAGGCCGCCGAAGATCGCCTCGCCGACCAGGAAATGACCGATGTTCAGTTCGACGACGGTCGGGATCGCGGCGACCGGCGCCACGGTTTCGAACGTCAGGCCATGCCCGGCGTGGCATTCGAGGCCGATGTTCTCCGCGTGCGCGGCGGCGGCGGCGATGCGCGCCAGTTCCCGGTCCCGGGCCGCGCCTTCGGCCTCGCAATAGGCGCCCGTGTGCAGTTCCACCACCGGCGCGCCTAACCTGACGGCCGCATCCAGCGGCGCGGCATCGGGTTCGACGAACAGCGACACGCGGATGCCGGCCTCGCGCAGCTTCGCGCACACCGGCTCCAGGCGCGCGAACCCGCCGACCACGTCGAGCCCGCCCTCGGTCGTCCGCTCCTCGCGCTTTTCCGGCACGATACAGGCGGCGTGCGGCCTGTGGCGGAGCGCGATGGCCAGCATTTCGTCGGTCGCCGCCATCTCCAGGTTCAGCGGCAGGTCGATCTCGCCCATCAGGCGTTCGATGTCGCGGTCCGTGATGTGGCGCCGGTCTTCGCGCAGGTGCGCGGTGATGCCGTCGGCGCCGGCGGCCGCCGCCGTCTTCGCCGCGCGGACCGGGTCCGGGTGGCCGCCGCCGCGGGCGTTGCGGACGGTGGCGACGTGATCGATGTTGACGCCGAGGCGCAGCGGTCTGGACATGGTGGAATTCCCGGCGATGGAGGTGTCAGCTTCGCGCCCGTTCGACCGAGTTGATCGAAGGCGTGGCGCGGAGCGCGGCGATGATGTCGGTGAGGTGGCGGACGTCCTTGACCTCGATGTCGATCAGCAGGTCGAAGAAATCGGTCGAGCGGTTGACGATCTTCAGGTTGGAAATGTTGCCGTCGTTCTTGGCGATCACGGTGGACAGATCGCCGAGGCTGCCGGGCGCGTTCATGACCGTGAGAGTGACCCGCCCGACGTGCACCGTGTCCGAGGACTCGCCCACTTCCCACGCCACGTCGAGCCAGCGCTCCGGCGTGTCGGCGAAGCCTTCGAGCGTCTCGCAATCGATGGTGTGGATGGTGACGCCCTTCCCCGTGGTCACGATGCCGACGATGCGGTCGCCCGGCAACGGATGGCAGCAGCCGGCGAAGTGCATCGCCATGCCGGGGATCAGGCCCTTGATCGGCACCGCGTGCCCGGCCGCCTTGCCCGCCTTCGCGGCGCCGTCCTTGCCCGCCTGCTTGGCCCGCGCCTTGTCCAGCGGCACCACGTTCTTGGCGCGCTTCTTGCGCGTGCCGGGGAAGACCGCCTCGACCACGTCGCGGCCGGTATGGTTGCCGGCGCCGACGACCGCGTAAAGATCGTCGACGCTGGCGACGCTGAATACCTTCAGCACGTCGGCCAACGCCTTGTCGGTCAGGTCGTAGCCTTCCTCGCGGAACGCGCGCTGCAGGATCGAGCGGCCGAGTTGCAGATACTGTTCGCGCTCCTGCGAGCGGATGAAGCGGCGGATGCGGGCGCGGGCCTTGCCGGTGACGACGAACCGTTCCCAGGTCGGCGACGGCGTCTGCGCCTTCGACGTGATGATTTCCACCTGATCGCCGTTTCGCAATTCCGAGCGCAGCGGCATCATGCGGCCGTTGATCTTGGCGCCGACGCAGCGATCCCCCACTTCCGAGTGCACCGCATAGGCGAAATCGACCGGCGTCGCGCCGCGCGGCAGGTTGATCAAATCGCCGCGTGGGGTGAAGCAGAACACCTGGTCCTGGAACATCTCGAGCTTGGTGTGTTCGAGGAATTCCTCGGGCCCCGACGCGTGCTCGAGGATGTCCAGCAGTTCGCGCAGCCAACGGTACTGGCGGCCGTCCTGCAGGCCGGTGGCCTGCTTATAGTGCCAGTGCGCGGCCAGGCCCTGCTCGGCGACCTCGTGCATTTCCTTGGTGCGGATCTGGATTTCGATGCGCTGACGCTCCGGACCGAAGACGCCGGTGTGGAGCGAACGGTATCCGTTCGGCTTCGGCGTCGAGATGTAGTCCTTGAAACGACCGGGCACGACCGGATAGGCGGCGTGGATCGCGCCGAGCGCCTGATAGCATTCGCCGATCGTCGGCACGACGACCCGAAACGCCATGATGTCGGAAAGCTGCTCGAAGCCGACGTCCTTGCGCTGCATCTTGTGCCAGATCGAATACGGCGTCTTTTCGCGCCCCGAGATGTGGGCGGTCACCCCGTGCGCGGCCAGGGTCTTCGTCAGCGCCGTCTGAATCCGCTCGATCACGTCGCCGCCCTGGGCGCGCAGGAATTCCAAGCGCTTGACGACGCTGTTGCGGGCGTCCTGATTCAATTCGGCGAAGGCCAGGTCTTCCAGCTCGCTCTTCAACTCCTGCATGCCGATGCGTTCGGCGAGCGGCGCGTAGATGTCCATGGTCTCCAGCGCGATGCGCCGGCGTTTTTCCGGACTCTTGACGTAATGCAGCGTGCGCATGTTGTGCAGCCGGTCGGCCAGCTTCACCAGCAGCACGCGGATGTCTTCCGACATCGCCAGCACGAACTTGCGGAAGTTCTCGGCCTGCTTCGCCTGATCGGATTGGAATTCGATCCGCGTCAGCTTGGTGACGCCGTCGACCAGGCGCGCGACCTCGGCGCCGAACAGGTTGGTGACGTCGTCCAGGCTGGCCGACGTGTCCTCGACGGTGTCGTGCAGCAGCGCCGTGATGATCGACGCGGTGTCGACCTTGTAGCCGGTCAGGATGCCGGCGACTTCAAGAGGATGGGAGAAATAGGGATCGCCCGAGGCCCGCGTTTGCGAGCCGTGCGCCTTCATGGCGAAGACGTAGGCGCGGTTCAAGGCGTCTTCGTCCGCGCCCGGATCGTAGGCGCGAACCATATCGACAAGTTCGAATTGGCGGATCACGAGATGCCCTCGGGGCCTCGCCCCAACTCGCGACGCCGGTCCATTCGTGTCACGAACCAACGGCGCATGCGAGGGGGTCTCCCGTGTTCGGCCGATCCCCCTCAGGGGCTGCCGGTGGTATCCTCGTCGACGGCCGGCTCGGCCGCGACGGCGTCGCCCTCGCCTTCCTCGGCCGACAGCATGATGTCGCCGCTCTCATCCATGTCGGCGACGTCGTCGTCCATGTCGAGCGGATCGCTCAGGTCGGCCGACGACGGCTGCGGCTGAACCATCCCGCTCATTTCCTGCTGCAACGCCAGCATGTCGACGTTGTCTTCCTCGGGCTCGTCGATTTCGACGTGCTTCTGCATGCCCTTGATCAGCGAGTCCTCGAGCTCGGCGAAGTTCACCGTTTCCTCCGCGATCTCGCGCAACGAGACGACCGGATTCTTGTCGTTATCGCGGGCGACCGTCAGGGTGGCCCCGGCCGAGATGGCGCGCGCGCGCTGCGCGGCGATCAACACCAGCTCGAAGCGGTTGGGAATTTTATCGACGCAATCTTCGACCGTTACGCGGGCCATTCATCAACTCTCCGGGAAAAGGGGTCGGGATCTTGAGGTTTATATATTGTGCACGGCAGCACGTGGCAAGCCCGTTCGTTGAGATTCAAGGGCTTTTCGGGCGTTCTCAAGGGCTTGCCTTACCATCCCATTCGGTGCCCCAGGGACCGCCGCC
>CAZDFF010000293.1:0-4359 GCA_964504425.1 uncultured Hyphomicrobiales bacterium
GGCGATGGCATTCAATGCCGTCGACAATGCCGCGCCGGACGAAATCGATTCCAAAATCCGCGCTTCCGATTCCCGCAGGATTTCGTCGCGCCTCCGTTCCGTGATGTCGATGTGCATGGCGACCGCGCCGGTCGGCCGGTCGCGATCGACCGGCGTCACCGTCAGCCGGAACCAGCGCCGTTCGTACGGCGCGTGGCACGGGTATTCGATGGCGAAGGTTTCGGAATCGCCGTGCAAGACGGAACGAATGCCGGCGGCCACGGCGCGCGCTTCGTCGGAAAAGTCGCCGCGCGCACGATCGCAAACATCGAGATAGTTTCGCCCCACGGCGAAACCGGCGCCGGCGAAAGCATTGGTCGACGCGAAGCGCCGCCATGCCTCGTTCACCGCGACGATACGGCCTTCCCGATCCAGCAGCGCGATGTGCGCGGGCAAGGCGTCGAAGATCGCGGCGCGTTCGGCGGCAAATCCCGTATCCGAGGGAGACGAATTCACAACCACGGCGCCTTGGCGGTCGCCCATGGAGCGGCACTTCCAAGCGTCATTTTTTAGTCCCGAGTCTTGGCGCGTCCCCCGACCGCGCGGCAACAATAACTTATCAAAATCTGAGAACCGACATCAACCGGATGAAAAATAGGGATAAAATTAAACCGAACATACAAGCATATCGTTTGTCGTTTGCGACCGACAGACAGCGCGCGCAAGCACCGTATCTGTATCTGCGCCGCTCAATGCTGTTCCTTGAACACGGCGCCGAGGCCGGCGGCGGTCTGGCGAAACGGTTCGCCGACG
The DNA here is from genome assembly GCA_964504425.1 of uncultured Hyphomicrobiales bacterium. Lineage (GTDB taxonomy): Bacteria > Pseudomonadota > Alphaproteobacteria > Rhodospirillales > 2-12-FULL-67-15 > CAZDFF01. The sequence continues at coordinate 793 of CAZDFF010000293.1, forward strand.
CCCTGGCAGTTTTCGAACACGGCGCCTTCCAAGCGCGCGCCGTCGAACACCGCGCGGCCGATCTGCGTGCCGTAGAAATGCGCCTTGGTCAGGTCGGCACCGGTCAGGTTGGCCCCGGTCAGGTCGGCGGGCCAGCTTTTCGCCCCGGCGGTGCTTTTCGGTTTGGCGGCGATCACCGAACGGAAGCGGACGCCGACCATCGAGGCCTTGCTCAGGTCGGCGCCGATCAGTTTGACCCCGTCCATGTCGGCGCCGTCGAGTACCGTGCCCGTCATGTGCGCGCCGGACATGTCGGCGAACACCAGCAGCGAATTGCGGAACGTGGTGCCTTCCAGGTTGGCGCCCCGAAAGTCGGCGGCGCTGAGATTGATCCCGTCGAGGATCAGGTTGTTCATGTTCATCTGACGGAATTCGCCGCGCTTGCCCCGCTTGCCGCCCGACGACACCCAGGTGCCGTGTTCGTAAAGCGGATCGCGGAGCGCGCGGTCCAGGTGTTCCAGATTGACCGGCATCGTCGCCCCGGTCAGGTCCGCGTGCATCAGGTTGGTGCCGGCCAGCACGGCGCCGCACAGCTTGGCGCCGCTCAGGTCCGCCCCCACCAGCACGGTGCGGCTGAGGTCGGCTTCCGCCAGTTGCGCGCCTGCCAGGATCGCGTAGCGCAGCTTCGCCGCCGTCAGGTTGGCGCGGGTCAGGTTGGCGCCGCGCAGATCGACCGACTGCATCTCGGCGTTTTCGAGATCCGCGGCTTCCAACGTGGCACGCTCCATGCGCACGCTCCCGACGCTTTTCCGCAGGCGCGCGGCGGACGCCCTTTCCTCCGGCGTCATATCCTCGAGCGGGAGCTTGACCGCCGCCTGCATGACGGTGCCGGGGCGCATGTCGGCGCCCGACAGGTTGGCGCGCGACAGATCCGCGCCGGTCATGACCGCGCCCCTGAGATCGGCGCGGCTTAGATTGACATCCGCCAGGATCGCACCGGCCAAGTTGGCGCCGAACAGATCGGCGCCGCCGAGATCGGCGTGGCTCAGGTTGGCGCGGCTGAGATTGGCGCCGGTCAGCGTGGCGCCGAATAGATTGCGCCTGGCCAGATCGACGCCGGACAGGTCCTTGGCCTTGAACTCGGCGCGCTGGCCGCCGGGCTTGCCGTAAACGAATTGCACATGACGCTCGAGGATCGCAGACATATCCTCCAGCGCCGCATCGCGACGCTCCGCAATATTACAGTCCATCCCCAAATCCCTCGTTCCCAGGGCGGATAGGGGGCACGCTCTTTATTCAGGTCCGGGTTAATTCCCCAACACGGGCCTCAACGCGACGCCCTTTCCGCAAAAGCAACATGTTATGGTTAATACTTTAGAACTATATCTATTGAAAGTTATATATACTTTTTACCTATACACATAGAGAAAAGTGCGTGCGATCACGAAGATTTGCAATGAATGCGCGCGAAGGTTCGGACCATAGGGGCAACACCCCGTCCGGCTAAATAACCAACCGCCTCGACGGGAACGCACGGCGCGGGCATTCTCATGCTCCCTTCGGATTTTCCGCCCACCCCGGCAAGAGCGCGCACTCGTGACCGCATATCTTCTGGTCCTGTCCGTCGGGTTTTTCGCCGGCATCGTCAGCGGCATCATCGGCACCGGCGCGTCGATCGTCCTGCTTCCTTTGCTCGTATTGCAGTTCGGGCCGCAGCAGGCGGTGCCGATCATGGCCGTCGCGTCGGTCATGGGAAACGTCGCCAAGATGGCGTCGTGGTGGCGCGAGATTGATTGGCGCGCCTTCTTCGCCTATTCGGTTCCCGCCGTCCCCGCCGCGGCGCTGGGCGCGCGCACCCTGCTGGTCCTGCCCGCCGCGACGGTCGACATCGCGCTCGGCGTGTTCTTCCTGTCGATGATCCCGGTACGGCATTGGCTGACCGCGAAGCGGTACACGCTGCGGCCGTGGCAGATGGCGATCGCCGGCGGCGCTATCGGGTTTCTGACCGGCGTGGTCGCCTCGACCGGCCCGTTGAGCGTCCCCGCCTTCGCCGCCTACGGCCTGGTGAAGGGCGCCTTCATCGCCACCGAGGCGGCGGGCTCGCTCGCAATCTACGTCAGCAAGGTCGTGGCATTCCGCAGTTTCGACGCGCTGCCGTGGGATTCCATCGCCAAGGGCCTGATCGTCGGCTCGTCGCTGATGGTCGGGTCCTACGCCGCGAAATTCGTGGTCGGGCGCATGAGCGCGGACATGTTCCGCCACGTGCTCGACGTCGTGCTGCTGGTTTCCGGCGTGGCGATGATCTGGGCCGGACTGCGCTAACGGCTATTTCGCGCTTTTGATCGCGGCGTCGATGGCCGCCGTCAGGTCCGGCGCGTCGGGCGACGTCTTGGTCGAAAACCAGCCGACCAGCTTGCCGTCCGGCCCGATCAGGTACTTGTGGAAGTTCCACTTCGGCGCCGCTTCGGGGCCCAGTTCCTTCGCCGCCCACTTATAGAATGGATGCGCCGCGTCGCCTTTCACCGGTTCCTTGCCGGCGAGCGGGAAATCGACCTCGAAGTTGGTTTCGCAGAAGGTCTTGATCTCGGCGGCGGTGCCGGGCTCCTGGCCGCCGAAGTCGTTCGACGGCACGCCCAGCACGACCAGGCCCTTGTCGCGATAGGCCCGCCACAGTTTTTGCAGACCGGTGTATTGCGGCGTATAGCCGCAGCGGGACGCGGTGTTCACCACCAGCACCGCCTTGCCCTTGAAATCCGACAACGGCAGCGGCCCGCCCTCGATCCGGGTGAACTGGAAATCGTGGGCGCCGGCGGCCGACGCATCCATGGGCGCGGTCATCGCCAGGACTCCAACGAGAACGAGCGCGGCGCGAATCGCCCCGCGTCGATTTTCACGATTTTCCGTCCGCATGGCATTCCGGCCTCCCGTCGCGATGCTGTTTCCATGAATCATTTATGGGCCCCCGGCGGGTGCGTTTCAAACCCCGCCGCGGCCGCCGACGGGATTCAAATTAGACTCTTGTTTCAAGGATTTGGACTCATGCGGGTGCCTAAGTAACGGTCTAAGTGTTTGGTTTCAGAGTCGAATTTCGCGATGTGGTTAATTTTTAATTGTCTAAATTCAGTTGACAGCCCATTAGATGTCTAAATAACTTCTTAACACTGACCAGAAGGGACAGTGACGCGTGCAGGCAGGAGAACCGACGCTGACCAGCCGCCAGCTGATGGCACGGGCCGGAATTTCCAGGGCAACGCTCAACAACTACATCGCCCTGGGCATCCTTCCGAAACCCGAAGTCGCCACGGCATCGCGCGGCGGACGCACGATTCCCCGCATCGGACATTTTCCGGCCGCCGCCGTCGACGTCGTTTACCGCGTAAACGAACTGAAACGAGAAGGTTTCACCATGGCGGAAATCGTAAGCATCGTGCAATCCGGCACCTCGGCCGAGCCTCGGCCCGACGCCGCCCCTGCGGCCGACCCCCGGCGCGGACAGGTCGAAGGCGCGCCCGGCAATCGCGGCCTGCGCCTGACGCTCGATCACGTCGACCAGCCCGCCTACATGGTCAACGGCCGGTTCGAACTGGA
>CAZDFF010000294.1:0-4302 GCA_964504425.1 uncultured Hyphomicrobiales bacterium
CTCCTCTGTGCCCTGGTCCTCAAGCCCGCCATGGACGATCTCGCGGGACCGTTCGTGGCGGCGACGGGGACTCCCCTCGCCTTCGATTACGATTCGGCCGGCGCCATCGGCGCGCGCATTCGCGCGGGCGAGCCCTGCGACGTCGTCGTCGCGCAAAAGCATCTTCTCGAGTCGCTGCAAGGCGAAGGCCGGATCGCGGCGGGCGGCATCGTCGCGCTGGCCCGTTCCGGCGTCGCGGTCGCCGTGCGCGCGGGCGCGGCGAAACCCAGACTCGAGTCCGACGACGACGTGAGGCGCGCGCTGCTGGCGGCCGAGTCCGTCGCCTACCCCGACCCGGCGTTGGGCCACGCCAGCGGGATTCATTTCATGGCGGTCGTCGAAAGGCTGGGCATCGGCGCGGCGGTCACGGCCAAGGCCGTGCTCATGGAGGGCTCGCTGGTCGATTACGCCGACGAGGGCGGCGACGCCGAACTGGCGATCACGCAGCCGATGGAAATTCTCGTCGCGCCCGGCTATGCGCTTGCCGACCTGTTGCCGCCCGAATTGCAGGACCCGGATAAATTCACCTGGGCCGCCGGGATCGGCGCCGGCACCCGGCAGCCGCAAGCGGCCGAGGCCTTGATCCGATTCCTCGCCTCGCCCGCCGCCGCGTCGGTCATCGCCGCCAAGGGCATGACGCCGGTGGGCCTCAAAGAAATACTGGCGGCCGCGCCCCTCGACGGTGTCGACCTTGCCCGCGCGCGCGATTTCGGGCGGGACGTCGATCCGTAAATAACTCGGCCGCGCCGTCATCGCCGACGCCGGTCGGCTGAAAAGAAGTTTCACCACCAAGACACCAAGAAGGATTCTTGCGCCTACGGCGCGGATAATTCCTTGGTGTCTTGGTGCCTTGGTGGTTTCCCACTCCTCTTCTCGCCGCGCGATCCGAAAATTCCTCGGGCCGCCTTATCCTGTGTTAAGTCGCGCGCCGGGCGTTTCGGTACCATCGTCGCAGCGAAAGGCGACCGGATGCGGGGCGCGAAGATGTGGGGCTTCCGGCGGCAATCCTTTCGAACATCGGCGCCGGCCCGATCCGCCGGCATGCGAATCCGAAACGGAGACCGACATGAACAAACCGGCACGACAGCCCCGCGACATCGATACCGACGAAACCCATACCCTGATCAGCGCCGACAAGGTAAAGGGCACGACCGTCTACAACACGGGCGGCGAAAAGCTGGGCTCGGTCGAGGACGTGATGATCGACAAGCGGTCCGGCAAGGTGGTTTACGCCGTGATGTCGTTCGGCGGATTCCTCGGCATCGGCGACCGCCATCACCCGCTGCCGTGGGGCGTGCTGAAATACGACACCGGCGAGGACGGCTACGTCGTCGCCCTCGACAAGAAGACGCTCGAAGGCGCGCCCACGTTCGGCCGCGACGAAACGGTCGATTGGACCGATCGCGCCTGGGGCACCAGCCTGCATAATTATTACGGCATTCCGCCCTACTGGGGCTGAACGCGAGGCCCGCGCCGTTCCACCGTCCGGCACGGGCCGCCGAAAACCGAACGGCACGCCGTCGGCGACGCGCCATCGCCGGCGGCGTTCGCGTTTGGGCGCTAGCCCTGCTTTCGTCGCGGCAGGCCCTTGCGCGGGGTTTCGGCCAATTCTTCGAGTTCCTTTTCGGTCATCGATTCGTACATGTCCTTGGACGCGCCCTTGAGCTCGGAAACCTTCCGCTCGCCGCGCTTGGCGGCCAGGGCGGCGCCGGCGGCCATCTGCTGGGCTTTCGATTTGGCTGGCATGGCTATCCTCCGTCGTTGGCGATGCGGCGCGGGCCGTCGCCGCGAAATTCGGCCATGGCGGCGAGCGCTCCGGGGTCGAGCAGCGCGATGCTGCCCGGCCGGTAGCGAATGACCGCCTCGGCGCTGAGCCGCCGCAGGATGCGGTTGACGTGCACGACGCTCAGGCCCAGGGCGTCGGCGACCGTTTCCTGGGTCACCGGCAGTTCGAACGCGCGGCCGTCCGACAGGCCGACGCGGCCAAGCCGATGGCGGAGTTCGAGCAACAGGTTCGCCAGGCGTTCGCGCGCGGTGCGGCGGCCGAGATCGACGACGCGCTCGCGCAGCATCGCCAGGTCGCGCCGGATGGTGCGATCGAACGCGGCGCGGACGGCGGGAAATTTGCGCCGCACGGCGGCGAGATCGGCCGGCGCGAACGGATGCGCCCGGCACCGGGTCAGGGTCGCGACCGAATGATCGGCGACGCCGTCGCCGACGCCGGCGGCGAACCAGCCGATGCAGTCGCCGGGCACGATGAAATTGAGGATCTGGCGGCGGCCGTCGCGCAGCAGCCGGTAGCGGCAGGCCCAGCCCTCCTCGACCACGTAGCCGCGCGAAATCCGCTCGCCTTCGACCACCATGTCCGTGTCCGGGGCGAAATTCACGGTGGGCCCGCACGCGGCGCACACGGCGGCGTGTTCGGGCGGCGACAGCGCGTGGAGGGCGGCGAACCGCCTGAGGACGCGCCGGGTACCGCGGCGCGGCGCGGCGCACGCGACGACGCTCGGCGCAGCGGTGCCGTCGTGGCGGAAATGCGCCCGGGGGCGATTGAGGGCGGCCTGCATACGTTCGGTCCCCGTTGTCGTGCCCCCGTTCCGGTAGAGTACGCGGCCCGGGCCGCGCCGCAACGGCGAAAGGGCGCCGGAAGCCTGTCGTCACGGATTGGTCACAGGTCGGGGTTTTCATTCGCACGATAGTCACTATATCGAATGGTACGGACGCGACCGATGCCCCGGGCGCCGAACGATTCCCCTTTCGCGATCACGGCGAAGCGAGGACCCTATGGCCGACGAAACACCCCGCCGCGATACGCGTTCCGAACGCCAGGTCGACGACATGCTGGACAAGTCATTCCCGGCGAGCGACCCGATGCCGGTATCGGGACTCCATGCCGGCGGGCCGGCACGGGACCGGCAACCGCGGGACGACGCCGACGAATCGCGCACGGTGCTGACCCCCGAGGAAGCCCGCCAGGGCACGATCGTCCTGAACACGCCGCTGCGGCGCTGGCTGTTCGTCGGTGGGCTCGTCGCCGCGTTCGTCGTCCTGATCGGTTTGAGCGTCGTCGAGTTCGGCTGATCGTATGAGGAGAGCGGCCATGACCGATGCCGACGACCGCAAGCTGCGGGTCGCGACCCCGTCGGATCGCGAGCTTTCGCTGATCCGCACGTTCGACGCGCCGCGCGAGCTGGTGTTCGAGTGCATGACGACGCCGGAACTGTTGTGGCAATGGCTGCTCGGGCCGCCGGACTGGTCGATGCCGACGTGCGAGGTCGACTTCCGAGTCGGCGGCGCCTATCGCTACGAATGGCGGCACGGCCGCGACGGCGCCGTCATGGGCATGGGCGGCTTCTACCGCGAGATCGTGCCGAACGAGCGAATCGTCGCGACCGAGCTGTTCGACGAGGCGTGGTATCCGGGCGAGGCGCTCGTCACCATCATCTTCGTCGAGCGCGCCGGCAAGACGACGATGACCACGACGGTCATGTACGAAACGCCGGAAGGCCGCGACATTGCGTTGAATCCGTCGATGGAACAGGGCATCGCCGCCAGCTACGACCGATTGGACCGGATGCTGGCGGCACGGCGATTGGCAGCCGTCGCGGGGGACGAGTGCTAATTATCTGATATAACTCAATAATATTGAGTTTTTAAAAAAATCTCGGCTACCATTCGGGCGGAGACCGCAACGACGCACGGAGGCCTCGAATGACGACCGCGCTCGAACGCCAGTTGCAGGGCTACCGCCTGACCACGGCGGAAATCACCTACCGGCTGCCCGACCATCCGGCGCTGCTACAGAAATACATCTGGCAGGACCTGGATTTGGCGCCGAAGTTCCCAGTGCTGCAGAAATTTCTCGATTTCTGGGAAACCAACCTGGAAGGCAGGCTGCACTCGGTCCAGGTCGCCAGCCGCGTGCTGATCGCGCCGGCCAAACTGCGCACCGTCGACGGCCTACTGCTCGTGCACTAGAGCGGTTCCGAAACGCCAACGGCGCCGCCCTTGCGGGACGGCGCCGTCGTTTCCATTAGACTCGGATCAAGCCGCCGGCTGCGCCGACAGTTCCATCACCTTCTTCTGCAAGCGATCGAAGGCGCGGACCTCGAGCTGGCGCACCCGCTCGCGGCTGACGTCAAGGTCGCGGCCGAGATCTTCCAGCGTATCCGGTTCGTCCTTCAGGCGGCGCGCGACGAGGATCTTGCGGTCGCGTTCCGGCAGGGTCGCTGCGAAAGCGTCGGTGGCCAGCAGGCGTGGAAC
>CAZDFF010000295.1:0-4253 GCA_964504425.1 uncultured Hyphomicrobiales bacterium
CGGACGTGCCCCTGGTGGTCCCCGAGGTCAACCCGAAGGCGATCGCCGGCTACAAGAAGAAGGGCATCATCGCCAACCCGAACTGTTCGACCATCCAGATGGTCGTCGCGCTGAAGCCGCTGCACGACCTGGCCAAGATCAAGCGCGTCGTGGTATCGACCTATCAATCGACGTCGGGCGCCGGCAAGGACGGCATGGACGAGCTGTTCAACCAGACGCGCGGCGTGTTCGTCAACGAGCCGCCGCTGAACCACAAGCACAAGTTCACCAAGCAGATCGCCTTCAACGTCATTCCCCACATCGACGTCTTCATGGAAGACGGTTCGACCAAGGAGGAATGGAAGATGGTGGTCGAAACCAAGAAGATCATGGACCCCGGCATCGCCGTGACCGCGACCTGCGTGCGCGTGCCGACCTTTATCGGTCACGCCGAGGCGGTGAACATCGAATTCGAAAACCCGATCACCGAGGCGCAGGCGCGCGCCGCGCTGAAGAAGGCGCCGGGCGTTTCCGTCATCGACCACCGGGCCGACGAAGGCTACGTCACGCCGACCGAATGCGCCGGCGAGGACGCCGTGTTCGTGTCGCGCATCCGCAAGGACCCGACGGTCGCCAACGGGATCAACCTGTGGATCGTCTCCGACAACCTGCGCAAGGGCGCGGCCTTGAACGCGGTGCAGATCGCCGAGGAACTGATCAAGTCCTACATGCGCAAGGCGGCTTGACGCCAACCATCGTCAAGTGCGCGTGAACGAGGGCGGGAGCGATCCTGCCCTTTTTCGTGCCGTTATTTTTCCGCCGGCTTTGCGCCGTTCGCAGCTTTGCCGTTCTGGGCCCCGTTGCCGTTCGCGACCTCGTCCGGGTTGAACAGCCGGTCGACTTCGTCCTGCTTCATGTCGGCGACCGGGCCCTGCGCCGCGACCTTCTTTTCCTCGCCCTCGGCGCCGCGGCGGTCGGCGCCCGGGAAGATGTCGCCGTGGCGGCGGCGGTCGGGCCCGAAGAATTCGCCGACGCGCACGAACCGGCGCGGCTTTTCGATCACCGCCTGAATGCGGCCGTACAGCGCCTTCGCCGAGACCGGCTTGATGACGTATTCGTTGACGCCGGCGTCGCGCGCCGCGAACACGTGCTTCGGATCGGCGAACGCCGTCATCATGATGATCGGCAGGAACGGGTTCGGACTCTTTTCATCCTTGCGCAGCCGCTTCACCAGGTCGAGCCCGGTGACCGGCTTCATCTGCCAGTTGACGATGGCAAGGTCGGGCATCTTGTCGCCGACCAGGTTGTAGGCTTCCTGCGCGTCGTGCGAGATCGTGAAGTCGCGCGCGCCGAACACCGTCAGCACCTGCCGCACCAGGCGACAGGTGAAGGGATTGTCGTCGACCAACAGGATTTTTACGGCGTCGAGATATCCGCGAGCCATTCCACAACCGTCGTCCGTTACCGAATTCTCGTCGCGTCGACCGAGCGTGTCGGCGCGACGAGTTCCCCCTGGGCGGCGATCAGGGCCATGTCGAGCGCGTCGGGTTCCGTCGCTTCCAAAATTCCGAACACGCTCGCCGTTGCCTGGCCGAGAGCGGCCGCCCATCCGGCACCCGATAATTGCCACGAGAGAAACAACGCCGCAAGCAAATCGCCCGCGCCCTTGGCTTTTCTTTCGAGTCGCGGCGTCGTCGCAAGCCAAACGCCGTCGGCGACGACCAGATTGCTGACAACTTGCTGACTGTTTTCGTTCAAGCGAACGTGATCGGCGGCGCACGGCAACGATGTGACGACGACCGCGCGAACGCCTCGCGTTCGAATCTTCTCCGCCGCGTCGATCGTCTCGACCAGCGTCGCCGGACGGTGGCCTGCGAGTCGCGACAGTTCGAACAGGTTGGGCGTCAGGATGTCGGCGGCGGAAACCAATTCCCTTTCGACGAACGCGGCGACGTCTTCGGCGACATAAAGACCTTCGGCGTCGTCGCCCATCACCGGATCGAGGCAGAAGACCGCGTCGGGGTTCGCCCGCTTGATGCGCCCCACGGCATCGAGCAGCGCGGCGCCGGTGGCCGCGCGCCCGAGGTAGCCGCCGAGTACCGCCTCGCAGCGTTCGAACCCGGCCGTGCGCTCGACGCCGCGGATCAGGGCGGCGACCTCGGCCGGGTCCGCCGCGCCGCCTTCCCGCGCCCCGTGCCCCGGATGGTTCGTGAGCCGCATCGTATCGACGGCCCAGACATCGTGGCCCCGGCGTTCGAGCGCGAAGGCTGCCGCCGAATTGCCGACATGGCCGAAAACGACGCGGGACTGCACCGAGAGAATCCCCATGACGCGACCTTGCCATAGAGGCGGCTTTATTTGTAGGTTCGCGCGACCCAATATTTGCATTGCAGCATGGAAAAGGACCGACCCATGTCGAAGACAGCCAGGCCCCGCCGCAGCGTTCTTTATATGCCGGGCTCCAACGCCCGCGCGCTCGAGAAGGGCCGGTCGCTTCCGGCCGACGGCCTGATCCTGGATCTCGAGGACGCGGTTGCGCCGGACGCCAAGGAAGCCGCTCGCGGCCAGATCCGCGACGCCGTCAAGGGCGGCGGCTACGGCCGGCGCGAGTTGATCGTGCGCACCAACGGGCTGACGACGCCGTGGGGCCGGGACGACGTCGCCGCCGCCGCCACGTTCGGCGCCGACGCGATCCTGCTGCCGAAGGTCGAGAGCGCCGACACCGTGCGCCAAGCCGAAGCGATCATGGACGCCAACGGCGCGCCGAAGTCGCTTTCCGTCTGGTGCATGATGGAAACGCCGCTCGGCATGCTGCACGCCGAGGAGATCGCGTTCGCGAGTCCGCGCGTCGGCGGCTTCGTCATGGGCACGTCGGACCTGGCCAAGGATTTGAACGCGGCGCACACCCGCGAGCGCCTGCCGATGATCACGTCGCTGGGATTGTGCCTGCTGGCGGCGCGGGCGGCGGGCATCGCCATCCTCGACGGCGTGCACCTGGATCTCAACGACGACGAGGGTTTCGCCTATTCCTGCAAGCAGGGCCGCGAATTGGGCTTCGACGGCAAGACGCTGATCCACCCCAAGACCATCGACGCCGCCAATGAGGCCTTCGCGCCGTCCGACTCCGAAGTCGCCTGGGCGCGCAAGATCATCGCCGCCCACGCCGAAGCCGAGAAGCAAGGCAAGGGCATCGTGCTGGTCGACGGCAAGCTGATCGAGAACCTGCACGTGATCGGCGCCCGGCGCATGGTCGCGCTCGCCGAGGCCATCGACGCCATGAAAGCGGCCTGAGGCGACGGCGTTGGCGAGCAAGACCGGGACCGGCAACTTCTTCGAGGACTTCCACGTCGGCCGGGCGTTCGTGCACGCGACGCCGCGCACGCTGACCGAGGGCGACGTCGCGCTCAACGTCGCGCTCTACGGCTCGCGCCTCGCGGTGAATTCGTCCTCGCTGTTCGCGTCCCGCATCGGCCTGCCCGACGCCCCCATCGACGACGTCTTCGTGTTCAACGTCGTGTTCGGCAAGACGGTGCCGGACATTTCCCTGAACGCCATCGCCAACCTCGGATATGCGGAAGGAACGTTCGGCGTGCCGGTCTATCCCGGCGACACGATCTCGGCGACATCGACGGTGATCGGGCTCAAGGAAAATTCCAACCGCAAGACCGGCATCGTCTACGTCCGCACGGCGGGCACGAATCAGAACGGTGAGCCGGTGCTCGACTACGTGCGCTGGGTGATGGTGCGCAAGAAGGACGAGGCCGCACCCGCGCCCGCCGAAACCGTGCCCGCGCTGAAGGACGCGGTCGCGCCCGGGGACATCCGCGTGCCGGACGGGCTCGATCTTGCCGGGTACGATTGCGCGCTGGCGGGAAGCGATGCCCGCTGGGACGAGTACGAGAAAGGCGAGCGCATCGACCATGTCGACGGCATGACCGTCGAAGAGGCCGAGCACACCATGGCGACGCGGCTTTACCAGAACACGGCGCGGGTGCACTTCAATCTGCACGCGGAAAAGGACGGCCGCTTCGGCCGGCGCATCGTCTACGGCGGCCACGTCATCGCGCTGGCCCGCGCCATTTCCTTCAACGGCCTGCAGAACGCGTTCCGCGTCGCCGCCATCAACGGCGGGCGCCACGTCAACCCGACCTTCGCCGGCGACACGATCTACGCCTGGACCGAGGTGCTCGACAAGGCGCCGTGCCCCGGCCGCGCCGACGTCGGGCTGCTGCGCCTTCGCACCGTCGCGACCAAGGACCGGCCGTGCGCCGACT
>CAZDFF010000296.1:0-4249 GCA_964504425.1 uncultured Hyphomicrobiales bacterium
CGTAGGTTTCGAACAGGTCCGCGGCCATCCCGGCGCAATCGCCGACATTGTCGCCGACGTTGTCGGCGATGACCGCTGGATTGCGCGGGTCATCCTCGGGAATGCCGGCCTCGATCTTGCCGACCAGATCAGCGCCCACGTCGGCGCCCTTGGTGAAGATGCCGCCGCCGAGCCGGGCAAAGATGGAAATCAGCGAAGCGCCGAAGCCCAACGCAACGAGCGCTTCCAGGATGTGACGCATGCCCTCGGGGGTCGCCGGATTGGCGATGCCGCGCATGAACATGTAGTAGCCGGTGACGCCCAGCAGGGCCAAGCCGACCACCAGCATGCCGGTGATGGCGCCGGACTTGAAGGCGACGTCCATGGCCGCATCGAGCCCCTTGGTGCGGGCCGCTTCGGCGGTTCGCACGTTGGCGCGCACGGACACGTTCATGCCGACGTAGCCGGCCACGCCGGAAAGCACCGCGCCCGTGAAGAAGGCAAACGCGACGGACCAGCCGAGCTTGAGGCCGAGAAGAATGCCGATCACGGCGCCGACGATGGCGATGGTCGTGTATTGCCGGTTAAGGTACGCCCTCGCGCCTTCTTGGATGGCGGCCGCGATCTCCTGCATCCGTTCGTTGCCGGCCGGCTGCGCCAGCACTGAGCGAATGGCGTAGACGCCGTAGGCCAGCGCCAACACACCCGCAGCCAAGACGAGAGTATAGGTATTGGACATTCCCCTGGTTCCCCTTCATGGATGGACCGGCCCGCTGACCGCCGCGCCGCCAAAAGACCGCACGGAAAGTGCCAGAACATCCCCTATAAAGCAACAACCCAAAAGGGGGATAAAAGGCTTGAAATCGGGTAGTTTTTCGACCGTGCCGCCGACCCGAACATCAACCTTTGGCGGGCGAATTGTAAACCGACTGGATCAGAACGCCCGAGATCACGTCCTTGCCCATGACCTTGTCAGCGACCCCTTTCAAGCGGTCCTTGAGCACGACAACGTCGATCCGGTCGGATTGGCGCATCAGCCGCGGGATGAACTCATGCAGGTCGCGCAGAAAGGCATCGCTGATCTTGGGCATCTTTTTCTGAATGGCGCTGGCATTGGCGTCGCTCAGGGTTTCCAGTTTGATCCCGATCTGAATATTGGCCGCCAGTTTGTCGCCGTCGAACACGGAGACGACCAACGGCTCCATATCGACGAAGCGCGGCTGCGCCGCCGGTTTCGGCGCCGGCGCCTCGGCCACGACCCCTTTCTTGGCGAAGGGACCGACGTTCATCCATTTCATGACGCTGACCGAGGCACCGGCCAGCATCAGGATGACCGCCATGGCAATCACCAATTTCTTCATCACGGTCGCCGATTCCCCCTTCGTTTGGCCCGCACCGAACGGCGCGCTGTTTCAGTATATCATCCCGGCAACGGTCTCAGGAATGGGTGTAGCCGGTTCTCGAAAACGAAAGGTCCCGCCCCCCCGGTCCCTTGACGCGAACCGGCGCGCCGCCGCTCGATGCGACGACAACGCCGATTTCCGTCACCTGAATGCCGACATCGTCGCCGATTTCTTGGATTCGCCGTTCCGCCGAAGGCGGCGCGGTGAACAGAAGTTCGTAATCGTCGCCGCCGGTCAGAATCGATTCCATTAACGTGGGGTCCTTGTCGCGCGCCGCCCTGGCCGCTTGCGACAACGGCACCGAAACTTGCGCCACCGCGGCCTCCACGCCGGACGTTTCGCAGATATGGCCGAGGTCCGCGACCAGCCCGTCGGAAACGTCGATCGCCGCCGTCGCGACGCCTAGAAGCGCGCGGCCGAGAGCTACCCTCGGCGTCGGGCGGTGATAGCGTTCGATCAAGTATTGCCTATCCGCATCGTCGACATAGGAAAGCCCGCCCCGGACCGCCGTCAGGCCCAGCGCACCATCGCCGATGGTGCCGGAAACCCAGACCCGTTCACCCGGACACGCGCCGTTTCGCCGCAAAGGGTTTTGCTTGGCCCCGATCGTCCCGAAGGCCGTGACCGTGAAGCTCGACGGACCCGGCGTCGCCACCGTATCGCCGCCGATCAATCCGATGTTCCAAGTCTTCTGCTCCTCGCCCAGGACCGCGGCAAACCGTTCGATCCAGGGATCGTCGACCGCCGGCCCGAAGGCCGTCGTCAGCGTATAGGCCCACGGCTTCGCGCCCATGGCGGCCAGATCCGAGATATTGACCCGGATCAGCTTCGGCGCGACCTCATCGGGCGCGGCACCGGCCGGAAAGTGAACGCCTTCGACCAGGCAGTCGGCGGTCACGATCAAACGCTCGCCCGGCGCCGGATCCAGGACCGCGGCATCGTCCGTAAGACCGAAGGCGCCCGGCATACCCTCGGCCAAAGGCGCGAACAGGCGCCGGATGAGTTCGAACTCACCGCTTCGTTTCGGCTGTTCCATCCAGTTCCCCCGGCCGGAGGGCCCGCGCCACCTTGTCGAGAACCGCATTCGCCAGTCCCGGCTCGCGGCCGGCGAAAAAGGCGTGCGCCACATCGACGTATTCGCTGATCACGGTCTCGGCCGGCACGTCAAGACGTTCGGCCAGTTCGTATGTGCCGGCGCGAAGGATCGCGCGCAAAAGGACCTCCAGGCGTTCGACGGTCCACTCGCCGTCGAGCCACGGTCCGATGCGTTCGTCCAGCGCGGGGGCGTGCGCGGCGACGCCGCGCACCAGGTCGGTCAGGAATGCCGGGTCGGGCTCGACCAGGGTCGGCGCCCCCTCCTCGGCCACATCGCCGGCCGCGTTCATGGCCCAGCGCCTGGCCAGGAAATCGCTCAGCACCGGATCGGGACCGGCACCCGCCACATCGATTTCGTAAAGAGCCTGCACGGCGGCCAGTCGCGCGGCGCGGCGACGACCGCCGCCGGACCGGCGACCGGAATCGGATTTCGCGGCATTCGGCGTCGGTTCCGGCTCCGCGCTCATCGCTGCGCCAGACGGAGTATCCGCTGGATCTCCATCATCCTGATGCAGGCGCGCGCGGCATCCGCGCCCTTGTTCTTGCGGTTGACGGCGGCGCGCTCCATGGCCTGCTCGTAGGTCTCGCAGGTCAGCACGCCGAACCCGACCGCGACGCTATAATCCACGGAAATATCCATCAGCGCGCGGGCGGTTTCGCGGCAAATGTGGTCGTAATGATCCGTCTCGCCGCGGATGACGCACCCAAGTGCGACGAAAC
Organism: uncultured Hyphomicrobiales bacterium; assembly: GCA_964504425.1. GTDB lineage: Bacteria > Pseudomonadota > Alphaproteobacteria > Rhodospirillales > 2-12-FULL-67-15 > CAZDFF01. The sequence continues at coordinate 3,198 of CAZDFF010000296.1, forward strand.
CGGCATAGGTAACCGACGACGAATGAAGTTCCATCGAGCGGATCGCCATGCGGATCGCCGCCGGAATTTCGAACGCCCCCGGCACGGCGACCCGTTCGACGTGGATGCCCGCGTCGGTGAACACGGCCATCGCGCCGTTCGCCATCTGGTCGGCGATGTCTTCGTAGAAACGGCCTTCCGCGATGAGCACGATATGCCGGGGGTCGACCATGCCCTAATCCTTGTCGATGGCGCGACGACCGACCACGCTGAGGCCGTAGCCTTCGAGGCCGATGATCGTGCGCTTGGTGTTCGAGAGGAGGATCATATCCTTGACCCCGAGGTCGAGCAAAATTTGCGCGCCGATACCGTAATCGCGGAGCGCCGAACTGCTCCCGTTACCGCCTTCGATGCGGCCTTTCACCTTGTCCGAAAGACTGGTGCGGTGCGGCTCCCGAATCAAGACGACGACGCCTCGGCCTTCCTTGCCGATCATCTTCATAGCCTGTGCCAGTTCGCCGCTCTTGCCCGAAGCGGTATCCCCCAGGACGTCGTTCAGCACGTTCAATGCATGCATGCGGACCGGCACCGGCCCGTCGGTCGCCGGATCGCCCTTCACCAGCGCGATGTGTTCGGCGTAGGCGATCCTGTTGACGTAGACGATCATCCGGAACGTGCCGCCGTGGACGCTGTCGAAGTCGATATCGTGCAGGCGTTCGACGATCCGGTCGTGGCGCAGCCGGTAGGCGATCAGATCGGCGATGGTCGCGATCTTCAATCCGTGGAACTGCGCGAATTTCACCAGGTCCGGCAGCCGCGCCATGCTGCCGTCCTCGTTCATGATCTCGCAGATCACGCCCGAAGGATTGAGGCCGGCGAGGCGCGACACGTCGACCGCGGCCTCGGTATGGCCGGTACGCACCAGCACGCCGCCTTCGCGCGCCTCCAGCGGAAAAACGTGACCCGGGCAGGCGATGTCGTCCGCGCCCTTGGTCGGGTCGATGGCGACGGCGATGGTGCGCGCGCGGTCGGACGCCGAAATGCCGGTGGTGACGCCCTCGCGCGCCTCGATC
>CAZDFF010000297.1:0-4244 GCA_964504425.1 uncultured Hyphomicrobiales bacterium
TATTTTTCGAGGTGTCATTTCGTCGGGCGCCCTGGGCGTGTTTCTTTTTTCGTGGTTTCCGGCTACATCATCGTTTCGCCTCCTTCGTCCTGCTTCTTGCGGTCTGCATCGCGGCCTCTTACGCCATCCATCGATTGTTCGAATCGCCTTTTTCCAGACTTCGCGATTCTCTCCGCGGCTATGCCGTCGAGGGAAAGTGATTCCGCGTGAAAACGACAATTCATCCGATTGTCACCGGCGACCGATCCACGATGTCGTCCCCCGTTACTGAAGCAAGGTTGGCGCCGTGAGCTGGAAAGACTGCCTGATATCGCCGGATTCCACGATCCTTTTGGCGATAGAGCGCTTGGATGCCGTCGCGGGGAAAACGATCCTCGTCGCCGGCACGGACGGGCGGTTGCTGGGGACCGTCACCGACGGCGACATCCGCCGCGGCATTCTTCGCAGCGTGCGACTCGATTCACTGGTGACGACGGTGATGAATAAGAATCCGCTGACGGCGCGCATCGACGACGATCCTAATCGGATATTGAGCGTGATGCGCGCCGCCGTGATCCGCCAGGTTCCTCTCGTCGATGCCGAAAATCGAGTCATCGGACTGGAAACCACCGAGGAACTGCATCGCGCACGCTCTCCGAAATCCAATTGCGTCGTCCTGATGGCTGGCGGCCTAGGATCGCGCCTTCAACCGCTGACCGACAACGTTCCCAAGCCGTTGCTCAAGGTTGGCGAACAGCCGCTGTTGGAGATCATACTGAATACGTTAATCAGGTCGAACTTCCGCAGGTTCTACATCTCGGTGAATTACAAGGCCGACATGGTCAAAGCCCATTTCGGCGACGGCGGTCGTTGGAACGTCGACATTCGTTATCTCGAGGAACCGCACCGGATGGGGACAGCCGGTGCCCTGAGCTTGATTCCAGAGAAGCCCTGCGAACCCTTGCTGGTGATGAATGGCGATCTGCTGACCAACCTCAATTTCGAGAGCTTGCTCGACTATCACACGGAACATCGGGCTGAAGCGACGATCAGCGTGCGGGACTACGACATTGAGGTGCCATTCGGCGTGGTGAAGCTCGATCAGCATCGGGTGGTCGGCATCAGTGAAAAGCCGGTCAACCGGTTCTTCGTCAACGCCGGTATCTACGTGCTGAGCCCGGATTGCCTCGATCTGGTCCCGCACGAGCGCAAGTCCGATATGACCGATCTGATCGACCTTCTGCTGAAACGGAAAAGACCGGTCTCCGCGTTTCCCATACGGGAATATTGGCTGGACGTTGGCCGTCCGGACGATTTCAACAGGGCGAACTCGGACGTACGCGAGGTTTTCGGGTAATTCCGATACCGTCCGACGCCTAACAGGAAACTATCCGTGCAACGCGTACATTTCATCGTCGCCAGCGAGGTGACCCTGCCGTATGCGGCCTTGACGGCCGCGTTCGGCCGCGACGTCTGTCTGCTCGGCGTCAGGCCGCTGATCCCGGGCGCAAGCGAGATCCTGCGGGGTCTCGCTAAAATGTGCGTCCGGCGCGGCCTTTTTACGGATGCTGCCGTGCGATTTCCGCATATCCGCAAGATGTTGACCATCGACCACTTCTGCAACATGACGGACATGTTCCTGAACGTAGAGTCGTGGGTCGAACGCTATTTCGACTTCGCTAGCGTAGACCGGATCGGCGACGAGTATGCGATGCTTTACAAGCACGTCTGCTGGGGCGAAGTGTACCACGAAGCCAATCTGGCTCATGCCGTGTCGATTCTGAATCGCGGCGCGGATCCAGAGCGTGCGATCTTCTCGGGCTTGAACGCGACGATCACCGGCCTGGCGGCCGCCTACGGACGCCGGCCCGTGGCCGCGCCGCGCCGTTACGACGCGCTGCGCGCCGTCGCAAACATTTGCCTAACGGGCCTGGTCCTGGGCTACACGGCATGGTTCGTCCTGCGTCGCATTGTTTCGCGGATGCCGCCGCGCCAGCACCATCTGCTCGGGTCGACCTACGCCAGGGACATGCGTCTCCTGAAGAACCTGGAAGACATCGCCGATTCCCGGAATCAGGTCTGCCTGATGTTTCACAACGACTCATTTCGTGATTCTGCCAACAAGGCCTTTGATCTCGCCGGATTTCGCCAATGCTTGTTCGGCGATGGCCGTTTTACGCCCGCCGCCGCGATCGTTGCGGTCGGCCGTGCGGTGCGCGACGGCTATCGGGTGCTCAGGTACGGGCTGGCGATGCATCCGCGCTCGTTTCGCGTTTTCGCTCGCATGATCTGGTATCGGGCCGCCTATCGCGCGCTGTTCGAAACGCACCGGTTCGACTACTTCTGGGGCCGTGACGAATACAACGCCGAACACATCGTACGGAACCAGGAGATGCGCCGAGTCGGGGGTATTTCCTTGGGCATTTTCCACGGCATCCCCACGTCGCAGATTCTGTCACCGCTGCGGCGCGTGCAGTATTGGGATATCCTGTACATGTTCGGCACGCACTTCTGCGACACTTATTATAAAGCCAAATGGCCCGCATCGATGCGCGTGCACGCGATCGGGGGGTTTGGCCTGAGCCACGCCGAACTGCGCTCCCTTCCGCCGAATCGTTCTCGCGACATCATGATTTTCGCAAGCAGCACGCTGGACAACGAGGCGATCGTTCGGGAATCGATCAAATTGGCCCAGTTTCTTCCCGACCATACCGTCACCTTCAAGTGCAAGCCTGCTGACGCCGTCCTCTACAAAGATTTGCTAAACGGCACCATTCCGGTGCCGTCGAATCTCAAATTCGCGCCGTTCGATCTTTCCGTCACCTATACGTTCCTTCAGACGGGCGGCTACGTTATCGCCTCGCATTCCACGATCGCTGCCGAGGGCATTCACTGCGGCGTTCCGAGTTTCGTGCACGATAACCAGCCGCCAGAGTTCCCATTCTATTATCGCGAATTCGAGCGCCTGTGTTTCACGGACGCCACCGAAGTGGCGCAGCGGATACGAGCCATCGAGTCGGGGGCGGAGGATTACCCCTGGCACCTCTACGGCGGGCTGGTGGATCTCTCGAACCGTTATCCGATGAGCATCGTACGGCATGACATGGGGCTTCCGCCCAAGCCCGACGAGGATGTCTGCGACGCCCTGGCTCAGCGGCGCGCGCGTTCGGTGCCAGTCGAGTTGAAGCGAGTATTGCCGTGATCAATTCGAAACGCGTTCTTGCTGTCGTGACGGCCCGGGGCGGCTCCAAGGGATTGCCCCGCAAGAACATTCTGCCGCTCGGCGGTAAGCCGTTGATTGCTTGGACGCTCGAGGCGGCCCGCGACGCTCTCTATGTTGACCGGACGGTGGTCTCGACCGACGACGACGAGATCGCCGCTGTCGCGGCTGCGCTTGGCGCCGAGATTATCCGTCGTCCCTCCGATCTGGCGGTCGACGCGGCTCCGGTCGAGCCGGCCGTCCTGCACGCACTGGATTCCGTGGGCGGGCAGTTCGATTACGTGGTCCTATTGCAGCCCACGTCGCCTTTCCGCGAGGGCGCCGACATCGACGGGTGCGTGGAAGCCTGCGTTCGCGCCGACGCCCCCGCCTGTATCGCGATGAGCGAGCCGCCGAAATCGCCGTTTTGGATGTTCCGGCTCGAGGCGGATAAGCGGCTGGAAAGTTTATTCCCCGGAAAAATGGCATGGCGACGCCAAGATCTGCCGCCGGTCTACAGCGTCAACGGTGTCGTCTACGTCGCCAGGGTCGATTGGCTTCGGCGCACTCGTCGGTTTCTTGCCGAAGGCGCAATTGGGTGGGTCATGCCGCGCGAGCGGACGTTCGACATCGATTCAGCCTTCGACATGGAAATGGCCGAGGCCTATCTCGTCGCGCGCGCGGCCAGAAAAGCACACTAAACGGTTTGCCGATCGAAAATCGAGAAGGAGGATATCGTGGACATCCTGAAGGGTAACTTCAAACCCAAGAAATCCGTTACGCTGGAAGCACCAAAGGAAGAAACCCTCGAGCAGCGTTTCGAGCGCGAGGCGATGAAGAGGCTGGGCGGAAGCATGGCGTTCGTCCGCAAGCGCCAAGTCGAATGGGACCTGGATGATTCCGACAAGACCAAAAAATGATTTCGGAGAGCATTCGGTCGTGAACGAGCAGCCAGGAAGCGTCGGCCTTCAGTTGGTTGCGAACATGGAGTCGATGACCGCCGACAGGATAAATTCGGCGGCGCTTGATAACGCGCGCTTCAATCGTCAGTTTCTGGAATGCGGTC
>CAZDFF010000298.1:0-4233 GCA_964504425.1 uncultured Hyphomicrobiales bacterium
GCCACGAGGGCAAAGGGCACTATTCCAACGCGGGACGGCCGCCGGCTGTGCCGGCGAATGTGACCCTGCATATCGGCCCCTTCGCCGAAACACTACCGGGCTTTCTGGCGGCGAACCCGGATCCGGTGGCCTTCGTACACATAGATTGCGACCTCTACTCCTCGACACGCACCGTGCTCGACCTCCTCGGTGATCGCTTGATTGCCGGTAGCGTCGTCGTCTTCGACGAATACTTCAATTATCCCTCCTGGCGGCGGCATGAATTCAAGGCCTTTCAGGAATTCGTGGCCGCGCGCGGGATCACCTACCGATACCTCTGCTGGGGGTATCAGCAGGCGGCCGTCATGATCGAGCGGAAGGGCGCAACAACGCCATAATTCCCGCGTCGTCATGGCGCGAGAATCTTCATTGTCCGCTGTTTTCGCGCTATAGTAACAATAGGGCCGTCGATATCGGCTCGGCTGGAAGGAACGGCAGACCGTGGCGGCCGACCTGAATCATCCGACGGCACTGGAACAGATTCTCGAAAAGAAGCCCAAGTTCGTCTTGATCGTCGACGACGAGCCGATGATTGCCACCCTCCTCCGCCCCGTTCTTAAGGAAAACGGCTACGATGTGGAAGCCGTCAAATCCGGCGGCGAATGCCTGGATTACCTCGGGGTCAGGCGTCCCGACATCATCGTTCTCGATATCGACATGCCGGACATCGACGGCATCGAAACCTGCAAGAAGATCCGCGCCGACGCGCGCGGCAACAAGGTGCCGATCGTCTTTCTCACGGGATTGAAGACGAAAGAAAAGTTCAAGGCGGCAATGGCCGCCGGCGGCAACGATTTCATCGTCAAGCCGTTCGAGGCCGCGACGGTTCTTGCGCGCATTCGCAAGCACTTGCCGCGAGGCGGCGCGTGGGGCGCGAAAGGATAGTGCGTGGCCGAGCGGCCGTTTGCGGAAGTATACGCGGAACTACGCCAGGCCTTCGTCGCCTCGACCCGGGAACGGCTCGTGCGGATGCGGAAAGCATTGGACAATATTGCCGTTGGACCAGGCGCTGCCGTCGCGGACATTCGGTCGCTTCGCCGCGACGCCCACGGTCTGCGCGGGCTTGGGGGCACCTATGGGTATCCACTTGTCACCGAGGCGGCCGACCGGCTCGAAACCCTGACGGCCGACCGCGACCGCATGGGATCCGCCGACCAAGACAAGGCTCGTCTGCTTATCGATGCGATCGAGCGCGTGCTCGCCATGCATGACAAGCCGACGCCGAGCGAAACGGACGCGTTCGTCCGCGGCTTGCCGGCCGTGGACAATGCCGATTGATTTAAAAAAGGCGCCTTGAAAAAGGTGTCGGCGTCTTAGGCGGCTTGACCGCCCTCGCGCCAGGCTGCGGTGCCTTTACAAGACGGGCAGATGCGCTCGCCGATGTGGCTCGACATGAAGGGCTTCGAGCACATCAGGCAGTTGCGGCGCTTCACCTCGTCCTCGCGGTCGGCGATCGGCTTCTTGGTGTCTGCGGCGGACGACTTGCTGGCCATCAGGCGGCCCTCCGGTCGAACTTCGCTTCGAACGCCGCGTTGCGTGCCATGATCCGGGACGCCAGGTTGAGCATCTCGGCGGCTTCGTCGAGCCGCCGCTGCGTTGCCGCAGTGTCAGTGGCGGGCGCACGCAACAGGTCGTCGGCGCTGGTGCACAGGTACTTGATCAGATTGGTCGATTCCATCGGTCTACTCCGGTCGGTTGCGCCGCCCCGCCGGCGCTCAAAACAAATCGCACATGGGAGAGAACCATCCCTCCCCGGTTCGAGGATCGAACCGGGACGCGCGACAGCGTTTGTGGCTGAATTGTCGCTATATTATCAGCTTACGATTTTGTGTGCATCCGCAAAATGACATAACAGGCATGCGCTTGTCGCATATATCACCTTAAAGTGACATTAATTTTTTGCATAGCAGGCAAAAAAACGACGCGCCGCGCAATAAAAAGAACGCCGGGTGGGTTCACCCGGCGTTCCCTCGCGCTCGGCTAGGGATCAGGCGACTTTCTTCGCCGTATCCTCGATCAGCTTCTTGGCGCGGGCGGCGATGCCGGCCGGCGGCTGGGCGCCGATCTCGATCTTGCGCGGCTTCATCGCTTCGGGGATTTCGCGTACCAAGTCGATGTTCAGCAGCCCGTTGTCGAGGTAGGCGCCGGCGACCTTTACATGATCGGCAAGCTGGAACTTGCGCTGAAAGTCGCGTCCGGCGATGCCGCGATAGAGATAGTTGGCGGACTGTTCGGACTCGGGCTTGCGGCCGGTCACGGTCAGCGTGTTCTCGCGCGCTTCGATGCCGAGATCGGCTTCGGAGAAGCCGGCGACGGCGAGCGTGATGCGGTATTCGTTCTCGCCCGTGCTTTCGATGTTATAGGGCGGATAGGACGCCCCGGCCTGGTCGCTTTCCATCGCCGCCTCGACGAGGCGCGCAAAGCGATCGAAACCGACGGTCGAGCGGAACAACGGCGAAAAATCAAAGGTCGTCATGATAGAACATCCTCCGAACTGAGCAATGCACATGAGGGAGCCCCGACCTCGGGAACTCGCCCCCGCCGGACCCTGAAGCGGCATCCGGCAGGCCTGATTTAATCTGGGATTGTGCCCTGTCAAGGCCTCCAGCGGCTTGAAATGAATAGGTTAATAAATCCGCCGCCCCGGTCCCGGCATGGCGGCCGGGAACCGGGCGGGGAAGCGGCGACGAGCGCTATTTGCCTTCGGCCAAGACCTTGCTGGCGATGCGATGCGCCTCGACTCCGGCCGGGATGCCGCAGTAGATCGAAATCTGAATCAAGGCATCCTTCAGTTCCTCGATGGTCAGGCCGTTGCCGAGCGCGGCGCGGAAATGCAGTTCGAATTCCGGTCCCCGGTTGAGCGCGGCCAGCATACCCAGATTCAGGAGGCTGCGCTGGCGTCGGTCTAGCCCGTTCCGGCCCCAACCGGCGCCCCAGCAGTACTCGGTCATGAACAACTGGAAGTCGCGGCTAAAGTCGTCGGCCTTGTCGAGGACCTTTTCGACCCGCTCCTTGCCCAGGACTTCGGTCCGGATCTTGCGGCCGAGTTCGAACATCTCCTTGCTCATAATTTTCCTTTCCGTTCAACGTGATTGTGATTGGCGAGACCGCTATACTACCCGTTCGAGCGCGCGCGTCGCGCCCTTTTCGGGTGTGCGGTTCATGGAAATCGACGTCGTCTTCGATACGGTTTGTCCCTGGTGTTTCATCGGCAAGCGCCGGCTGGAACAGGCGATCCGTCTGCGTCCCGATCTCGACGTCCGCCCCCGCTGGCGGCCGTTTCTGCTCAATCCGGAAATGCCGCCCGAAGGGCTGGACCGAGGCGATTACCTGGTCAAGAAATTCGGCAGCGAGGCTCGCGTCCGGCGCATTCAAGGCACGATCAACGAAGCCGGTCACTCGGTCGAAATTCCCTTCGCGTTCGATCGCATCCGCAAGACGCCGAATTCCGTCAACTCGCACCGGCTCGTGCGCTACGCCGATCGCTTCGACCTGGCCTCGGCGGCGGTTGAAGCCATCTTCCGTGCCTTTTTCCTGGACGGAACCGATCTCGGCGATCGCGATGCCCTGACCGCCATCGGCGCCGAAGTCGGGCTCGACCCAGGGCCGCTCGCGGCATTCCTGGCATCCGAAGATTATGTCGACGATGTCCTGAACGAGAACGCCCGAGCTCATCGCCTCGGCATCAACGGCGTGCCGTGCTATCTTTTCAACGGCCGCATGGTCATTTCCGGGGCGCAGGAGCCGCAGGTCCTTGCCCGCATGATCGACGCCGCGAGCGAGGTCGAGCGCGTGGCGTGAAGCCCCGTTCGCCCGCTACCCCCTGACAGGATCGCCGAAACGGATGACCAGCCGCCTTCATCAGATCACCATGGGTTTCGAGCCGGCCGAAGACCGGATGCTGCTGCGCGTCAGCACCACGGACAAGTTGGAATACCAGCTCTATCTGACCCGGCGCTTCGTCAAGGTTTTGTGGGGGGCGCTCATCAAAATTTTGGAACGCCATCCGGAAATCAAGGCCGACCTGATGCCCGAGGTGAAGGATGCCGTGCTGGCGATGCGCCATCAGGAAGCCGTGCAAGGCACGGATTTTTCGAAGAGCCACGTCAAGACCAACCGGAACCTGATGTCGAACACGGGGCCGCAGTTGGTCACCGGCGCCAAGGTGCATTCGTCCAAGGAAGGCCTGACGGC
>CAZDFF010000299.1:0-4222 GCA_964504425.1 uncultured Hyphomicrobiales bacterium
GTCGAGCGCGGGGGCGATGCCGGGCAGGCCGACCGTCGTCGTCCGCAACGTGCCGGGCGGCGGTTCGACCAAGGGCGCCAACCTGTTCCAGAGCCGCGCCAAGCCGGACGGCCTGACCATCCTCGGCACGTCGGGATCGACCCAATTCCCCTACCTGCTCGACGACAAGAAGGTGAAGTACGAATACAAGGACTGGCGCGTCGTGCTCGCCTCGCCCACCGGCGGCGTGTTCTACGTCAACCCGAGTCTCGGCGTGAAGTCGGCCAAGGACCTTATGAAACTCAAGGGCAAGCCGCTCGTCTACGGCAGCCAGGGCGCGACCTCGCTCGACCTGGTGCCGCTGCTGGCCCTCGACCTCCTCGGCCTCGACGTCAAGGCGGTGCACGGCATGAAGGGGCGCGGCGAAGGACGCCTGGCGTTCGAACGCGGCGAGACCAACGTCGACTACCAGACGTCGTCGGCCTACCTAAAGGCGGTGGTGCCGATGGTGAAGGCCGGCAAGGCCGTGCCGATCATGTCGTGGGGCGCGCTCGACGATAACGGCAAGTTCGTCCGCGACCCGACGTTCCCCGATCTGCCGAGCTTCCCCGAGGCCTACCAGATGGCGACCGGCAAGGCGCCATCGGGCGACGGCTACAACGCCTGGAAAGCGTTCTTCGCCTCGGGCTTCGCGGCACAAAAGATGGTCTACCTGCCGAAGGGCACGTCCGACGACATTCTGAAAACGTATCAGGATGCGTTCCGGGCGACGTTCAAGGACAAGGCCTTCGCGGCCAAGGCCGACAAGCTTCTGGGCAAGTACGAGCAGGCGGTCGGCAAGGCTGCCGACGCGCTGAACCGCGAAGCCATCACGGTCGATCCCAAGGCCAAGACCTGGGTTCAGAACTGGCTGACCGCCAAGCACAACGTGAAGTTCTGAACGTTCGAGTCCCTCGGGGACGGACCGCTCCCGGTCCGTCCCCCGAAGGCGACATCCGATGACCGAAGCCATCCTCTCGGCGCTGCTGACGGTTCTGACGCCGGTCCATTTCGCCTACTTGCTGGGCGGCGTTCTGTTGGGCATCGTCATCGGCATCCTGCCGGGCCTGGGCGGGATTGCCGGCCTTTCGTTGATGCTGCCGTTCCTCTATGGCATGGATGCGACCACCGCGCTCGCCATGCTGATCGGGCTGGTGGCGGTGATCCCGACGTCCGACACCTTTACATCGGTCTTGATGGGCATTCCGGGTTCCAGCGCGTCGCAGGCGACGGTACTGGACGGCTTTCCGCTCGCCAAGCAGGGGCAGGCCGCGCGCGCGCTCGGCGCCGCGTTCACCGCGTCGCTGTTCGGCGGCCTGTTCGGCGCGCTGATCCTGACCGTCTTCGTCGTCATCGCCCGGCCCGTGATCCTGCTGTTCGGATCGGCGGAACTTTTCATGCTCGGCATGCTGGGCTTGAGCATGGTCGGCGTGCTGGCCGGCAACAGCCTGGCCAAGGGCATCGCGTCGGCGGCACTCGGCTTGGCGCTCGGCTGCGTCGGGGCCGCGCCGGCGACCGGCGAATACCGCATGAGCCTCGGTCTCGACTACCTGACCGACGGCATTCCCCTGGTTGTCGTCGGCCTCGCGATCTTCGCCGTGCCGGAAATCATCGACCTGCTTCGACAGGGCCGCGCGATTTCGGAAAAGACGGTGCTCGGGACCGGCTGGCTCCAGGGCATCAAGGACACTTGGATTCATCGCTGGATCGTCGTGCGCTGCGCCGGCATCGGCACCATCGTCGGTTTTCTGCCCGGCCTCGGCGGCAGCGTCGTCGACTGGATCGCCTACGGCCACATCGTGCAGACGACCAAGGACCGCGCGAACTTCGGCAAGGGCGACATCCGCGGCGTTCTGGCGCCCGAGTCCGCCAACAACGCCAAGGAAGGCGGCGCCCTGATTCCGACCCTGCTGTTCGGCATCCCGGGATCGGGCGGCATGGCCGTGTTTCTGGGCGGAATGGTCCTGCTGGGGATCGAGGCCGGCCCCGGCATGGTCGAGGAAAATCTGGACCTGACCTATGTCATCATCTGGTCGCTGGCACTGGCAAACGTCTTCGGCGCCGGCATCTGCCTGTTCATCGCCAAGCCGATCGCCCGCCTGACCACGATCCCCTATGCGATGCTGGCGCCGTTCATGATCATGGTCATCTGCTTCGCCGCGTTCCAGGCGACGCGCGACTTCGGCGACATGTTCGCGTTGCTGGCGGTCGGGTTGCTGGGCGTCTACATGCGCCGCTTCGGCTGGCCCCGGCCGGCGTTCCTGATCGGCTTCGTGCTGGCGCCGACGGTCGAAACGTATCTTTACCAAGCGGTGCAATTCTACGAATGGCACTTCCTGCTTCGCCCCGGCGTCATCGTCATCGCCCTTTTCACCGCCGTGTCGGTTTACTTCGGCGCCAAGCACCAGCCCCACGGCAAGGGCACGCTGGATCTCCGCCTGACCGCGCCGCGCGTGCTGTGGCCGCAGGCCATGTTCGCCGCCCTGATGGCTTCGATCGGTGCCTACGCGCTGTGGGACGCGAGTCACCAATCGTTCCTGGGGGCGGTGTTCCCGGCCGGCGTCGCCGTCGTGACCGTCGCCGCCGCGCTTCTGGTGCTGTGGCCGCTCGTCACCGGTCGCATCCACAGTCCCACCAACCACGACAACGAAGTCACCGGCGACCATCTGGAACAACCCGATGCCAAGGGTCTACTGCATTACCTGTGGTGGCTCGTCGGCCTGGTCGCAGGCTGCTTCGCGGTCGGCTTCGTCATCGCCATTTCCGCGTTCTTCGTGCTGTTCCTGCGCACGGTCGCCGGAACGACGTGGGCCAAGGCCGCGTTCCTGACCGCTTGCGCGATCGGATTCATGGTCGCTCTGGCGCACACCATGACTCTCGATTTCCCGGCCGGACTGCTTCAGGCTTACGTCGACCTGCCCTGGCCGATCAGATAAGGACTCCGCCTCGATGCCCGAAATCCGCTACGACGTCGTCATCGTCGGCGCCGGCAACGCCGCCCTCTGCGCCGCCCTGTCGGCCTTGGAGACGGGCGCGTCGGTCGCCGTGCTGGAATGCGCGCCCGAGGACGAGTCGGGCGGCAACAGTCGCTTCACCGCCGGCGCCATCCGCTTCGCCTATGCCGGCCTCGACGACCTTCGCCGGGTGGTGACCGACCTCTCGGAAAAGGAAATCGAGACGACGGATTTCGGTACTTATGCCGAGGATCAGTTCTTCGACGACATGTTCCGCGTGACGCAGTACCGCTGCGACCCGGACATGGTCGAGACCTTGGTGCGGCAAAGCCTCCCGACGATCGTCTGGATGCGCGAAAAGGGCATCCGCTTCGTGCCGATCTACGGCCGCCAGGCCTACAAGATCGACGGCCGGTTCAAGTTCTGGGGCGGCCTGACGGTGGAAGCGCGCGGCGGCGGCCCGGGGCTGGTCGATAACCTGACGACCGTCGCGAAAAAGGCCGGCGCAGACGTCCTGTTTTCCACCCGCGCCTTGTCGCTGATCTTCGACGGCATCCGCGTTTCGGGCGTGCGCGTGCGGCGCGCGGGGGAGGTCATAGATGTCCGTGCCGATTCCGTGGTGCTGGCCGCCGGCGGGTTCGAATCCAACGCCGAATGGCGCACCCGTTACCTCGGCCCCGGCTGGGAATTGGCGAAGGTGCGCGGCAGCCGATTCAACAACGGCGACGGTATCCGCATGGCGCTGGAGATCGGCGCCCTGCCCGCCGGCAACTGGTCCGGCTGTCACGCCGTCGGCTGGGACCTGAACGCGCCGCCCTACGGCGATCTGGCGGTCGGCGACCAATTCCAGAAGCACAGCTACCCGCTGGGCATCATCGTGAACGCGAAGGGAGAACGCTTCGTCGACGAGGGCGCCGACTTCCGCAACTACACCTACGCCAAGTACGGCCGCGAGATATTGAACCAGCCGGCGCAGTTCGCCTGGCAGGTGTTCGACAAGAAGGTGCTGCACCTGCTGCGCGACGAATACCGCATCAAGCGGATCACCAAGGTCACGGCCGACACCATCGAGGACTTGGCGGCGAAGCTGGAGGGTGTCGACGGCCGCGCCTTCGTCGAAACCGTAAAGCGGTTCAACGCGGCCGTCGCGACCGACGTTCCCTTCAATCCGAACGTCAAGGACGGCCGGGGCACCCGTGACATCGCACCCGCCAAGACCAACTGGGCGAATCCGCTGGACGAACCGCCGT
>CAZDFF010000300.1:0-4199 GCA_964504425.1 uncultured Hyphomicrobiales bacterium
TGCGGATGGTCGCATAAAAGTCAAGGGAAGATTTCTCCAGATCGTCGAGCGAATCGATGCTGCGCGCGCGCCGATCGATCGCGGTCACGCCGGTACGGCTGTAGACGATCCAGTCGCGATTCGTGTTCGTGGCCCAAAGGTTCAGAGGGTCGGCGAAGAAATCGACGACCAAGCCGACAGCATCGCGCGGGTTCGACGGCCCCAGCAGCGGCAGCATCATGTAAGGACCTTCCGGCACGCCCCATACCGCCAGCGTCTGGCCGAAGTCTTCGCCGTGCGGCGGCAGGCCCATGTCCTTGGCGGGGTCGCCGATGCCGGCGACGCCGATCGTCGAATTGACGACGAACCGGGCGACGGTTCGGCCGGCGCGGGCGGCTTCGCCCTGCAGCACGTCGTTCATGAAGACGACGGGCGCTTTCAAATTGGCGAGCACGTTGCCGACCGCGTCTTGAAAAAACCGCGGCGTGAAATCCCGGTAGACCGTGGCCAGCGGTTTCAGAATCGCTTTGTCGAAGAGTCGATTGAATTCGAAGATGGCGCGGTTCGTGGGTTCGGCCGGGTCGTTGAGCTTGCGGAATTCCTCGACGGCCTCGCGATCGGTCGGGTCCGGCATGGTGGCGCATCCGCCGATCAGAAGCGCGCTTAGAACGATCGCCGCGCCCAGGATGCGGCGCATCGTCGGTACTCCGTCTCGTGTCGTCATTGCCTCGCTTGCCCCCGTGCGGCACGTAACCAACGCCCTTACGGATCAAGGATTGGCTAAAATGGTTAACGTCCCGTTGACCATGCCGATGGACGGCACGATTGGACCAGTGGCTCGCCCTTGCGATGCAAAGCCCCCGAGAAAAATCGACCACTACTTCCGAATCCGGGCTGGACAGGGGGCAGTTTTCAAATTATATAAAGACATCTTTATATGTATAAGTATGCGATAGATCATGCTTGACGCTGGTTCCGACGGGATCGAACGGATGAACACGCTGCTTGCCGCCTTGCGGGCTGCGGCGGAACCGACGCGCCTTCGCTTGTTGGCGTTGCTTGCCGACGGAGAGCTGACGGTGGGCGAGATCGCTAAAATCCTGGGGCAAAGCCAACCCCGGGTATCGCGCCATCTGAAATTGTTGTCCGATTCCGGGCTGCTCGAGCGACTGCGCGAAGGCGCCTGGGTCTTTTACCGGGCCGCTCGCAACGGTTCGGGCGCTAAAATCATCGCCACCCTTTCCGGACTGATCCCAGCCGACGACGGCATCCTGGTCGCGGACCGTCTGCGCCGTCGCCAGATCCGCGAGGAGCGCGCCCGCGCCGCCGCCCAATATTTCAGCCAGAACGCGGAGCGGTGGGACCGGTTGCGCTCGCTCCATGTCGACGATAACGAGGTCGAGCGCGTCTTGCTGGCCAAGGCGCCGGGCCGCATCGACGACTTGCTCGACATCGGTACGGGCACCGGCCGCATTCTCGAAGTCCTGGGCGCACGGGCCCAGCGGGCGGAGGGGATCGATCAATCCCATGAAATGCTGACGCTGGCGCGCGACCGGCTCGATCGGGCCGGCCTCGGCCAATGCTCGGTTCGTCATGGCGACTTGTTCCAGCTTCCCTACGACGCTCCCGCTTTCGACGTTGCGACGCTTCATCAGGTGTTGCACTACCTGGACGAGCCGGCCCGGGCCATTGCCGAGGCCGCTCGGGTGCTCAAGCCCGATGCCCGGCTGCTGATCGTCGATTTCGCGCCGCACGAGTTGGAAAATCTTCGCGACGAACATGCGCATCGCCGGCTCGGCTTCGCCGACGAAGAGATCGCCGATTGGTGCCGGAATGCGGGACTTACCGTAAGGGACGTGGTTCATCTGCCCGGCCGGCCGCTCACGGTCACGGTCTGGGTCGCGCTCAAGCAAAACGAAAAAGAAGAACAAAGAGGATAAAGATGTTTATCGCCCAACGCGCTTCGCGTGCCACGCGCGCGCCCGCGCCGACCCTGACCGCCGTCGCGCCGTTGCCAGGCAACGTCAAGGTTTCGCTCGAATTCTTTCCGCCGGCGACCGCCGAGGCGGAAAAATCCTTGTGGTCGGCCATCCAGCGTCTGGCGCCGGTGCAGCCGTCGTTCGTGTCGGTCACCTACGGCGCCGGCGGCTCGACTCGCGAGCGCACGCACGCCACCGTCATGCGTCTGAAGCACGAGACGAACATGGAACCCGCCGCGCATCTGACGTGCGTCGCCGCCACGCGCGAGGAAGTCGATGCCGTCGCCCGGCGCTACTGGGACGAAGGCATTCGCCATTTGGTGGCGCTGCGCGGGGATCCGCCCGAAGGTCAGGGCCGCTACCGGCCGCAGCCGGACGGCTACGCCTACGCGTCCGATCTGGTGGCCGGCCTGAAAAAGGTCGCGGACTTCGAAATCAGCGTCGCCTGCTATCCGGAAGCCCACCCGGAAGCGGCCGGTCCCAAGGTCGATCTCGATAATCTGAAGCGCAAGATCGACGCCGGGGCGACGCGCGCCATCACCCAGTTCTTCTTCGACGTCGACGTGTATTTCCGCTTCGTCGAACGCGCGCGCGCCGCCGGGATTACGGTGCCGATCGTGCCAGGCATTCTGCCCGTCACCAATTTCGCCCGCGTCGTCGAATTTTCCCGGCGGTGCGGTGCGACGGTGCCCTTCTGGCTGGCCGAATTGTTCGAAGGCCTCGACGACGATCCGGAAACCCGCCGCCTAGTCGCCACCTCGGTCGCCGCCGAGCAATGCCGGCTCCTGCATCAGGGCGGTGTCGACGAATTCCATTTCTACACGCTGAATCGTGCCGAATTGGTGCGGGCGATATGCCACATGCTGGGGGTGCGGCCGGATGTCGCCCGCCAAGCCGATGGGGCCCGGCAATGAACAAAAGAACCGAGCGAACCCAAGCGCTACAGGCGGCCCTCGCAAGTCGCATCCTGGTGCTCGACGGCGCCATGGGCACGATGATTCAGCGCGAGAAGCTGTCCGAAGACGACTTTCGCGGCGACCGCTTCAAGGATTGGCATCGCGACCTCAAGGGCAACAACGACCTTTTGATCCTGACGCGTCCCGACGTGATCGCCGGAATCCACCGCGCCTACTTCGAGGCCGGGGCGGACATCGTCGAGACCAATACGTTCAATTCCACGTCCATCAGCCAGGCCGACTACGGCATGGAGGCGCTGGTCAAGGAACTGAACCGGGAGGGCGCCCGCCTGGCGCGCGAGGTCGCCGACGAGATCACGGCCAAGACGCCCGACAAGCCGCGCTTCGTCGCCGGCGCCTTGGGACCCACTAGCCGCACGGCCTCGATCTCGCCCGACGTCAACGACCCGTCTTTCCGCAACGTCACGTTCGATCAGTTGCGCGATGCCTACCGCGAAGCCGCCGCCGGCCTGATCGAAGGCGGCGCCGATCTTCTGATCGTGGAAACGGTGTTCGACACCCTGAACGCCAAGGCCGCCTTGTTCGCGATCGACGAACTGTTCGAGGAACTGGGCGAATCGTTGCCGATCATCGTATCCGGCACCATCACCGATCTTTCCGGGCGCACGTTGTCGGGCCAGACGGCCGAAGCCTTCTGGAATTCGGTCCGGCACGCCCGGCCGCTGGCGATCGGGCTCAATTGCGCGCTGGGCGCGGCGCAGCTTCGCGCCTACGTCGCGGAACTGGCCCGCGTCGCCGATACCTATGTTTGCGCCTATCCGAATGCCGGGCTGCCGAACGAATTCGGCGAATACGACGAAACCGCCGCCGAAACCGCGAAGCATCTCGGTGAGTGGGCGGCGGCCGGATTGGTCAACGTGGTCGGGGGATGCTGTGGCACCACGCCCGAGCACATCCGCGCCATCGCCAAGGCGGTCGAAGGCGCCAAGCCGCGCGAGATACCCGTCATCCCGAAACGGCTCCGTCTGTCGGGCCTCGAGCCGTTCGAGCTTCGCTCATGACCCAGATCGGCAGCGGCACTTTCGTCAACGTCGGGGAACGTACCAACGTCACCGGCTCGGCGAAGTTCAAGAAACTCATTCTCGATGGCGATTACGAAACCGCACTCGGTATCGCCCGCGAGCAGGTGGAAAGCGGCGCCCAGATCATCGACGTCAACATGGACGAGGGGATGCTCGATTCCCAGGCGGCCATGGTGAAGTTCCTCAACATGATCGCGTCGGAACCCGACATCAGCCGGGTGCCGATCATGATCGATTCATCG
>CAZDFF010000301.1:0-4198 GCA_964504425.1 uncultured Hyphomicrobiales bacterium
GCATGTCGAACGCGGGGCGGTATCGCGACATCCGCGTGCCGGTCCTGCTGGTTCGCGACATCCTCGGGGTTCAATCGCTAACTCGGATTCCCCTGGCTTCGTCCGAGATCGCCGGCGTCCTGAATCTGCGCGGGCGCGTGATCACGGCGATCGACATGCGGCAGCGTCTCGTCCTGCCGCCGTGCGACCCAGGCACGCGCACGATGAGCGTGGTGGTCGAGCAGGCAGGCGAATTGTACAGCTTGATCGTCGATTCGGTGGGCGAAGTGGTCAGCCTCTCGAGAGAGATATTCAAGGAAACGCCGGCAACCGTAAATCCGCGGTGGCGGGGATTCTGCAACGGTATCTATTGCCTCCGCGGGGAACTGTTGATCGCGCTCGACATCGAAAATTTGCTCGACATCGCCAGGTAGCGACCGCTCGCGGTTTTCCAACGGCGACACTCTGTACTCGCGGCGCCGAATTCGCGCCCGACTGGAACGAGGAACGAGATGAAAATCTGCCTAATTGTCGATGATTCGCGCGTCATCAGGAGCGTGGCTCGAACCATGCTGGAAGAGATGGAATTCGACGTGCGCGAGGCGACGAACGGGAAAGAAGCGTTGGAAATGTGCCGGGCATCGATGCCGGATGCGATATTGCTCGACTGGAACATGCCGGTAATGACGGGAATCGAATTCCTGATCGAACTGCGCAGGATTCCCGAGGGCGGCGATCCCATCGTCTTGTTCTGCACCACGGAAAACGACATGGGGTTCATCCGCCGCGCGATCGATGCCGGGGCGAACGAATACATCATGAAACCGTTCGATAGCGAAATTCTTCGCTCCAAGTTGGAGCAAGTCGGTCTTTGTTGACCGATAGCAGGAACCGGTAGCGGATTGCCATGTCGCTCAAGCCAGAATCCAGTTCTCCGCTCACGACCACGCCGGATCCGATCCGCATCATGGTGGTCGACGATTCTGCCGTCATCCGCGGCGCGATCGTCAGGATTCTCGACACGGAAGCGGAATTCAAAGTGGTCGCCACGGTCGCAAACGGCCAAATGGCGGTCGATCGCTTGCGGCGGGAGAAGGTCGACGTCATCGTTCTCGACATCGAGATGCCGGAAATGGACGGCATCACTGCCTTGCCCCATCTTCTTGCCGTCGATCCGGGCGTTCGAATCGTCATGGCCTCGACCCTAACGCAACGCAACGCCGGCATCAGCATTCGCGCACTCCAGGCCGGAGCATCCGACTACGTGCCGAAGCCGACATCGGCATCCGGCCTCTCGACCGGCGAATTCCGCCGCGAAATCGTCGAAAAAATCAAAGTATTGGGTGCGGCACGGAAACGCCGATCCCAGGCGAACGCCAACCCGAACGCCGGAGCCCTCGCCCCATTGCGGAAATCGAGCCTGACGAAACCGGAGATACTCGCCATCGGCAGTTCGACCGGTGGCCCGCAGGCACTGTCCGCGTTCATGACAAATCTCCGCAAGGATTTGGGCGTGCCGATCGTGATTACTCAGCACATGCCGCCCATGTTCACCAACTTATTGGCCGAGCACATGTCGAAATCGACGGGTTGGCGGTGCAAGGAAGGCGTTGCGGGCGACATCCTGACACCGAACACGGCGTATGTGGCGCCGGGGAATTTTCATATGACCGTCATTCCCGTCGCCGGCAAGCACAAGATCGAACTCGATCTCGGCCCTCCCGAGAATTTCTGTCGGCCGTCGGTCGATCCGATGCTTCGCAGCGCGGTGCGCGAATTCGGCGGGCGCGTCTTGACCGTCATCCTGACGGGCATGGGATCCGATGGATGCAAAGGCAGCAGGACTGTCGTCGAGGCCGGCGGAACCGTACTGGCCCAGGACGAGGCGTCGAGCGTGGTTTGGGGCATGCCGGGCGCGGTCGCGCGCGCCGGCCTTTGTGCCGCGTTGCTGCCGCCGCCGCAGCTCGCGGCGAAGGTCAATGCGATTCTTGCGGGTGCTCCATGACCATGGAAGAGTTCACCTTTCTCAGCAATTTTCTGAAGGCGCGATCGGGTTTAGTCCTGACGGTTGACAAGAAATACCTTTTGGAAAGCCGACTCACCCCGGTCGCGCGGGCGCACGGCAAGGCCGACGTCAGCGCAGTCATCGAAGGACTTCGGCGCGGCGGTACGCCGCACCTGGAACGCGACGTGACGGAAGCAATGACGACCAACGAGTCGTTTTTTTTCCGTGACGTCACTCCGTTCGATATTTTTCGTCGGTTCGTACTCCCTCGCCTCGTCGCGAGCCGAAGCGTGCAGCGCCAAATGCGGATCTGGTGCGCCGCCGCATCGAGCGGGCAAGAACCCTACAGCCTAGCCATGATCCTCAAGGAGGAAGCGGTGAAACTGGCCGGCTGGCGGATCGAGATCATCGGGACGGACATCTCGCGCCAAATCCTCGATCGGGCGCAATCTGGGATTTACTCCCAGTTCGAGGTCCAACGCGGCCTGCCTATCCAGCTGCTTGCCAAGTACTTCGCAAAGAAGGGCAACGATTGGGAGATCGCGGCCGATATTCGGCGCATGGTCACGTTCCGCGAGTTCAACTTGCTTGCCGATCCCGCTTCGCTCGGTCGATTCGACGTCGTTTTCTGCCGCAACGTCCTCATTTATTTCGATCGGAATACCAAGGCAAAGGTGCTGGACGGCATCGCCCGGCAAATGTCGCCCGACGGCACCCTATTCCTTGGCGGCGCGGAAACCGTGCTTGGAATAACGGAATCGTTCATGCCGATCGACGGCCAACGCGGCACTTACGCGCCCGCCGCCAAGGCCGCGCCCGGGCCACTTGTCACCTCCTCACTCAATCGGAGTCAGCCATGTCTATCGACACAGGGATGAAAGTACTCATCGTGGACGACTACAAGACCATGTTGCGAATTCTCCGCAATTTGTTGCGACAATTGAACTTCCACAACGTCAACGAAGCGAACGACGGGGCGGAAGCGCTGCAATTGTTGCGCGGCGACAGCTACGGCCTGATCATCTCCGACTGGAACATGGAGCCGATGACCGGCATCGAACTTCTCCGCGAGGTTCGCTCCGACGATCGCCTCAAGCCAATTCCATTCATCATGGTGACGGCCGAAGACAAGACCGAAAACATCATCGCGGCCAAGCAGGCGGGCGTTTCCAATTACATCGTCAAACCGTTCAACGCCGAGACCCTGAACAAGAAAATATCCAGCGTACTGGGCGCGCACTGATCGGTCGGCATGACTCGGGGGAAGCGGCATTCATGTCGTTTCTTGCCGTCGAGTGTTTCAAGTCGGCGCGGCGGGCGCTTCAGGTCCTCCATGATTTCCCCGGAAAAGCGCTCCATAATATTTAATGTGCGATCGCGCCTAAGAGGCGGCGATTAGGCACCGCGATGCCGTCGGTGCGTCGCGCGAATACCAGTAGCTACTTAAGTCTAGGCAACGCCGCTGGTTCGATTCGCCGTTTTCGATTCGAATGAATCGAATGATAATCCGCGCTAATCTGACATACCTATACGCAGGCTTGACCGAAATTCAGCACTTCGCCGAGCTGCAAGAGGTTAAATGTCATGAACTCGCCAATGAATGCCGCCGATAACTCGCGCTGCCAGTTCGAATTCGATGACGCCTTGATCGATGACGCCCCGGTCATCGTGCTTTTGTTATCTCCCCAAGGTATTGTCCAGCGCGTCAATGCGTATTTCCAGCGCTTGACGGGATACGGTTCCGACGAGGTCCGGGGCAAGGATTGGTTCGATACATTCCTGCCGGAGCGCGATCGCGACCGATTACGCGCCCTATTCGCGGCCGCATCCCTCGGTTCGCCGACAAACGGTAACGTGAATGCGATCGTTATCCGCGGCGGCGAAGAACGCGAGATCGAATGGTCGGATACCGTCATACGCGACGAGAACGGCCAGATGACTTCGCTTCTGGCTATAGGCGTGGACATCACGGATCGTAAGAAGGCCGAAGCAGCATTGCAAGCGAGCCAGACAATGTTGCTCGAAGCCCAACAGATCGCGGGCATAGGGTCGTGGGAACTCGATATTATTGACGACAGGCTTACATGGTCCGACCAAATCTACAAAACGTTCGAACTCGACAAGGATAGATTCGGCGCATCCTACGAGGCGTTTCTCAATACCGTCCATACGGATGACCGGGACGCCGTCAACAAGGCCTACACCGAATCGGTC
>CAZDFF010000302.1:0-4197 GCA_964504425.1 uncultured Hyphomicrobiales bacterium
CCTGCCCATCGCCATTACCATTTTTCTCGCCGAACTCGGCGACAAGACCCAGCTCGCGACCGTACTGTTCGCGTCCGGGCGCGAGCACTCGCCGTGGGTCGTGTTCCTGGCCGCCGCCGGGGCGCTGGTGCTGTCCAGCGCCGTCGCCGTCGCCATGGGAACCATGGCGCACCGGTTCCTGCCGATGATCCCGCTCAAGCTGATCGCCGGCCTCGGATTCATCGCCATCGGTCTTTGGACGACGTGGGAATATATCGCCAGCCGCGGCGCCTGAACGCCGTCACGCGCCCTGGCGCGGCCGGCCTTCGTCCATGCGGCTAAGGTCCGGGGCCATAACGGCAAGCGTTCCCGCGCCCAGCAATTTCACCCCCGCCCCCTTCAGCGCCGTCAGCACCGCCGCGTTGACCTGATAGCGAAGCTGGAAGTACGTGCGGCTCGGCACCCAGAAGCGGATGCCGATGACGACCCCGCCGTAGGTGAATTCGTGGATGCCGACCTGCGGCGGCGCGACCGCCGCGACCTCGGCGATGCCGCCGATGGCCTTTCGCACAAGTTCGACGGCGGCGACCGCGTCCACATCTTCGGCAATGGCGATTTTTTCCTCGACGATCCTTTTCTTCGACGAATTGACTATGACGCGGCCGACGATCTCCTTGTTCGGCACCGTGATTTTCTCGCCGTCCTCGCCGACCAGCGTGGTGGCGGCCAGCTTGACCTCCTCGACCACGCCCGACACGTCGCGGATGGTGATGGTGTCGCCGACCGTAAAGGGGCGGCTGAGGACGATCGAAAGCCCGGCGCCGTAATTCGACAGCGGTCCCTGGATCGCGACCGTGGCGCCGAACGCCGACGCGCCGGCGATGGCGATCAAGGGCGCGATGGTGATCCCGAAGTTGCCGAGCGTGACGACGATGACCAGCGCGACGATGACGATCTTGGTCAGGTTGCCGGCGAACCGGGCCAGCGTGACGTCGATGTTGCGCTTGGTGATCATCTTGGTCGTCTTGGACCCGGTCCAGCCCGCGATCTTCAGGCCGATGACCAAGACGAGAAGCGCCCCCAGGATCTGAAACCCGTAGGCGACGAGAAAATTCATGACGACATCGGCCCACTTCGAGACCGTTTCGATTGGCTCATCCATGGCGCGGAAATCCCCCTCTAGCCCGGCCGGCCCGGGCGCGATGGAAAACCTTAAGCCGGGCCGGGTCGCCGCGCCAGAGGGCACAAAGAGGGTCTAGGAGGCGCCCCTCGGCCCCGGTATGATCGGAAAAACGGGGGACGCGCGCATGGCCAAGCTGGATCGGTGGGACATTCGGTTTCTCGGGCTTGCGGCTTTCATCGCCGATTGGTCGAAGGACCCGTCGACCAAGGTCGGCGCCGTCATCACCCACACCAAGTCGCGCCGGATCGTATCGACCGGGTTCAACGGCTTTCCGGCCGGCGTCGAGGACACCGACAACCGGCTGCTCGATCGCAACGTCAAATACGAAATGATCGTGCATGCCGAACAGAACGCCTTGATGTTCGCCGGCCGGGAGGCCGAAGGCTGTACGCTGTACGTCACCCCGCTGGCGCCGTGCGCGCGATGTTCCGCCCTCATCATCCAGGCCGGCATCCAGCGCGTGGTTTCGTTGCCGCCCGACTTCGAGCACGAACGCTGGGGCGAAGCGGCGCGGATTTCGCGGGTCATGTTCGACGAGGCCGGGGTCGTCTGGGATTGGGAGGAATAACGTGCGGTTGCGCTGGCTGACCGTTCTCCCCGTCCTTTTCGCCTGGAGCGCGGCCGCCGCCGACTTGGACGGCGCGCGCCGGGAACTGGCCCCCACCGGCACGGTCCGCATCGGCGTGATCGACCAGAACCCGGTCATCGTCGTCAAGGACAAGGCCACCGGCAAGATGACCGGCATGGGTGTCGATCTTTCGCTCGCATTCGCGCGCGATTTGGGCCGTTCGCTCGAGATCGTCGGCTTCGGCAGCGGCCGCGAACTGACCGAAGGCATGAAGGCCGGGCGCATCGACATCGGTTTCTTGGCCTACGCGCCGGCCCGGGCCAAGGACGTCGCCTTCACCCCGCCGATGATCGAGGTCGAAAGCTCCTACATGGTGCTGGGCGCCTCGCCCCTGAAGGTGATTGCCGACGTCGACGCCAAGGGCGTGAAGATCGGCGCCATCGCCAAATCGTCGCAGGACTTCCACCTGACCAAGACCATCAAGAACGCGACCGTCGTCCGCATCGCCGACGGCGCCACGGCCAAGGGCCTGGAGATGCTGAAGTCCGGCGCCATCGACGCCTTCGCCGGCAACACGCACCGATTGTCGGGCGCGCTCGGCAAGGTCCCCGGCGCGCGCATGATGCCGGGTCGTTTCTTCAAGGCCGATTATTCGATGGCGCTGCCTCAGGGCCGGCCCGCCGCCGCCGCCTTCGCCACGGCGTTCGTAGAACGGATCAAGAAGGACGACACGCTCGCCAAGGCCATCGCCGCGAACAAACTTTACGGCGTCGCCGTCGCCCCGCCGGCAAAGAACCCCTAATGAACGAGCGCGCGAAATGGGGCCGCGACCTCAGGGCCATGGAGAAGGACAAGGACGTTTCCTTGTGGAACGCCTGCGAGCGCGCGCGCAACGAGGTCCAATCCCTGCGCGCCGAAATCTGCAAGCTTCAGTTGGCGGTCGAAGCCGAAAGGAAAAGCGGCAAGTCGCCCATCGCCAACGCCGCCGCCCGGCTGGAGGACACCGTCACGCTGCTGATCCGCGCCAAGGCGGTGCTGGATGCCCTGGAAGCCGGGCTCGACGCGATCAACGCCGCCGAGAACCCGATCGACCCCTACGGCCACTGAGTCGCGGCGACGCCGCCGCCTAAACGGCGCCGCCCATCAGCGACTCGATGTTGTGCGGCGCGTTCCTCAGAAATTCGCGATGAATGCCGAGTATCGTGTCGCGCATGCCGGCGCCGTAAACCGGATCGAACCGGTCGCCCGCCGTCGCGACGAACCGGAACAGGTCTCCGTACATACACGCGAACAGCACATGGAACTTCTTTTCGTCGAACAGGTAGGCATGATTCTCGGGCAGGCTCTTGTTCACCGCCGAAATCATGAACCGCATCGCATTGTTGAATTTGGCGAACGGCAGGACCGATAGAATCAGCATCCTGACCGGCGCGTGGTAGCGCATGTCGTCGATATAGATTTCCCGCCACAGATCCTTGTCGGGAAACGATTTCAAATCGACGTAGACGAACACCAGCCGCCGGTTCAGAAAATCGTAGCCGTCGCCGAAGATGTCCTTCAGGTAGGTTTCGACGCCGGCGATCATGCCGCGCCCGATGACCGGCGCCTTGCCCTGGAACAGGTGCGAGAACTTGGCGCAGACGATCCGCAGGAAAAAGCGGAATCGCTGGTCTTGGATGTCGGCGGCCATGTCGCGTGCTCTCCCCCGGCGGACGGCGTTGTCGGCATTACCGCGACTCAACCAGATCGCGCGGTGGCTCGCAACCGTCCTCGATCCATCCCACCCGGGCGATCCCGCCTTGACGCCGCCGCCCCGTGGGGCCACATTCGAAGGGTTCCAAGGGGAGCCCCATGAGGGGGGCTGAGAGTTCGCCGGTGTCTTGGGCCAGATTGCCCGGGCGCGACGCGGAAACCCGATGAACCTGATCCGGGTCATGCCGGCGTAGGGAACGGAACCCGCCCGAACTTTAGGGTCTTCGCTTCCGTCCGTCCGGCCGTGCCCCGCCCGTTTTAGGGAGGAAAGGCCGCCATGAACGTCGTATCCAAGCCGCCGAAAATTTCCGTCACCACCGGCCCGCTGCCGGCGTCGCGCAAGATTTACGTCGCGGGAACCGCGTTCCCCGACATCCGCGTGCCGATGCGCGAGATCGACCTGCATCCTTCCGCCAACGAGCCGCCGGTCGTGGTCTACGACACGTCCGGCCCCTACAGCGACCCGACCGCGACGATCGACATCGAGAAGGGCCTGCCGAGACTTCGCGAGCCGTGGATCCGCGCCCGCGGCGACGTCGAGGAATACGAGGGCCGCGCCGTGAAGCCCGAAGACAACGGCGGCGCGACGGGCGAAAAGCTGGTCGCCGAATTCCCGAACAAGCGCCGCCCGCTACGCGCCAAGGCGGACAAGGCGGTGACCCAGATCGCCTACGCCCGGGCCGGCATCGTGACCCCCGAGATGGAATTCATCGCC
>CAZDFF010000303.1:0-4191 GCA_964504425.1 uncultured Hyphomicrobiales bacterium
CACCGTGCAACCTGTCCACTAAAACTAAACCGGACAGCCGTGGGTCAAGCCCGGCCATGACTGGAAGAGTAAGTATGTGCGCGCCGCCTACTTCCTCGCCGCGACGATGGCGGCGATGGCGGCCGCCGCCGCCCGCGCCTCGGGCGGGTCGGCGCGCGAGGTCAACACAATAGGCACCTTGGCGCCCATGACGATGCCGGCCGCCGTCGCGCTCATGAAATAGACCATCTGCTTGAACAGAAAATTGCCGGCTTCCAGGTTCGGCACCAGCAGGATGTCGGCTCGGCCCGCGACCGGGCTGTCGATGCCCTTGAGGCGCGCGGCTTCCGGTGAAATCGCGTTGTCGAAGCCGAGCGGCCCGTCGACCACGGCGTGCTCGATGCCGCCGTTCACGGCGTGCTTGACGATTTCGGCGGCGTCCACGCTGGACGGCATCGACGGGTTCACGACCTCCGAACCCGACAGCACCGCGACATGGGGCCGGAGGTTGCCCAGCGCCCGCGCCAGATCGATCGCATTCTTGAGAATGTCGATCTTGGCCGGCACGTTCGGGTTCACGTTGACCGCGCCGTCGGTGATCATCAGCACGCGCGGATTGCCCGGCACGGTCATGTGAAAAACGTGGCTGGTGCGCCGGCCGGTGCGCAGGCCGCCGTCCTTGGCGATCACGGCCCGCATCAGGGTATCGGTGTGCACGTGGCCCTTCATCAGGGCCGCGACCTCGTCGCCCGCGGCCAGCGCGACGGCGGCCTCGGCGGCCGTCTTTTCGTCCGCCGCCGAAACCGTGCGGAAAGGGGCGATGTTCCATTGGATGTCGCGGGCGATCTGGCGAATCCGTTCCGGGTCGCCGATCAGCACCGGCTCGATGAAGCCCGCTTCGGTCGCCAGCTTGGCGCTTTCCATGGCGACCGGATGGTCGGCGCCGACGACCGCCATGAGGGCGGGCTTCAGCGCCTTGGCTTTTTCCAGAAGATAGGGCGGAAATTCGAAGGGGATCGTGCTCAGCATGCGCGTTTACGGCTCAGGCGGTCATCGCTTGCATCGGTTCGACGAAGGCGAGGCCGAGCGCGCCGGCCACTTCCGGATGGGTGACCTTGCCGCGACAGACGTTCAGTCCGGCGCGAAGATGCGCGTCGTCCGCCAGCGCCCGCGCCGGCCCCTTGTCGGCCAATGCGAGAATAAACGGCAGGGTCACGTTGTTGAGCGCGTAGGTCGAGGTGTGCGGCACCGCGCCCGGCATGTTGGCGACGCAATAGTGCACCACCCCGTCGACCACGTAGGTGGGGTTCGCATGGGTGGTCGCATGGGATGTTTCGGCGCAGCCGCCCTGGTCGATGGCGACGTCGACGAAGGCGGTGCCGGCGCGCATTTTTGCGATCATCGCGGCGGTCACCAGGCGCGGCGCGGCGGCGCCCGGGATCAGCACGGCGCCGATTACCAAATCGGCGTCGACGACGTACTGTTCGACCGTGTCGCGGTTGGAATGGACCGTCTTCAACGATGGCCCGAAGCGATCCGAAAGCCGGCGCAGCACCTCGACGCTGCGGTCCAGTACCGTGACGTCGGCGCCCATGCCGAGCGCGATGGTCACCGCGTTCGACCCGACCACCCCGCCGCCCAACACGACCGCCTTGGCCGGGCGGACGCCGGGCACGCCGCCCAGCAGCACGCCGCGCCCGCCGGCTTCCTTTTCCAGGCAATGGGCGCCGGCCTGCACGGCCATGCGGCCGGCGACTTCCGACATCGGCGCCAGCAGCGGCAGGCCGCCGTTCGACGCGGTGACGGTCTCGTAGGCGATGGCGATGGCGCCGCCGGCGATCAGGTCCTTGGCCTGGTCCGGATCGGGCGCCAGGTGCAGGTAGGTAAACAGGACCTGGCCGGGGCGCAACTGCTTTCGCTCGTGCGCCTGGGGTTCCTTCACCTTGACGATCATGTCGGCCTCGGCGAACACCTGGGCGGCGGTCGCGGCGACGGTTGCGCCGGCCGCCTTGTAGGCGTCGTCGCCGTAACCGATGCCGGCGCCGGCGCCGGTTTCGACCAGAACCTTGTGGCCGTGGCCGACCGCCTCGCGCACGCTGCCGGGCACCATGCCGACGCGATACTCGTGATTTTTGATCTCTTTCGGGACGCCGATCAGCATGGAAGCCCTCCCGCCGCGCGTTTATCCATTCGTTTTAATTTTCAACTATTTCCGGGCCAAGAACCAGCCTGGGTATTTTATCCGTGTCAGGGGCCGGCCAGGCGCCGCACGACGCCCGCCAGGATGCGGATGCCGGGCTCGATTTTCTCCTCCGCGATCGAGGAAAAGCCGAGCCGGAAGTAGTTGCGCGGCCCGTCTTCGGCGGCGAACAGCACCCGGCCGGGTTCGATCATCACCCCTTCCTTGGCCGCCTCGCGGGCCAGGACCTCGGCGTCCAGGCCCTCCGGCCCGCGCACCCAGTAGGCGGTGCCGCCGAAGGTCGGCGCCCGGGACGCGCTCGGCAGGTGTTCGCCCAGGGCCTCGCCCATGCGCGTCCAGCGTTCCCGGTAGACGCGATTGAGCCGGCTCACCAGGGCGTCATGGTGGCCGAGCGAAAGAAACAGCCCGGTGGTGCGCTGGTTGTTGGTCGGCGCGTGGCGCAGCATCAGGCGGCGCAGCGCGCGGGCCTCGGCGATCAGCGGCGCCGGGCCGACCAGATAGCCGAGCCTGAGGCCCGGGAACAAAATCTTCGAGAAGCTGCCGACGTAGATGACGCGCTCGTTGGTGTCCAAGGATTTCAAGGCCGGCGTCGGTTCGCCGACGTAGCTGGCCTCGGCCTCGTAATCGTCCTCGATGATCATGAAGTCGCGTTCGGCGGCGGCGGCCAGCAGCGCCTGGCGCCGTTCCAGCGGCATCGTCACCGTGGTCGGGAATTGATGGCTGGGGGTCACGTAGACATAGGAAAGCCCGTCCAGCCGCTCGTCGACCGGCAAGCCCTTAGCGTCGATCGGGATCGGCCGCACGTTCGAGGTCTTGAGGCGGAAGGTATTGCGCACGTCGGCGTAGCACGGGTCCTCGATGCCGACGGCGGTGCGTTCCGACACCAGCAGGCTGAACAGAAGATAAAGCGCGTTCTGCGCGCCCATCGTGATCAATATCTGGTCTTCCGAAACCAGGATGCCGCGCCGGGGCAAAAGACGCGTGCGGATCTGTTCGACCAGCAGCGGGTCGTCGCGGCCCAGGCTGTCGCTGGTCCAGGCGAACAGGCCCTTCTTGCCCAAGGCCTGGCGCGAGCACTCCCGCCATGCGGCGATCGGAAACAGCGCCTGGTCGACCTGCCCGTAGATGAACGGGTAGGGGTAGCTCATCCAGTTGACGGGTTTCTCGATGTTCTCCTGAAGGCTCGGGCGCACCCGGAAGCGGTTGTCCCAGGTCGGCGCCCTGTCGGGCGCCCGCGAGCACCGTCCGCGCGCCTGGGCGCGGCCCTTCAGGATGTCGACGTTGACGTAGAAGCCGCTGCGTTCGCGCGCCGTCAGGTAGCCGTCGTCGACCAGGCCTTGATAGGCGAGCACCACGGTATTTCGGGAAACGCCCAAGGTCCTGGCCATCTTGCGGCTGGACGGCAGCGGCTCGCCGGTCGGCAATTGGCCGTCCAGGATCGCCGCGACCAGCATTTCGCGGATTTGCGACTGAATCGAGATATTTTCTTCCCGCCTCAGGTGAAACAGCGTGTCGCGCATGCAACTGGCCTATCGGATCGCGGCGGTTTGGTTCTAGGCGTCTTTCCTCGGGAAGGGTTTAAGATTACGGTGTTTACCCGTGTCGGACAAGGGAACGGCGCCCGCGCGCGTGCGCCGACCCGACCCCCAAAACGCCGCGCCCCAAGAGGAAACAGGACCATGCAATACGCCACGAATACCCTGGAACACCAATGGATGCCGTTCACCGGCAACCGCGACTTCAAGGCCGAACCCCGCCTGATCGTGCGCGGCGAGGGGGTCTACTACTGGAACCACAAGGGCGAGAAGATGCTCGACGGTTCCTCGGGGCTGTTCTGCTGCGCCGCCGGGCACGGCCGCAAGGAAATCGCCGACGCGGTGGCGAAGCAGTTGATGGAAGTCGAATTCACGCCGCACTTCCAGATGGGCCATCCGTCCTCGTTCGAACTGGCCAGCCGCATCGCCAAGCTGACGCCGGAAGGGCTGAACCGCGTGTTCTTCACCAACTCGGGA
>CAZDFF010000304.1:0-4183 GCA_964504425.1 uncultured Hyphomicrobiales bacterium
CGAAAGCGCCATGCTGGCCCTGAAGGCGGCCGAGGAAACCGTGAAGGGCTTCGGCGAATTCACCAAGCTGCTGACCGCCGGCATCAACGCCGTCGGCAAGCCCGACGTGTTCGCGCTGGAGAAAAGCTCGATCGAGGGCAGCATGCGCGGTTCGATCGAAGGCAAGCCGGTCGTGCTCGCCATGAACTTCCGCCTGCTCGGCCAACGCTACGGCGACCGCTTCGCCTTCTCGCTGACCGATTGGAACTTCAACGCCAAGCAGTTCGAGGTGCTGGCCTTGGCGGCCGCGACGAAGACCGTAATCGCCGCCGGCAAGCAGGCCAAGGTCATCCCGCACAAACTGCTCGACAAGGTCAACGACATCTACGCCAAGAAGGACCGCGAGGTCGACGAGGCGCTGGCCAAGGCGCTGGCGGACAACCACGTCGGCACGCCGGAAAAGAAGACGATTTCCAGCCCGGGCGACGTGATCGCCTACGACACCTATCAGCGTCTGCAAAAGAAGACCGCCGAGGACAAGGCCGAGGCCGACGTGGAAAAGAAGAAAAAAGACACCGAGGCCACCGCCAAGGTCGCCAAGCTCGACGCCGCGGCGCAGTGGCGGCAGCTCGACGGGGCCGCCTACGACGTGGGCGTCGGCGGCGGCGGCCATGCCTGGGTTATCGGCACGAATGCCGAGGGCGGCGGCTACGGCATCTATCGCCGCAACGGCAACGCCTGGGCCAAGATCGCCGGCAGCGCCGTGCGCATCGACGTCGACCCCAAGGGCAACGCCTGGGTCGTCAACAAGCAGAACGAAATCTTCCGCTTCGACGGCAAGCAATGGGTCAAGATGCCGGGCGCCGCGGTCGACGTCGGTGTCGGCGCCGGCGGCCACGTCTGGGTCGTCGGCACCAATGCGGAAGGCGGCGGCTACGGCATCTACCGCTGGGACGGCAAGAACTGGGTCAAAGTCCCGGGCAGCGCCATGCGCATCGACGTCGACCCCAAGGGCAATCCATGGGTCGTCAACAAGCAAGGCAACATCTACCGCTACGACGGCAAGGCGTGGCAGCAGATGCCCGGCGCCGCGGTCGACGTCGGCATCGGCGCCGACGGCACGGTCTGGGTGGTCGGCACCAACAAGGTCGGCGGCGGCTACGGCGTCTATCGCTGGGACGGCCGCGCCTGGCAGACGACGCCGGGCGGGCTCGTCAACGTGTCGGTCGATCCCAAAGGCAAGCCGTGGGGCGTCAACGACAAGGCGTCGATCTACTCGATGAACTGAGGCGCGTCAGAAGCTGAACGACGGCAGCGGCGCGACGCCGAAGATCGCGCCGTGGAAATAAAGCACGGCGACGTGGATAGCGAGCGCGACGCCGATCCGCCACCAGCCGATCTCGGCCATGGTCAGCTTCGCGCGGCCCTGGATCAGCGCGACGAACGGCACGTTCGATGTCTGCTCGACGAAGCGCTGCCATCGGGCTCCGTGCTCGGCTCGTTTCTTGCGCTCGATGTTGGCGATGCCGAGCCCGGTCATGACCAGGATCGCGCCGAACAGGATCGTGCCCGCCGCGTCGCCGTTGGCCAGCAGGTGCGAAACGCACCACAGCATCACGGCCCACAGCACCGGATGGCGCGTGACCTTCAATATCCCCGTCCCTTCCAGATCGCTGAACAGGTCGAGCCCCACCGCCGTCGGGTTCGGCGCGGTGTAGCCGCAGACCAGCAGCACCCAGGCGAGCGGCATCAGGGTCAGCGAGACGTGCCTAAGCGCCGTCGGCGGCTGCCACAACGGCACCGCCGGCGCCTCGAGATAGGCCAGCACCAGCAGCGTCAACGCCGCGACCGCGATCATGGCGTAGAGCATCCGGAACGGCCATTCCTCGAACCGCGCGACCAGCATGCGCCGGACCGGCGGATAGGCCAGCCCGTTGTGGGTGACTATCAGGAGGATCGCCGTCGCGGCGACGTACCAAAGCGTATCGTTCATGGCAGGATTCTAGCATACCGGGCCGGTTCCGCTTATTCTATCGACGTTCCGTGAACGTCCGAAAGACCGCCCTCCCCCATGCCTTCCGACACCGCGACCGATATCGTCTGGCGCCCGAGCGAGGAAGCCGTGGCGGCGACGGCGCTGGCGAAATTCATGCGCCGGCACGGCACCGCCGATTACGACGTGCTCAATCGACGCTCCGCCGCCGATCCCGAATGGTATTGGCGCGCGATCGCCGATTTCTTCGCCATGCCGTTTTCGAAACCGCCCGCGAAAATGCTCGACGTTTCCAAGGGCGCGGCGTGGGCCGAATGGTGCGTCGGCGGGCGGCTGAACATCGCCGCCGCCTGCCTCGACCGGCACAAGGGCACGCCGACGATGCGCAAGGAAGCCGTCGTCTGGGAAGCGGAGGACGGCACCGTGCGCCGCTGGACCTACGCCGATCTCGCCGCCGAAACGAACAGGCTCGCCGACGGCCTGCGCGCGCTCGGCATCGGGCCCGGCCAGGCGGTCGGTATCTTCATGCCGATGCTGCCGGAAACCGTCGCCGCCTTCTTCGCCATCGCCCGCATCGGCGCCGTCGCCGTGCCGCTGTTTTCCGGCTTCGCGCCGGACGCCGTCGTGGCGCGACTGTCGGACGCGGGCGCCGTCGCCGTCATCGCCTCGGCCGCAACCAAGCGGCGCGGTCAGACCGTGCCGATGAAGGCAACCCTCGACGACGCCGCGAAACGCATCCCCACCCTGAAGCACGTCGTCGTGCTCGGCGCGACCGCCGACACGCCCTGGACCGAAGGCCGCGACCGCCGGTGGGAAGACGTCACAGCCGGCGGCGATCCCGACTCGCCCGCCGCCGACACCGGGGCCGACGACCGTTTCATGATCATCTTCACGTCCGGCACCACCGGCCAGGCCAAGGGCACGGTGCACAGCCACGCGGGATTCCTGCTCAAGCTCGCATCCGATTTCGGCCTGGTCATGGATTTCCGGCCCGAGGACCGGTTCCTCTGGATGTCCGATCTCGGCTGGCTGGTCGGGCCGATGGAAATCGTGGTGTCGATCTTCTTCGGCGGCACCCTGGTCCTCGCCGAAGGCGCGCCCGACTGGCCCGACAACGGCCGCCTCTGGCGCCTGGTCGAAACGCACAAGGTCTCCTACCTCGGCGTCGCGCCGACCATGGCCCGCGCCATGATGCGCTACGGCGACGATCTGGTGGCCGGGTACGATCTTTCCTCGATCCGCGCCGTGGCGTCGTCCGGCGAACTGTGGAACCCGGATTCCTGGCTGTGGTTTTTCGAGCACGTCTGCAAAAGGAAAGCGCCGATCCTGAACGTCAGCGGCGGCACCGAAATCGGCTGGGGCATCGTCGCGCAGACCGCGATCCACCCGATGAAGCCGTGCGCGTTCTCGGGCTCCATGCCCGGCATGGGCGCCGACATCGTGGACTCCGAGGGCCGCCCGGTCGGCACCGGCGTCATGGGCGAATTGGTTTTGCGCGTGCCCTCCATCGGGCTGACGCGCGGCCTGTGGAACGCGCCCGACCGTTACATGGAAGCCTATTGGACCAAGATCCCCGGCCTGTGGGTGCACGGCGATTGGGCGTCGCGCGACGAGGACGGGTTTTGGTATCTGCACGGCCGCTCCGACGATACGATAAAAGTGGCGGGCAAGCGCTGCGGCCCGGCCGAGATCGAGGCGCTCCTGATGGCGACCGGCCTGGTCGCGGAAGCCGCCGCGACCGGCATCGCCGATCCCTTGAAGGGCGAGGCCGTGCTGTGCGTCTGCGTGCCCGGCAAATCCGATACCGACCGAAGCGCGCTCGCCGACGCGCTCAAGGCCGCCGTGGTCTCGGGCTTGAGCCCCGCGTTCCGGCCCAAGGACGTGCTGCTGGTCGCCGACCTGCCCAAGACCCGGAGCCTGAAAGTGATGCGCCGGGTCGTGCGGGCGCTTTACGAAGGCCGCGATCCGGGCGATCTTGCGTCCCTTGTCAACCCGCCCGCGCTCGACGACCTCAAGCGCGCCATCGCCGAACGGAAAGCCCGACCGTGAATATTCTTCGTCATTCCGGCCGATGCGTGCCATCCGCTTATTTGTCATCGCCGGACTTGTTCCGGCGATCCACGTTTTTTGAAGACATGGATGCGCGGGACGAGCCCGCGCATGACGTAAGGGGGACAGTGACCTTTCGGCCTCCCTCGTCATCGCCGGACT
>CAZDFF010000305.1:0-4183 GCA_964504425.1 uncultured Hyphomicrobiales bacterium
ATCGCAGCGTCGCACGTCTTCCAAGGTCCACATTCGTTTACTGTCCAAGGTCGGCTGTGCAATAAGCGTCTTGCCGTCTTCCCGGACGAAGCCCATATCGCGCGTCACTTCGGACAATTCAAAGCCGTCGTATCGATCAAGAAAGCCCTGGAAACCCTGATAGTGCTTGGGATCGTTCAAGAATATTTCCTGACAGCCGGCCGAGCAGAAGATAAACCGCTTCCCGTCGTGCATGTGCGAACGACCTGTGTTGTTCGTTGGTAGCGGGAAAATCGTCGGCAACTGACAAACCTGGCAGAAGTTGGGCAGTCCGCCCAACTCCTTAATGATCAGCGCCTGCTCGGAAGGATCGGTACAGCGGTTATAAGCTTCCCAGAAGCTGCCGTAGTTTTTGTACCAACCGGGATACTTCTTCTCAAACCATTCCATGTCCGCGGCAGTCATCGGATCGTAACGGTGATAGAACACGGGCCACGCGCCGAATAGGTAGATCGCGGCGGAATGCGACAGATAGTCCTGATCCGCGATCATGCGATCGAGATGCTTCGGCGCCTTGATGCCATACTTCTCAAGCTTCTGATAGAACCCGCCGTAGAACTCATCGAACAACCAGCGCATGTTCATTTCTTTTGCAGATTCCTGTCGCTTCGTGACGAAATAATCCGCAAACAAGTTGTTACCGACGCCGAAGCTCATATGGACGCGCCACGACCACTTATCGAGAGTCTCCTGAATCAATGGGATATTGCGATCGTCCTGGAGAAGTGTTGCGAGGGTCGCCCAGCCGTTCGCCATGTGCCGGGCTTCGTCTGATTGAATCGTAAGCATCGTGGAAGCGAGCATTTTGTCGCCGTGTGCGGCGGCGGCCGATGACAAGCCCACGAAAAAGACATTCGAGTAAGCGGTCTCGACAAACATCTGCAGGCCCAGCGAGGTTTCGACCGGATCGCAGGTCATGAAATCCTCGCACATCGAGCGGAAGATGCCGCCGCCCACACTGGTTCCTGCGGCGCGTAGCGCGACATCGTATCCTGCCGGATCGCGCCAGCTGCGCATGTGATGCCGCAGTGTATTCATCTCAAGTTGCGTATGCCGCATTTCGTCGAGGACTTGCATCATATAGCCCTGCCGCAATTCCATAGGTGCGACGCTGCGGGCCATGCGCCCCATTTGGCGCCCGGCGGAGTATTCGATCGCGGAGAGATTCGACAACCCGAACTTCATACCTTCCATCCAACGTGCGTCGGGCTCGCCGTCACTCAGGCGGCTGGAAGCTTCCAGGATTGCGTAGTGACGATTGTCCTTCTCCTGCTCCATCTGAAAATACTCGCGGACAAAGGTCTTGAAAGGATCAATGGGCTTCAAGCCTTCCAGATGGAAACGAGTCCTTTCAACGAGTTTCTGGTCTTGACGGATGTAGGTTGGGTCCCAATCGATCGACTTCACGCGATCGTAGGCTTTGACTAAGGATTCACTCATGGGGGTTTACCTCGATTCTGAATTGTGAGGCCACGAACGTTTAGCTCGCGAGTGCCTCTTTGATGGATACGTGATCGTCCCCAACGTCAACCTGACCGGTGTAACTCGACAGTACGACCAAAAGCGTTGGGACGTCATACGGGCGACCGAGTTCTTCTGTGATCGTCTTGATGTTGAGATCCAAACGCACTTCACTGCTGATCGTGATGTAAGAACCGTGGTCTTCCACGGTCGCGCTCGGATTGTCGACGCACGCGGCTGCGGCAATGGCGGACGCTTCTTCGCCGGCCATGAGCTTGGCGTTGACCCGATGGGTTTCGTGCAAGAACCGCGTATTCATGCTGCCACCCCCGGGGCCTGAAGCCCAATGTCCGACAGCAATTGTCGCCAATCGCGCACCACTTTTTGACGTGCCGCAGCGAAGGTTTGGATCTGCTCATCAGTGGCCTCGAAGAGAGGTGCGATCGCGTCGACCGCCCGCAACACTTGGGGCGCCCAGCGGTCGGTCCAGCCAGTTAAGATTGCCGCGTTGTTCGGGTCTTGCGTCAACAGGAACCGAACGAGAGCTACCGCCGCTTGCTGCCGATAACCGCGATCTTTCTCTGCGCCTTCGGCGATCACAGAGGTGACGGAATCACCATGACGAGAGGCAAAGCGCAGTACCAGTTCGCGATTGAACAGCGTCGCAAACAGCGGCTCGTATATAAGATTGATCACGAAGTTGATTTCGCCCCAGTCACGAGAAGCCATCAGGTACTCGATGACCTGACGCGTCGGCTGCCACAGCGGGGAGTCCATCCACAACGTCTTGCATTCCGCATCACTAAAGCCCGGGATCGCGGCCTCAAGTTCCATCCCGTAAAGCGCGATGTCCTGCGCGTGACGGTCCTTTTCCAGCCCTTGAAAGACGAGCGGTCCGGCCACTACATCGGACAACGCCTCGCGCTGAGCGTAGCAGAGGGCCATAAACAGGCCGTATTCCGGATATCGATAAGCCGCATAGTGCGTACCGAGGAACGATTTCCACTTTGGCAGCAAACCATCGAACAACCGCGCACGTTTGGCGCCCTCGATGGCTTGTGAAATCGAATCGCCAGTCGCCGCCTGCCGCGTGACATAAGGACGAAACCATTCTTCCGACGGGTCGCGATAGGCCCACCAGTCGCTCGCTTTAAGTGCGGTGGACTGCTCGTCCCAGGCGGGCCGACCGTTCGCGCCCAAATTGAACCAGCCTTGAAAGGCGTAATTTTTGGGGTCCCACTGGACATGCATAGTCACTTCTTCGTACTGCGTCGCTCGCCGCTTGGCGGGCTCGAAATATCGAAACGGAATGATTTTGCTACGTGCTTGCGAAGGGGTGGAATTCACAGGCGACTCTCCTCGCGGTCATTAATGTTGACAAGGCTGGCTGCAGGCTCCCGCGTGAAAACTCGTCTTCCGAGGGAGCTTAACCAGAATTTCGGATACGGCGATATGTCGTAGCAGCTCGGAACATGGCTTCGGACGTCCACTGCCGTTCTAAGTGGTTTCTCCAAACACAAGTTCTCCAGCCTTTAATGACAATCTACTCCGATTAAGGCTAGGTGCTAATATGTAATAAGTCAATAACGAGATAAAGAAAATACCATGTCGTCGATGAGTACCCTTCCGGGGCGGCGCCGACGCCTGAGCCCCGAGCAGCGCACTTCTGAATTATTGGACTGTGCCATCAAGGTGTTCGCCCGGACGGGTCTGGCGAGTGGAGTCCACGCCCAAGTTGCGAATGAAGCTGCGGTAGCTGTGTCCACCGTGTTTGTTTACTTCCCGACACGCGAGGCACTAATCGATGCGGTCATCACGGAGGTCGACCGCTACTTGTCCGACCTTGTCGGGCGCATCGCGAATACGCCGCGCGCCGCGCCCGACAAGTTGCTCGAGATCCTGCACGAATTTTCAACCACCGTGGACACGGCCCCGGACTACATCAAGATTTGGCTGAATTGGAGCACCGACGTCGATGATTCGACGTGGGCTCGGTATGTCGACTTTCAGGATCGAATCCTCGCCGCGTTCAGTGACATCATTTTGGCCGGAAAGGAAATGGGTGAAATCGGAAACGACGTCAATCCGTTGCTCGGCGCTCATCTCGTGATGGGCGCGGGGCATATGATCGCGCAAATGAAATTTCGTGGGCGGAACCAGCGAGAGGTCGATGAATTCTTGCTGGTGTTGATCAGGGGTGCGATTTTACCGAAATCATAGGATAAAACGCCGCGGCCGTGACAGGATGAGTGTCGGAAGTCTTCGCGGAAATTCGTCAGACCATAAAAATATTCTCATCGAGCGTAAATAATTGGCTTCGGGTCACGCGCATTAGCGGTTGAATGGTTCGGCGGGGGAGTTCGTTTCGAGACGGCCGTAATTACTCAGCAGTCGCCAATATCGGCGACATAT
Source organism: uncultured Hyphomicrobiales bacterium (assembly GCA_964504425.1). GTDB lineage: Bacteria > Pseudomonadota > Alphaproteobacteria > Rhodospirillales > 2-12-FULL-67-15 > CAZDFF01. The sequence goes on from CAZDFF010000305.1 coordinate 3,913, forward strand.
GGAACACGGAAGAATGAACGAACGAGTTCAAGCATGCGTTTGATGAGTGTCAGGATTGGCCAACCGGACTTTCTTTAATCGCAACGCCTTGGAGATCACCGAGACTGAACTCAAGCTCATCGCGGCGGCAGCGACCATGGTCGAGAGCAGCCAGCCACAGCGCGTTGTAGACCAGCGCGAACGCGAGACCACGATCACCCCTGACTATTTTTTTGGTCAGTCATCCAGTCGCTATTGGGAGATCGGCGTATTTCCATTCTGGAAATCCATC
>CAZDFF010000306.1:0-4157 GCA_964504425.1 uncultured Hyphomicrobiales bacterium
GCCGGATTCGCCGGTGATCATGACGGTGAGGTCGGTCGCCATCAGGCGCGCCAGTTCGGGTTGGCATTCGAGCACGTCCGTACCGCCCAGTTTTTTGACAAGCGTCGCATACCTGGCGAACTGAATGACGTCTCCGAACCCCTGCTCCTGATGCAGAAGAATGGTTTTGCCCGGAAACGGCTTTCCATTCCAAATGGGCTGCCTGAATCCGCGGGGCGGACTGCGGCGCAGCTTCCATCGCCATTCGTACTCGGCGAACCCGCGAGCGTAATCGCCGGACTGCAGCAACAATAGCGCACGGTCGAAATGGCACTCGGCGTGATCCGGTTTGGCCTTCAGAACCGCATCGAAACAGGACATCGCCTTCTCGGCCTCGCCCATGTCGCGCAGCACGAGCCCAAGATTATAAAGACTTTCCGTGCTTTTCGGGTCTATCCGCAGCGCACGTTGCATGCTGGCGGCAGCGGCTTCGAGACGGCCGAGTTCGCGAAGGGCGTTGCCCAAGTTGGAAAAGACACCGGCGTTATCCGGTTTGATCGCGAGCGCCCGCTGATAGCATGCAATCGCGGCTTCGAGCTTGCCTTGCGCGCGCAACGCGACGCCGATGTTGTTGTAAATGTCGGGAATATTCGGATTGAGGGCGAGCGCGCGGGTATAGCCTCGGATCGCATCGTCGAGGCGGCCGTTGCGATGATGATCGGAAGCAAGCGCGAACACGCGGATCGCCTCGCGCTCGCTCAACCCGGCGCGATCGGTCTCGGCGGATGCCATCGGTCGGGCTTGGCTAGCCGACGGCGCGGGCCGGGCCGGTGCTTTAGGCCCCGGCGTCAAAGCCGTCATGCTCGCCTTTGGTTTAGGCTTGGCCTCGGCTTTCTTGCGTTTGGATTCGGTTTTAACGGTAGCGGGCGCAACGCGCGACTGGGCCTTGCCGGTTACCGGCTTTGCCTGCGCACGCTTGGTCGGCTGGGTTTTGGCCAAACCCGCTTTCCTCGCCTGTGTCGCAGGGCTTTTTTCCGCTGCCATTTGGCCTCCCGTCAACGGCGCGACACATCGCCACCGGAATCATTGCCCCCGGAAGTCGGCGAATGTCGTCCCCAAGTGCCCGACATATTGACTGTTCCCAAGGCATTCAGCAACTGGGAACGGGGCCGATTTGACAGACAACGAAGCGGGGATTTCAGGCGCCGCCGGCAATCCGCCCCGACAGAGCACCCAAGGTCCGTTCGGCCGGAAATATGGCGATGACGGCGGCGCCGGCATCCGAAGTGGCGTCGATCGCGAGACGGCCCCCGTGCATTTCGACCAAAGACTTGACGTGAGCGAACGCGGGGTAATCGGCGCGACCGCGGCTGAGACCATCGCTGGCTCGGCGTCGACTTTGCGTGATCCCCGGACCGATATCCGATATGCGGATCGATATCCGCTTGTCGGGATCGAGTTCGGCCGCGACCGTAAGACGCCCTTCTGGCGGCGTAAATCGAATTGCCGTCGACAGCAGATCGAGCACGATTTGGCGCACGCGACCTTCGTCCCCTTTCAGACGCGGCAAGTCGTCCGGTACGTGAGTCGCCACCGCCACTTTGGCTCGCTTGGCGCCTTGCTTGATCGTGGAGGCAGTCGATTGAATGACGGTTGCGACGTCGATTTCCTTCTCCTCGATGGCGCTTGTCGCCGTGGAATCACGTTCGGTTTCCGCAGCGGCCACAATCGCCGCCAAAAGCTGTCGACCGGCGGCACCGATATTGCGTGAACATTCGACATACTTTTGCGTGCCTATCGGTCCATAAAGTTCATCGCCGATGATGTCCGCAAACCCGATGATGGCATTAAGCGGCCCGCGCAATTCCTGATTCAGTCGCGCGATCAGTTCGCGATCAGGGCCGCGAATCGGCGCGCTTGCAAATGCGCCGGCCGTGTCGCCGCCCGCGCGTTTCGCCAGCAACACCGCTTGGGTACGATTTTCGACGCCGAGTATCTTCAGAACGGCCGTCACATGGGCCTTCACGGTGCTGAGCGTCAGCTCGAGCCGGTCGCCGATGGATTGGTTCGACATGCCTTCGGACACAAGCGCGAGAATTTCGCGTTGACGCCGCGAGAGATTGGCAAGTGCGCCGACCGCAATCGCATCGGGCTCGGGACGCCGACTCAGCGATGCGACCGGCGGCAAATAGATCCCGCCCGCGAGGGCAAGCCGAAGCGCCGCTACGAGAATCGCATTGGGCGTGGCTTTCGGCACGTATCCTCTCGCGCCGGCTTCGATCGCCGCAATCATGGTCCGGGAATCGTCGGCGGCGGAGAACACCACGACCGGCGTCGAGGGCGCGCGCGCATTCAAGGCACGAATGCCGGCGACCCCGTCCATGCCGGGCATGGCGAGATCGATCACGACAAGATCGAAATCCGGGGTGGTCGATTGCGCGGCCAGGATAAAATCGTTGGCCTCGACGATGGAGACGTTGGGATCGAGATCACGCAACACTTGGCGCAGTCCGGCGCGAACGACAGAAATCGGATCGGCGATAAGAATTTTCATGGATCAGTTTTCTTAAGCGGTGCCGCTTAAGTCCCCCTATTCGGCCGCGTTGGGACGCGGCGTTATGAGCACAAAAATGACTTTTCTGGTTCGTCGGCACGACCGCCACCCCCTTAGCGTTCGAATCGTGCCTAGGTAGCATTATAGCCAAAAGTTTGATGATTTAATCTATAAGTATCATATAGAACGTAATAATGACTGTTGTCTCAATCAATGAGCCAATACAGGTAAATAGATACCACTATTTTGCTTTGGTTAGACGTCCTAACCCCGTTCTCGGGGCATCCACGGGCTAAAGGATTTCCAAAATCCGTTCAGGCGGACGGCCGAGTCGGGCCTTGGCACCGGAAACCACGATCGGCCGCTCAATCACGATCGGCATTTCGACCATTTTTTGGATCAAACGGTCGTCGTCGAACTGCGCGGGATCGATCCCAGCCTCCTGGGCCTCCTTCCCGCGCAGGATTTCAGCTGGACGGAGCCCGAGCATTTTCAGCACCCGTTTCAATTCCGCAGCGCTGGGTGGATTGACCAGATACTCGACGATCTTCGGCTTGATTCCCTTTTCCTCGATGATCGCCAGGGTGGCGCGGGATTTAGAGCAACGGGGATTGTGATAGATCGTGACACTCATGAGCAAATCTCCGACGGAGGGAAGGATATTGTGCCTCGGTCATCGGCACCCGCCAACCGTATCGCGTTGTCCGAGCCGAGGCGATCACACTATATATGTTAGGTACGCTTAATCGCCGATGTCGCCGAATCCGAGCGTGGTCTGGCGGAAGGAATAAAGGGACGCAGAATGATCGCCGCCGACAACGTCAATTGGATCGGGCTCTGGACGCTTTACATGCGCGAGGTTCGCCGGTTCATCAAGGTCTACAGCCAGACTTTGGTTGCCCCAGCGGTGACGACCCTGTTGTTTCTCGCGGTTTTCGCCCTAGCTTTGGGAGACATGCGGCAAGCTATCGGCGGCGTGCCATTCATCGAATTCCTGGCCCCAGGCCTGATCATGATGGCGGTCGCCCAGAATGCCTTTGCCAATACATCGTCCTCGATCGTCATCTCAAAAGTTCAAGGCAACATCGTCGATACCTTGATGCCGCCTTTGAATGCCCACGAACTGACGTTCGCCATGGCCTTCGGCGGCGCGACGCGCGGCATCGCCGTCGGCATCGTCGTTGCGGTGGCAATGACCCCTTTCGTCCCGATCAATATCCATAGCATTGGATTCATTATTTACCATCTCATCGCGGCATCGATGCTTCTATCGCTGCTGGGGGTCGCGGGCGGCATTTGGTCGGAAAAATTCGACCACATTGCCGCCGTAACCAACTTTCTGGTCACGCCGCTGGCGTTCCTGTCCGGAACCTTCTATTCGATCGAACGTCTGCCTGAGACGTTCCGCATCGTCGCCCACTTGAATCCGTTCTTCTATATGATCGACGGATTCCGATACGGCTTCATCGGTCACGCCGACGGTTCGCTTGTCGTGGGGATTATCGTTCTGGCAGCAGCCAACGCGCTTCTTTGGCTCCTTTGCCATTGGATGTTCAAGTCCGGCTATAAGCTGAAAGCCTGAAACCGGATTTCCAGGGCTGCCGGACCGCGGCGTCCCGCGGGG
>CAZDFF010000307.1:0-4157 GCA_964504425.1 uncultured Hyphomicrobiales bacterium
GATCGCCTTCAGATCATCGACGGTGAAGGCCATACTCTCCGGCGGACAGAAATCGCGCTGTTCGTTGCCCGGCGACAGGGATTGGCCGAAGACGTCGACGATCATGTCGAAATCGAAATCCTCGGTTCGCCTTTGGTATTGCGCGGGATCGACGGTTCGGATTTTCGCCTCGATGCCGAGCCGTTCGAGATTGCGCGCGAACGGCAGGGCGATGCGTTCCCATGTCGGCTGGTTCAGCAGGATTTCGAAGCTGAACGGCTTTCCGGTCTTGCTGTCGACCAGTTTGCGATCCTTGAAGGTCCAGCCGGCCTCGCGCAGAAGCCCGAGCGCGGTGCGAAGATTGACGCGGTATGCGTCCTGGTCCGGCGTCGCCGGCGGCCGGTACTCCTTGGTGAAGACCTCGTCGGGGATACGACCGCGATAGGGCTCCAGCAGCTTCAATTCCTCCGGCCCCGGCAACCCGGACGACGCCAGTTCCGAGTTGGAGAAGTAACTGGTCGTCCGCACGTACTGGCCGTAGAAAAGATTCTTGTTGGTCCACTCGAAATCGAAGGCATAAGCAAGTGCCCGGCGCACGCGCGCATCCTTGAACATCGGCTTTCGCGTGTTGAACACGAAGGCCTGCATGCCGGTCGGCCGCTCGTGACGGATTTCCTCGCGCTTGATCAGGCCTTCCTTGACCGGCGGCACGTCGTAGGCGGTCGCCCATTCCTTGGCGACGTTTTCCGAGCGAAAATCGTACTCGCCGGCCTTGAACGCCTCGAGCGCGACCGTGCTGTCGCGATAATAATCGATTCGCATGGTCTGGAAGTTGTTCTTGCCCTTGTTGACCAGGATGTCCTTGCCCCAGTAATTCGGATCGCGTTCGTAGACGATGCTGCGCCCGGGCTCGAACGACTTTATTTTGTACGGTCCGCTGCCGACCGGCGGTTCCAGGGTCGTCTTGTCGAAATCGCGCTTTTCCCAATAGTGCTTGGCCAAAACCGGGAGCTGACCGGTGATCAGCGGCAGTTCGCGGTTCTCGCCGCCCGCAAAATAGAACTTCACCTTGCGTTCGCCGACTTCCTCGGCCCGCTCCAGGTTATGGAAATAGGCGCGATAGAACGGGTGGCCCTTGGTCTTCAGCATGTTCAGGCTGAAGATGACGTCGGCCACGGTGACCGGCCGGCCGTCGTGCCAGCGTGCCTCTTTCCTGAGCGTGAAGGCGACCCAGGAGCGATCGGGCGGCACCTCGACCGATTCCGCAAGCAGGCCGTACTCGGTAAAGGCCTCGTCGCTCGACCCTTCCATCAGGGTCTCGAACAACTGGGCAATGCTCGCCGCCGGCTGGCCTTTCAGGATATAGGGATTGAAGTTGTCGAAGCTGCCCAACGCATGGAGGCGAACCGTGCCGCCTTTGGGCGCGTTCGGGTCGACGTAGTCGAAGTGCTTGGCATCGGGTCCGTACTTCGGCTCGCCGTGCATGGCGATGCCGTGACGCGCCTGCACGTCGGCGGCAAACGCCGGCGGCGGCGAAAACGACAGCGAGAAGGCGACGACAGCCGCGGCGAGAACGCGCATGGACCTCCCTTTCCCGTTGTTTTTCAAGCAATCCGGTCGATTGTGGCGCGGCCGTTGGCGGCAATCAAGGGCCGAACCGGCGGCGCTAGCCGGCCAGCGCCGCCATCGCGGCCTTGTGAACGGCGCCGTCGCCCACGGCCAGCACCTGGCCGGTGGAGCGCAGCCCCAGCGGGCGTCCCTGCCAATCGGTGATCGTGCCACCCGCGCCTTCGACCACGGGCACGACGGCGCAATAGTCGACCGGCTTCATGGTCGCTTCGCAGACAATATCGACCAACCCCGCCGACAGCAGCCCGTAGGCGTAGCATTCGGCGCCGTAGACCGGATGCTTAACCTTGGATTTCAGGCGATCGAATCCGTCGGTTTCGACGCCGGGCCGGAACATTTCCGGCGTCGTCGCGTAAAGCCACGCGTCCGCGATTTTCGGACACGGGCGTACGCGAATCGGCTTGCCGTTCCAGGTGGACGGCCGTCCCGCCGCGCCGACGAAGCGTTCCTTCAGGGCCGGGTGGTCGATGATGCCGAGGATCGGCTTGTCGTTCCACAACAGCGCGATCAGGGTGCCGAACAGCGGTTTGCCGGTGACGAACGACTTGGTGCCGTCGATGGGATCGAGCACCCAGACGTATTCGGCGAGGTCGCGTTCGTCGCCCCGTTCTTCCCCGACGATGCCGTGATCGGGAAACGCGTCCACGATCATGCGGCGCATGATATCTTCGGCTTCCTTGTCGGCGATCGTGACCGGCGACGCATCAGCCTTGTCATCGATGGCGATGGGCTTGCGGAAATAACCGAGCGTCACCGCCGCCGCGGCGTCGGCCATGCGTTCGGCAAGCCGGAGGAAGACGTCGGAAACGGTGCCTGTCAACGATCCGCCGGACGGCGCCGCCGGGGTCACGGCAGCGGCTTGGGCGAATCGCTCTTGCCGCGCAGGTAGGCGATCACGTCGGCGCGGTCCTGGGCATCGGCAATGCCGGCGAACGTCATCTTGGTGCCGGGAACCACCTTCTTCGGATCCTTCAGGAACTCGAACAGGTGCTGGTAGTCCCAGGGCTGGGCCACCTTCTGCATCGCGTCGGAGTACTTGAAACCTTCGTGGTGGCCGGGCTTGGCGCCGACCACGTTCCAAAGATTCGGCCCGACCTTGTTCTTGCCGCCCTTTTCCGAGTCGTGGCAGGAAGTGCACTTCTTGAAGACCTTGGCGCCGTTGTCCGGGTTGGCCTTGGCCAGCACCACCTTCACGTCGGTGACTTCCGGCGCCTTCGGCTTGGAGGCGTCTTCCTTCTTTTCGGCCTGTGCGAACATCAGCTTGTCGACGCCCTTGGTGTTCGGATGCACGAGCGTGTTGGCGAGCATCATGCCGCCCCACAACACCCAGCCGCAGACCAGCAGGCCGCAGCCCAATTTTTCCCAGAACGTCACGTGCATCGCCGAAATCCCCTTTTCCTGCCCTTCGGGCGTTCGGACTTTACCCCCATCGGCCCCGCACGCTCAAGACCCGGCCGGCCGGAAAATGCCGGTTTTGCGCATTCGCCCGGACCTATAGGATGGCCGCCGGGAATACGGCCGAAAATGCCGCTTCCGGCCCCGCGAAAGGTCCCGACGCCCGTGAAACCGCCCGCCAATCCCATCGTCGTCATCCCCGCCCGCATGGCGTCGACTCGGCTTCCCGGCAAGCCCCTGGCGGATATCCAGGGCGCGCCGATGATCGTCCAGGTCTGGCGCCGGGCCATGGCGGCCGATGTCGGCCCCGTGGTGGTCGCCGCCGCCGAGGCCGAAATCGCCGAGGCCGTCATGGCCGTGGGCGGCCAGGCGGTCCTGACCCGGCCCGATCTTCCTTCCGGGTCGGATCGGGTGTTCGAAGCGCTGCGATCCGTCGACCCCAAGGGCCGCCACGACGCCGTGATCAATCTGCAGGGCGACCTGCCGACCATCGAGATCGCGGCCATCCGCGCGGCGCTTTCGCCGCTTTCGGACGGCGGCGTCGATATCGCGACGCTCGTCGCCCTGATCGTGCGCGACGAGGAAAAATCCGATCCCAACGTGGTCAAGGCGGCGGTCGCGTTTCCGGCCGGCGAACGCATCGGCCGGGCGCTTTATTTCTCGCGCGCCACAATCCCGGCCGGCGTCGGCCCGCTTTACCATCACATCGGCATCTACGCGTATCGGCCGGCCGCGCTCGAACGATTCGTGCGGCTGCCGCCCGGCGTCTTGGAACGACGCGAGCGGCTGGAACAACTGCGCGCCCTCGAAGCCGGCATGCGCATCGACGCGGCGCTCGTTGACACCGTTCCGCTGGGTGTCGATACTCCCGCCGATCTCGACCGCGCCCGGGCGATGCTGGCCCCGCGCAAGTCTTCCTGACGGCGACGGACCCAGACCGATGGCAAAAGCAACCGCCAAGCGTTCCGCCGGGTCCCCGGCCCGCGCCATCGCCTTTCAAGGCCAACCCGGCGCCTATTCCGATCTCGCCTGCCGCGCCGCCTATCCCGGCATGACGACGCTGCCGTGCCACACCTTCGAGGACGCGTTCGCCGCCGTCGCCGCCGGACGCGCGCGACTGGCGATGATCCCGATTGAGAATTCGGTCGCCGGAC
>CAZDFF010000308.1:0-4123 GCA_964504425.1 uncultured Hyphomicrobiales bacterium
GTTTGTGCGCGCCATCGGCCTCGGGCCGATGGCCGGAATCATGGCGATCGCCATCGTCGAAACCGGCACGTTCATCAAGCTTTATTCGGAAGCGATCGAAAACCTGGACAGGAAGCAGATCGACGGCATCAAGGCGGCCGGCGGCAACAATCTTGAAGTCATCCGATTCGGGGTTCTGCCTCAGGTCATCACCAACATGCTGTCGAATACTTTATATATGTTCGAGCACAACGTGCGCTCGGCGGCGATCCTTGGGATCGTCGGGGCCGGCGGCGTCGGATTCCTGTTGGCGGATCGTTTGCGCGCCTATGAGCTTCAAGAAGCCTGCCTGATCATCATTCTCGTCGTCCTGACCGTCTATGCCATCGACTATCTGTCGAAGTTCCTGCGCGAACGCTTCATCAGCGGCGGCTCGTTCACGGCGGCGAAAAAAACCGTCGCCAAGACGACTCCGTAAAATACAAGCGCGGGATATGGGCGTAACGGATATTGGGAGCGGAAAATTGGGTAACGGCGTTGCGCTGTTTCGCAGAACCAAGGCGCTCGAAGGCGAAATCGACGACTTTCTAAACAAGATTTCCGAGGGCGGGCTCGCGTTCGGCCTCGGCATCGACACGTACATCGCGCACGGACGAACGCCGGAATTCGAGGAAAAACTCACCCACGTCAACACGCTGGAGAGCGAAGCCGATCACTTGCGCCGGTCCATCGAGACCAAGCTTTATTCCCAGACCCTGATCCCGGAATCGCGGGGCGACGTCCTGGGCCTTCTGGAAACGCTGGATTCGGTCCTCAATCTCATGGAAGGGACCCTCTGGGCTTTTTCGATTGAGAAACCGGACATCCCGGAGCCGTTTCGCGAGGATTTCAACGATCTGACCAAGCGGGTCGTGCAGTGCGCGGACGCGTTGGTGCAGGCGTCCCGTGCGTTCTTCCGCAACATCGAGGCGGTGCCGGACCACAATCATAAGGTCATGTTCTTCGAGAAGGAGGCCGACAAGGTTTCCACCAAGCTGAAGCGCGCGATCTTCGATTCCGATCTGCCGCTGCCGAACAAGACCCATCTCCGGTATTTCGTCGAGAACGTCGACAGCATCGCCGATCGGGCGGAGGACGTCGCCGACCGCCTCGCCATCTACACCATCAAGCGGACCGTCTGACGCGCCCGCGCCCCGATGGACATTTCCATTTTAGTATACCTGAGCAGCGGCCTTTTCCTGGGCTGGGCCTTGGGCGCCAATCATCTCGGCAACGTCTTTGGCACCGCCGTCGGCACGCGCATGATCCGCTTCACCACGGCGGCGACGCTGTGCAGTGTTTTCGTCGTGCTGGGCGCCGTCGTCGGCGGCGGCGGCACCTCCGAAACCGGGGGCAAGCTAGGGGCCGTCAACTCGTTGTCGGGGTCCTTTATGGCGGCGTTCGCCGCCGCCGTCGCGGTTTATATCATGACCCGGTTCGGACTCCCGGTTTCGACCACGCACGCCATTGTCGGCGCCATCATCGGTTGGAGCGTCTATAGCGAAACCCGCACGGACATCGATTCGCTGATCAAGATCATGGCCGGCTGGGTGGCGGGCCCGGTGTTGGCGGCATTGTTCGCCGTCGGGTTGCTTTATCTGACCAATTGGGCGATCAAGCGTGTGAAGCCGCATCTCCTCAGTCAGGATGCCTACACGCGCCTGGGGTTGATCGTCGCGGGATCGTTCGGCGCCTACAGTCTCGGCGCCAACAACATCGCCAACGTGGTCGGCGTGTTCATTCCGGCGTCGCCGTTCACCGAGTTTCAGCTTTTCGGGTTGATCACGATATCTCCGGCGCAGCAGCTTTTCCTGCTGGGCGGTCTTTCCATCGTCGTCGGCGTTTTTACATATTCCGGCAAGGTCGTGCATACGGTCGGGAAAGGGTTATTCACGCTTTCCCCGGTGGCGGCCTGGGTCGTGGTCATGGCCCATTCGATCGTGCTGTTCCTGTTCGCATCGCAAGAACTGGAATCGTTCCTCGCGCGCCACGGCCTGCCGACAATTCCGCTGGTTCCGATTTCCAGTTCGGAAGTCGTCGTCGGCGCGGTAATCGGCGTCGCGATGGTCAAGGGCGCGCACAACTTCCGCTTCGGCATGCTGGGCCGGATCGGCGTCGGGTGGATGCTGACGCCCGCGATCGCCTGTTTGTTATGTTACGTCGGCTTGTTCTTCCTGCAGAACGTGTTCAATCAGGATGTCTACCATCCGGTTCATTACGAAATGTCGGCACCCGCGGCGACGCGGGCCAAGGCGGATGGAATTCCCGAGGTTGCGATCGCCGATGTCGTGGGCCGGCGGTTCGAGTCCGCCTACGCCTTCAAGGACGCGCTGGCTGCAAAAGGTGACTTGAACCGTAAGCAGGTGGACGCGCTTTTGGTCCTCGCGGAAATCGATTCGATCGTGATTCGACCCGAGGTCCTGGGCCCGGGCGTGCCCGACTGGCTCAGCCCACCGCAAAAACTCGCCGTCGAATCGTTGGCCGGCCGGACGTTTCCCCATCGTTGGATGTTGATGGAGGCGCTTGGCCAGCGCAGCCCCGGCTGGCAGCGCCGCGAGAACACCGTCGCCAATAAGAAGCACAACCAGCGGATTCTCTATCAAATCGAGCTTCTTTACCGAGCCCACCATGGGCAGTGACGTTGCCGTTCGGCGACCGCCCCGTCCGGCGCATAAGGGCTGGTCGGTCGGATTGCTGGCCGTCTGCGTCGTTCTGACGCTGTCGTTGTGGTTTTCCGTATCGGCCGTCGTTCCGACCCTCAAGTTGGAATTCGGCATTTCCGACGAACGCGCGGCCTGGCTCTCCAGCAGCGTTTCCATCGGGTTTGTCGCCGGCACGATCATCAGCGCGTTCTTCAATCTTGCCGATCGTTGGGACCCTCGGCGGTTTTTCACGGCTTCGGCACTTCTCGGGGCTGCGGCGAACGGCGCCATCCTGATCGTCGGGCCGGACACGACCGCAACCGTCGTCTTGCGGTTCGTCACCGGCGCTTCCATGGCCGGGGTGTATCCCGTCGGGATGCGGATTGTCGCGACCTGGGCGGATCGGGATACCGGATTGCTGATCGGGATTCTCACCGCCGCCATTTGCGCGGGTTCCGGCCTTCCGCATTTGCTCGACGCGCTCGTCGGACTCAATTGGAAGGCGACGGTTGGGTGCGCTTCGGCGCTGGCGTTGCTGGCGGGTTGCCTCGTCAACCTCGCCGGGCTCGGGCCGACTCACATCCGGTCCAGCCGGTTCCATCCGATGTTCGCCATGCGTGCCTTGACCGAAGCGCCCTTGCGCTTGGCCAACCTCGGCTACTGGGGACACAAGTGGGAAAACTACGCGATGTGGGCCTGGATCGGCCCGTTCCTTCATCTCAGTTTTGTCGCTACGGGCGAAAACGAGGTCGACTCGGCGTTGCACGCGCGGTTCGCGACGTTTGCGGTCTTCGCGATCGGCGCACCCGGATGCTTGATCGCGGGATGGCTGGCCGATCGTTTCGGGCGGACGTTAGTTGCCGGCGTCGCGCTTGCGGTCAGCGGGTCGTGCGCCGTCCTTGCTGGCTATATGTTCGGCGGCCCGCCTTGGCTGGTGACGACGATCTGCCTGATCTGGGGGTTCGCTTTGATCGCCGATTCCGCGCAATTTTCTGCCGCCGTGATCGAACTGTCCGACCGTACGCTGGTCGGCACGATGTTGACGGTGCAGACATGCGTCGGTTATCTCATCACGTTGGGCAGTATCCATGTCGTCCAGGCATTGGTATCGGTGTTCGGTTGGCACGTCGCCTTCGCGGCATTGGCGGCGGGGCCGGTCGTCGGAATCTTTGCAATGATCCGCCTGCGCGGCCGGCCCGAAGCCGTCAAACTGGCATCGGGACGTCGCTAGCCGGTCGGGCCTCGATTGTCGTCGACGCAATTTTGGAAATCGCGGGCGCATTCAGGGAACCGATGCGGCTCGAGCAGTTGGCGACGTTGTGACCTACACAATGTTGTGTTTAGGCCGGTCGCGCGGAGCCAGTTTATTCAAATTGGGACGCACAACTCCAAGTGGGATACTGGGATCGGGAATAGTGGGATATGCCGGTATACTGGGGGGATTGATTTCCACGCGACTCGCC
>CAZDFF010000309.1:0-4101 GCA_964504425.1 uncultured Hyphomicrobiales bacterium
GTTCACCACCTTGGTGTGGCAGCCGCAGTACCAGCACATGCGGGCGCAAAACGGCACGTGGAAATACAACGAAAGCGACGCGTCGTCGGCGACGGCGCCGAGCCAATCGGCGTAATCCGTCGCGTTCACGCCGGCATGGAAATGCGGCGCGGTCGGGTAGCTGGTATAGCGGGGGACCGGCCCGCCATAGCGGCGGATCAGGGTGTCGGTCGTCATGGCCGCAGCACCGTGCCGAGGAGGCGCGCGTGCAGTGCGCGATAGGGTTCGAGAACGGCGCTCCCGAACAAGGGGTCGGCGTGGCGCGCGAGTACGCCCTCGACTTCCGCCCAATCGTTTGGCCCGAGATTATCCAGCGCCAACGGGAAGAAGCGGGTTTCCTCGGCGATCATATGCCGGCGCATCAGGTCGAGGAATTTGTTGCCGAGTTCGACGAACGCCTCGCGCGGGATCAGCGATTCGGTCGCCACGTTATGGACGGCGGCGGCGAATCGGCGGGTCAATTCGGCGATCTTGCCATGTTCGTCTTCGATCTCTTGTACGGCGTCGGCTTTGGCAGGGACGCGGTCGCGGAGCCGCCGGTAGATCGTGTTTTCGAGCGGATGGTGGCAGAGGTCGGGATAGTTCAGCAGGTAATCCAGGATATCGCCGAGCAGGGCGTAATCCGGAACCTTGCCGGCTTCGAACACGCCGATTTCCGCTTCCACCAAATGGAGCAAACGCGCCATGTTCACATGGTCGGCCCGGAGCGTTTCGATGACGGCAGACATCTGTGAACTTCCTCCCACTTCTTCCGTCGCGACCCGTGTAAGGTAGGGCCGAGGGCAGGGCGTGTGCCTTGACCGGGGTCAAAAGGGCCAGAGGTCGAAAATCGGCGGCGCCAGTGGGGGCTCAGGGTTGTTTTCGCAGTGCGAAAATGCTTTCATGTTTAGCATATTAGTTATAGCTAAATTAGTGTTTTGATCGATTTTTGCGGCCCGTGCCCATAGGGTCGCGACAGGGGAATTCATGACCACCGAATCGACCGCCATCGAAAAAACGACGACTCCGGCCGAATCCGGAAGCGACGACAACTCGGATCCGGCGGTGCGCCGCCGCGCCTTCGACAAGGCCAGCGCCGACGACGCGAAGCGGGTCGATCTGAACCCGGCGGTCGCCAGCGAGGTCAAGTACACGACTTGCTACATGTGCGCCTGCCGTTGCGGCATCAAGGTTCACATGCTGGACGGCACGATCCGCTACATCGAAGGCAATCGGAACCACCCGGTGAACAAGGGCGTGCTGTGCGCCAAGGGTTCGGCCGGCATCATGCAGTTCAATTCGCCGGCGCGCCTGACGAAACCGTTGCGCCGGGTGGGCGAACGCGGCTCCGGCGAGTTCGAGGAAATCGAGTGGGAAGAAGCGCTCGACATGGCGACCGCGTGGCTCGCCCGGTCGCGCGCCACCAACCCGCACCGGCTGGCGTTCTTCACCGGTCGCGACCAGAGCCAGGCCTTGACTGGCTGGTGGGCGAAGCAGTTCGGCACGCCGAATTACGCCGCGCACGGCGGTTTCTGTTCCGTCAACATGGCGGCGGCCGGCATCTACACCTTCGGCAGCGCGTTCTGGGAATTCACCGAACCCGATTGGGAGCACTGCAAGTACTTCCTGATGTTCGGCGTCGCCGAGGATCACGATTCCAATCCGATCAAGATCGGCCTCGGCCAGATCAAATCGCGCGGCGCCAAGTTCGTGTCGGTGAATCCGATCCGCACCGGGTATTCGGCCATCGCCGACGAATGGCTGGGCATCACGCCCGGCACCGACGGCCTGTTCGTGATGTCGCTGATTCACGAATTGCTGCGGGCCGGCAAGGTCGACGTCGATTACCTCGTGCGCTACACCAACGCGCCGTGGCTGGTGATCGACGCGCCGGATGCCGCCGACGACGGTCTATTCGCGCGCGACGACGCGGGCGATCCGCTGTGTTGGGACCGCGCGACGAACGCCCCCGTCAAGGCGCTTTCCTTGGACGCCAAGCCCGCCATGAAGGGCAAATATGCCCTTGCTGACGGGCGCAAGGTGCGGCCGGCGTTCCAAATTCTGGCCGAACGCTACGCCGATCCGCAGTACGCGCCGGATGCCGTTGCGTCCAAGATCGGCATTCCGGCCGACACGGTCCGGCGCATCGCCGCGGAGCTGGCCCATGCCGCGTTCGAGGAACAGGTCGTCATCGACCAGCCGTGGACCGACTGGGCCGGCCGCCGCCATGAAAAGATGATCGGCCGTCCGGTCGCGATGCACGGGATGCGGGGCATTTCCGCGCACTCGAACGGGTTTCACACCTGCCGCGCGATTCACGTTCTGCAGTTGCTGCTGGGGGCGATCGATACGCCGGGCAGCCTGCGTTACAAGCCGCCCTATCCGAAGTCGCTCGATTCATTGCCGACGCCGACCGGGCGGCCCGGCCAGGTGACGCCAAATACGGCGCTGCCCGGCCCGCACCTGGGTTTCCCGCGCCAGCCCGAGGATCTGCTGATCGACGACGACGGCACGCCGCAACGCATCGACAAGGCGTTCTCGTGGGAGGCGCCGCTCGCCGTCCACGGCATGATGCACATGGTCATCACCAACGCCTGGAAGGGCGATCCGTACCCGATCGACACGCTGTTCATGTACATGGCCAACATGTCGTGGAATTCGGCCATGAACACGGCCAACACGATCAAGATGCTGACCGACAAGAACGTCACGACCGGGACTTATCGGATTCCGCGCATCATCTACGCCGACGCGTTCTATTCGGAAATGGTCGCCTATGCCGATCTGGTGCTGCCCGACACGACGTACCTGGAACGCTGGGACTGCATTTCGCTGCTGGACCGGCCGATCTCGGATGCCGACGCGGCGGCGGATTCGATACGCCAGCCGATCGCCAAGCCTGATCGCGACGTCAGGCCGTTCCAAGACGTGCTGCTCGATTTGGGCGCGCGCCTCGGTCTGGAGGGCATGGTGGAAAAAGACGGCCGGCCCAAGTATCCGGGCGGCTATCGCGACTACCTGACCAACCATCAGCGCGCGCCGGGCATCGGCATGCTGGCGGGCTGGCGCGGCGCCAATGGCATCGAAAGCGGCACCGGCCAGCCGAACCCGGATCAGATCGAACGCTACATCGAAAACCAGTGCTTCTGGCGCGGCGAAATCCCCAAGGCGGCGCGGTTCTATAAGAACGTCAATAAGGACTACCTCGCCTGGGCCAAGAAGATGGGCTTCGTGGTCGACGAACGCCCGATTATCAGCCAGCTTTATTCCGAGGAAATGCAGCGCTTTCGCCTGTCGGCGCGCGGTCACGGCACGGTCCGGCCGCCGGCCAAGCATCGGGCGCGGGTGGAAACCTATTTCGATCCGCTGCCGTTCTGGTATCGCCCGTTCGAGGACGACGTTTCCGGCGTCGACTCGTACCCGCTGCACGCGGTCACCCAGCGGCCGATGGCGATGTACCATTCGTGGGGCTCGCAGAACGCCTGGCTGCGCCAGATCCACGGCGACAACCGGCTTTACGTGCCGGCCGCGGCGGCCGAGGCCTTGGGGTTGGAAGACGACGATTGGGTCTGGCTGTCCAGCCGCAACGGCCGGGTCAAGGGCCGGGTGCGGATCATGGACGGCGTCAACAAGAACACGGTCTGGACCTGGAACGCCATCGGCAAGCAGTCGGGCGCGTGGAACCTTTCTCTCGACGCGCCGGAAAGCCAGCGCGGATTCCTGCTCAACCACCTGATCAACGAGCTGCTGCCGGCGCACGAAAGCGGCTATCGCTATTCCAATTCCGATCCGGTCACCGGGCAGGCGGCCTGGTATGACCTCCGGGTGCGCCTGGAAAAGGCAAAACCCGAAGAGGCCGCCGTCGCGTCGCCGCAGTTTCCGGCGATCAAGCCGCCGCCGGGCATGGCGCCGG
The DNA here is from genome assembly GCA_964504425.1 of uncultured Hyphomicrobiales bacterium. Classification (GTDB taxonomy): domain Bacteria; phylum Pseudomonadota; class Alphaproteobacteria; order Rhodospirillales; family 2-12-FULL-67-15; genus CAZDFF01. The sequence goes on from CAZDFF010000309.1 coordinate 3,932, forward strand.
CCCCCGACATGCTGCGCTACGGCGCGAAATTCCGTAAGCGGGCGGGCGGCGGAGAAAGCCGATGACCGATCTTCCCGCCCAGCCGACGCCGAAGCGCCTCGGCCTCGTCATCGACCTCGACATCTGCGTCGGGTGCCATGCCTGCGCGGTCAACTGCAAGGAATGGAACA
>CAZDFF010000310.1:0-4076 GCA_964504425.1 uncultured Hyphomicrobiales bacterium
CGTAAGCACCGCCTCAAAGGAAAAATACTGCTTGGCGTTCGATCCGACCAGATACACCGGCATCCCCGAGGCGGTCGACAAGACGGCATCCAGCGTCGGATCGTCGCCGCGCCAATCCAGCCGGCGACGCGTGACGAGTTCGGGTTCCATCGGCCCGATCAGCATGTGCAACAGATCGATCAGATGGCTGCCGCAATTCATCAGGCCTTTGCCGTAGAATCCCGTGACCGACTGCACCGCGCCCCATGTGCCTGCCGCGATTTCCTCGGCCAGAGCCGCCATCGCCCGATCCCACCGACGCAGGTAATTGACCGCGAGCGGTCGCGCCGCTTCGGCGTAGGCCTCGACCAAGCGCGTCGATGCACCCAAATCGTGGGTCATCGGTTTTTCCGCGAAAACGGCTCGCACCGGCAGATCGAGAAGTTCCTGCAACGCGGCTTCGTGTGCCGCCGTCGGCACGCAGACGCTGGCGACGTCGAACGCCATGCCCGTGGTGATGCATTGTTCCAGGGTCGCGAAGCCGGCCGTCACGTTCCAACGCGCCATGAACTGCTCACGCCGGTCGCCGTCGGGTTCGACACAGGCGGCGATCCGGAAGCGGCCATGGTGCGCGTAAGCCCCGGCATGGGTCAGCGCCGTATCGCCCGAAGCGGCCTCGTCGTAGCCGCCGGCGATGGCGCCGCAACCGACGATGAGCGCGGCCAGGGGTTCACGCGTGCTTGCGGCGGACATGTTCGTTGATCCTTGCCAAATCCGGCCGAGCGTCGAGCAGCGCCAGTATATCGGCAAGCGTAAAGGTAGGGTCGGCCGGGTACAACGCCTCGAACACCGCCGTGATCAGGGCGTAGTCCTCGGGGGTATCCAACGTCAACGCGAGATCGGGGCGCGTCAGAGCGTCCGGGGCCTCGACGTTCTTCAGCGAATAAATCTCGGGGTGCCGGTAAATATAGAGACTGACGTGCTCGTGGTCCGCGAGATCGTCGGTGCGCCGCGCCACGTCGGCCAAAATATCCGTCGCGAACACTTGAGTATCCATACCGACCGGATAGGTACGTTCTAGAACGTTGGCGACGTAATCGACGCCTGCGCGCTTGTATTCGGCGATGCACGCTTCGACGATGCCGGGATCGATCAGCGGGCAATCGCCGGTCGTTTCGACGATTACGTCGATCTCGTGCGTCAATGCCGCGTCCAAAATGCGGCGCAACACGTCTTCTTCCGAACCGCGATGCACACCGACGCCCAGACGACGCGCCAACGCCTCGACCGGATCGTCGGTCGCGTTCACCGTCGTCGCGATAACGATGCCATCGAGCGACGGCACCCGGCGCAGCCGTTCCACCATCAGTTCCAACATCGGCTTGCCGCAGGCTGGTTTCAATACCTTGCCGGGCAACCGGGTCGAGGTCATTCGGGCTTCGATTGTGGCGACGATACGGGTCACGACGGCAGCCCGCCTTCGATCATGTCGGCGGCCAGGGGTTCGCCTCGCGTCAGATTTCGCGTCGCACGGCGACCAAGCACCCCTGGCAGGTGCTTCGGCGCCAAACCGAAGCCGGGACGGATCGATCGAACGTTGCGCGAGGACAGAGCTTCGCCCTTGGCAACGTCGGCAACCACATAGAGCGAGCGGCGGAACTGGGCATTTCCGGCCTCGCTCGGCTTGCGCTCGTAATTGACGCCGCCCAATGCTTCCCAGGCGATCCGGCAGCCTTCGACCAGCGCCTTCAGTTCGTCCGGTTCCAGCGAGAAGGCCGCATCCGGCCCGCCGTCGGAACGCTTCAAGGTGACGTGCTTCTCGATCAGGTGAGCGCCCAATGCGATCGCCGCGACGGATACCGCGATTCCATGAGTGTGATCCGACAATCCGCCGACCGCGTCGAACGTTTCGGCCAAATGGGGAATCGTCAACAAGTTGGCATCCTTGGGCGCGGTCGGGTAACCACTGACGCAGTGCAGCAGGATCAGGTCGTCGCAGCCGCCTTGATGAACGGCTTCGACCGCTTCGCCGATCTCGATCAAGTCGGCGATCCCGGTCGACATAATGACCGGTTTTCCCTGTGCCGCGATCTTGCGGATGAGCGGCAGGTCGATCATTTCGAACGACGCGACCTTGTAAGCCGGCGAATCGAGCGAGGCCAGAAATTCGATCGCCGTGTCGTCGAACGGCGTCGAGAATACGGCCATGCCGTGCTTTCTGCCGCGCTCGTATAGCTTTTCGTGCCAGTCCCAGGGCGTGTAGGCCTCGCCGTAAAGGTCGTACAGCCTCCGCCCGTGCCACAGGCCGCCCTCGATGGTGAAACCCGGCCCGCCGTGGTCGATAGTGATGGTGTCGGCGGTATAGGTTTGGAGTTTGACGGCGTCGGCGCCGGCCTCGGCGGCCGCATCCAGGATTGCCAGCGCGCGGCCGATATCGCCGTTATGGTTGCCGGAAATCTCGGCGACGATATAAGGCGGATGGCCGGGCCCGATGGGACGGCCGGCGATGGCGATGGGCGCCCTGCTCATGCCTGCTGGAACCTTTCGTCCTTCCCGGCGAGGGCTGCCACGACCCGATCCACGCCCTGCCCGTCGCAGATTCCGGCCGCGGCCTCGGCCATAGCGGTCATACGTCCGACGTTGCCGCAAAGGGCGGTGAGGCCCGCAGCGATGTCCACTACCGTAATGTTAGCGTGCCACCCCAGGAGGTCAACGGCACCCGCCGCGGCCAAAGCACCCACGTTGGCCCGTTGATTGTCGGCCATCGTCGCGATCAGCCCGGGAAGGCCGACACAGCACCGCTCCCAGGCGGTCGTGCCACCGGCCCCGAGAGACAGGTCGGCCGCCGCCATCAGGCTTGCCATGTCTGTCACGCCAACCTTTAAGTGGACGTCACCCCGATTGCCCGCAAGCGCAATGATCCGCTCCAAATGCGGCGCCCCGGGCCCAAGCACCACATCGACGACAAGGCCGAGACCGGCCTTGCGCGCGGCCAGAATCGCCGTTTCGGTCAGGTTTCCCGAATCGGTCGCGCCGAACGAAACCAAAAGACGTTGCGGCAGATGGGCCTGCCGGCGCCGCGCGAGGGCGCCGGGGCGCAGGTGGGCAAATTCGGGCCGAAGCAAGGCGTATCGGGCGCCTATCAGAAGCCGGCAGTTTTTCGGCACTCGATTTTTATACGCGCCTTCGGTCGTGCTCAGATTCTGGTCCAGAAGCATATCGCAGTCGTGATCGCGGTCGGCGAGATCGTCGATGACGAGAATGCGCTCGGCGAAGGCGCGACATGCGCTTTCGAAGCGAATGTCGAGACCATAATCGTCGACGATCAGAAGATCGCAACGACCAATCGCGTCGGCAATTTCTTTCGCGTTGCCCGCAGCGGCAACCGTCAAGGGATCGCGCAGGCCCAGCGTTGGCACCGTCGCGATTGCCGTGGCGGTAACGGCAAAGCGCGTTCGCCAGCCCTTGGCTTCGAGGGCCTGAGCGAGCGTAAGGCAACGCGTCGCGTGCCCGGCACCGATATCTGGCCCGGCAGCGCACGCGAAGACCGCCAACGGGGCCGTCATACCCTAGTCCTCCGCCATCGATTTTTTGAGCCCCGCATAGCGGTCGTGGCCGGCGTTAATGGCCGCAAGCGCCGAATCGGCCTCGACGATATCGAGCGCGACCCGCCAGTCGTATGCCCGCTCACCGGCCGGCAGCCGATCGAACAAGGCGCGGAAGAAACGCAGGTCGGCCTCGGTGTCGAGCGTCCAGCGATGATCGACGACGGACCCGCCCGGCCCCGGCAGATTTGCCTTCTTCGCGTCCGGATGGTTGCGAATAAAAGGCGTCACGTGTTCGCGTTCAGATTTCTTGGTCGCCTCCTTGGCGGCGCGATCGAGCCAGGAAAACCGCATCGCTTCGGTATCGAGCCCGTGCGGCCAGGACGGCGGCATGTTGTTGCAGGCGTAATCGGCATTTTCCTTGTCGAGAAGCGCCAGCACGGCGGCGGCCACCGCCGGATCGATCAGCGGGCAATCGCTGGTGATGCGCATGATCGTGTCGGCGCCGATGCCACCGTCGAGAGTGTTGTTCTGACTGTTGCCGGTGATGAT
>CAZDFF010000311.1:0-4074 GCA_964504425.1 uncultured Hyphomicrobiales bacterium
CGAGGAACGCACGGCGGCCTTCCAGCTCTTGCTGGCGATGGGGCGCCTGAACGCCCAAACCCTGGGCCTCGCCGTCGAATAACCGCTCAGATCCGGGTTCGTGTCGGCTTTTCGGGGTCGGGGCCTTCCTCGGTCGGCACGACGTCATCCCGATTTTCGCCCGGGCGTTTGCGCCGAATGATGATGTCGCCGTTATCCAGCATTTCCGGCGGTTCATATTGGGGAACCGCCTGTATCAGCAAATCGATGATTCCGAGAATGCGGCGCATGGCTTCTTCCAGCGCCGCGCCGGGCGACGTCGGTGGGTGGCCTTCCGGCGGTGTCTGCGCGAACCCGGGCGCGGGCGCCGAAACCGCGAGCAGCGCCCAGAGAACGGCGATTTTGGCGAGGGAACGAACCATGGGGCTCATTGTCGCCCGGTACGCACGCTCGGGGCAAGGATGGGCTATCTCGCTGTTGCAAAAATTCAGTGACAAGCGGATGTTCGGCAATCCGGCGTTTGTTAAGCGGCGGGGTATTCAGCATACTCGGGGCTCTGCTCACCCCGTCGTCTCAATCGCTCTGGCCCAACGCCGCTCGTGCGCAACCTCCACCTTCCGCTTTGGATCGACGCCGCCAGCAAGCCGGGCTCCAGCACGTTCATCGCGCTGTTCGCCATCGAGGCCGTGGTCCGGACCACGATCATCACGGTCGTGCCCTTGCAAGCGCACCGCCTCCTCGGCGACGTGCAGAAAGTCAGCCTGCTTTATTTCGCGGTTAGCGCCGTCGGGCTCGCCGTCAGTCTGGCGATTCCGTGGCTGGTCGACCGGATCAAGCGGCGCTGGGTATTCACGTTAGGCGCCGCCTGCGTGGTGGCGGCAACGGTCTTGTACCTGCCGGCCACGGTCGTGCCGTTCGTTCTCGCGCTCTGCCTGCAAACGTTCGGCGCGGCGTGCGTCGAGGTCACGCTGAACCTCTACGTGCTCGACCATATCGCCAGAAAGGAGTTCGGGCGCTTCGAGCCGATGCGGATTTTCTTCGCCGCCGGCGCCTGGTCGGCCGGGCCGTGGCTTGGCGTGTTTCTCGAAACCCGGGTCGCGCATTGGACGCCGTTCGCCGTGTCCGCGGGCGCGGCGATCCTGATGCTGGGATATTTTTGGTTTCTGCGCCTGACCGATCACCCGGCGTTGCCGAAAATGCGGCGTCGTCCGCCGAATCCGATCCTCTACCTGCCACGCTTTTTTTCTCAGCCGCGCCTGGTGTTGGCCTGGGTCCTCGCGGTCGGGCGATCCGGGTGGTGGGCGATGTTCTTCGTCTACGCGCCGATCTACGCCGTCACGTCCGGTCTCGGCGAAAACGTCGGCGGAGCGATCGTGTCGCTGGGCCTGGGGTCGCTTTTCCTGGTGCAGCTTTGGGGTTGGGTCGGGCGGCGCTACGGTATGCGCAAGCTTCTGATCGTCGGTTACGCGCTGACGGGCATCATGACCATCGCCGTCGGTGTCGCCGCCGGCGTGCCGTGGCTGGGCGCGGCATTTCTGATCGCGGCCGCCTTTACCGCCTCGATCGTCGACGGCGCCGGCAATATTCCGTTTCTGCGCGCGGTCCGGCCGCTGGAACGGCCGGAGATGACGACGGTGTTCGGCACATTCCGGCCGGCGTCACAACTGGTCCCGCCGGGGGTTTTCGCCCTGCTTCTGGAAGCCTTCAAGCTGCCGGCGGTGTTTCTGGCGGGCGGCGGCGCATTCCTGGCGCTTGCCTACTTCTCGCGCTTCATCCCGCGGAAGCTATGACGGCGGCGCCAAGCTAAGCGCCCATCAAGTCGGCGGCATCGTGGAATTGTTTTGCCTGACGCTTGGCCCATTCGGAGATGGCCGCAAAATCGCCGTCCGAGATTCCAAATGCCCGGCCGAGTTCCTCGATGACCTTGATTTCGTCGGCGTGAAAATCGTTGTCGGCATGGCCCAGGGTGAGAAGCTCCAACAACACGATCACGCGTGAGCGGCGGTCGGAGAAATTGGCAAGGTTGGTGTTGCCGAAGACTTCTTCGGGAGGCGCCTTCGCATAGCCCCCCATTTCGGCCTTGAGGCGGTCGAGCAAGGCGTTTTCCTGGTCGGTCAAATCGCCGTCGGCCAGCACCACGCGCGTCGCCAATGCAAGGAAGGAATTTTTCTGGGCATCGTTCAACTGAGCGAGAAACACGGGTCTGCTCCCTGTCTTTCCCATCCGGCCGCGGATCACGTCCGCGTCCGGCCTATTTTTTCCATCGCCCTGATCGCGGCCAAGTATCCGGCGGCCGCGCCTTTGAATCCTTCGTACTCGGTCGGCGAAAAACCGAACTTCGCGCTCAAATCCTTCAGGACGTCGGATTCGGCGACGTGAAACTCGTCGTCCGACAGCGCCAACAGCAAAAGCGACGTCAGGACCACCGCCTTGGCCATGCGCGTATCGAACGGCGTGAGGTCGGGTTCGCCGACGATCTTGTAAGCCGAGATGTCGCCGGGAATACCGAGCGAAGCCTTGAGAAGGTCGAATTGGTCTTCCTCGGCGGCCGGAACATGGTAATCGGCGAGGATCACCTTGTAGGCGAGCGCGACAAACGCTTTCTGTTGGATCTTGTCGAGAAGGCCGAGGATCATGATTGATTTCCGCGCTTGCGTCCGCTCACGCCGATTCCGTCCGTTACGCGGGCCATGCTACACCGACGGCGCGAGGACGCGAGGAAAAATTCATTTCGCTTGCGACATCTTGGCGATTTCCCTGTCCAGCGCCGCCTGCCGCCGCGCAAGCCCCTTCAACGTCGCGAAATCGCCGTCGTCGAGGCCGAGAAGGTTTGAGATATCGCGCAGCATCGTCGACTCATTAGCATGGAATTCGCTGTCGGAATACGCAAGGCGCAACAATTCGAACAGGACGAGCATGCTTACGCGACGCCCCTTGAACAGATCGAGCATCGGCTCGACGGCCACGGGATTCGGCAGGTTTCCCAGTTCGACGCCGATCCGTCGAGTCAGGAAATGCAGGATCGATTCCTCGGACGCGCGAACCCAGGAATCCGCCAGCGCCACTTTATAGGCCAACGCCAGAAAATGGATTTTCTGTTCCGAGGTCAACTGGCCGAAATGCAGCAATGCTCCGATCCTCTAATTGTCCGCGTCCCCGGCAACCGCGGCGAGTTCCTGCCGAAGCGCCACCTGCTGACGCGCGAGATTTTGAATCGCGGCGAATTCCATCGCGGTCAAACCGAACCTGTCGCTGACGTCCTTCAGCACGTCGAATTCATTCGAGTGAAATTCGTCGTCGGAATAGGCCAGGCACAACAGATCGAACACCACCGCGATTCGCGCCGGACGGGCATCGAACAATCGAACGTCCGACGGGCCGAGGACGGACTCGGGCGGGACCGACGCTTCGACCCCGAGCTTTGCACAGAGTTTTTTGAAAAAATCGTCTTCGCACGCCGGCACCCAATGATCGGCCAGTGCCACCTTGTACGCGAGCACGACGAACGCTTTTTTTTTGCGCTCGTCGAAAAGACCGTGCCACATATTCCATCCCCAGTTCCGACGGCGGCGCTCCCTAGGTCCCGTTACATAAACAGAGCCTAGAACTGCCCGGCCAAGCACGGCCGCATGTCGCGCGCTCAGTATCCCATGATCTTATATGCTTCTTCGACCAGCCGATTGTAGGCCGCTTCGTCCGGCCGGTCTCCCAGCGCCAATGCCCGTCCGGCCCAATCGACCAGCCGATCCAGCATCTGCTGGGAAAAGCCGAATCGGTGCGCGATCTCGCTGATCAGTTCGGCTTCCGCTTCGTGCACGTAGTTGTCCGTGTAGGCGACCATCAGAAGCTCGATCATGGCAATGACGCGGGCGTCCATCGTATTGAAGGCGTCGACGTCGATTTCGCCCAGAACCTCGGCCATCGGTACCTTGATATCGGTCTCCATCTCTTGCTGCAACTGGACGAGCATATCCTCTTCCTGCGACGTGTCTTCGCCGTCGCACATCGCAAGCTTGTGCGCAAAGACCAGGAATTTCGCTTTTTGCGTATCGTTGAGAAGATGCAGAAACATCGCCGTCGTCCTCGGTCATCCTC
>CAZDFF010000312.1:0-4073 GCA_964504425.1 uncultured Hyphomicrobiales bacterium
GGACGCGCGCGATCATCGACGTTATCGGCTACGTGTTTTTGTTCCTGCCGGCGGCAATGTGGCTGGACGTGGCGCTTTGGAAGTACGCGTTGAGCGCCATCAAGAGTCAGGAGTTTTCCGGACAATCGGCATGGAATCCGGTGATCTGTCCCTTCCGCTTGTTGTTCTTCTCCGGCTTTCTGCTGCTGACGCTTCATGGCATTGCGGAACTGATCCGCGCCGCACGTTATCTTTCCGGCCGCGATCCGAATTGGGACGCCCGATAAATGGCTTATCTTTCGCTCGCCATGTTCCCGGCACTATTGTTGGCGCTGTTCATGGGGTTTCCCGTCGCCTTCTCGATGATGGGCGTCGCGTTGTTCTTCGGCTATTTCACCTTCGGCGACGCGGTCATCTACAACTTCCTGCAAAACCTCGATCAGACCGCTTCGAACTTCGTCCTGGCCGCCGTGCCGCTGTTCATCTTCATGGGCTCGATGCTCGAACGCTCGGGCATCGCCGAACGGCTGTTCGAGGCGGTGCATATATGGACCCGCCGGTTGCCCGGCGGCCTCGCGGTCGGCACCGTCGTCATGTGCGTGATCTTCGCCGCCTCCACCGGCGTGATCGGCGCGACCGAAACCGTGGTCGGATTGTTGGCGATCCCGGTGATGATGAAATACGCCTACGACAAAGGGCTGATTTCGGGAACCATCTGTGCCGGCGGCTCCTTGGGCACGATCATCCCGCCCTCCGTCGTCGTCGTCGTCCTTGGTCCCGTCGCGGACGTTCCGGTCGGCGATCTTTTCATGGGCATGCTGTTCCCCGGCCTGATCATGGCCGGGCTTTACATGATTTACATCGTCGTTCGCTGCACCTTGCAGCCAAAGGCCGGGCCGCGCATTCCCCCGTCCGAAGACGATCCGTCTCTGATCGAGAAACTGCGCATCACCGCGATCGCCCTGGCGCCGCCGGTAGCCATGATTTTCGCCGTCCTCGGTTCGATCATGTTGGGTTGGGCGGCACCGACGGAAGCGGCTGCGCTGGGCGCACTCGGCGCCGTCGTGTTGACCGTTATATATCGGCGTTTCAAATTTGCGATTCTGCACGAAGCCCTTTTGAAGACGGTTCGCGTAACTTGCATGATCATGATCATTCTCCTGGGCGGCAATATGTTCGCCAGCGTGTTCATTGCGTCCGGCGGCGTCACCTTGACCGAACAATTCATCGGGCACGCCAAACTGGGCCCCTGGCTCAGCCTGACAATCTTCCTCGGCATCTGTTTCATCGCCGGGTTCTTTCTGGATTGGATTTCGGTCCTGCTGATTTTTATCCCCCGTGTTCGTGCCGCTGGTGAAGGCCGCCGGGTTCGATGTCGTCTGGTTCTGCGTGCTGTTCCTGATCGTGATCCAGACCAGCTATCTGACGCCGCCGATGGCGCCCGCCATCTTTTACTTGCGCGGCATCAGCCCGCCCGAGATCACCCTGCCTGACATGTTCAGAGGCGTCGTACCCTTCATTTTGTTGCAAATTCTGACCCTGGCCGTGACGATGGCATGGCCGCAGCTCGTCCTCTGGCTACCGGCGAAGATGCTGGGATTCAAGTGACGTCCGCACGCGCATTGACTCTGCGTCCAATTCTGATGTATTTGTAATATATCAGATATAATACCATCGAGGAGTGCCGCCATGACGCCGGAACAGGTGCTGTCGATCCGCCCCAAGGTGCTGACCGATAAGCAACGCGAGGACTACTTCGCCAACGGCTATATTCTTCTGGAGCGGATCGTTCCCGACGAGTGGATCGAACAGCTGCGACAAACCACGACCGAAATGGTCGACAAGTCGCGCCAGATCGCGAAATCGGATGCGGTATGGGACCTGGAAGAAGGTCATACCGCCGCCAATCCCCGGCTGCGGCGACTGTCCAGTCCCAATGACCATCACCCCGTTTATTGGGAGTACGCGTCGCGGTCGATCCTGGCCGATGCCATCGCCGATCTGGTCGGCCCCGATGTGAAATTCCACCATTCGAAACTGAACTTCAAATGGGCCCAGGGCGGCGACGAGGTGAAATGGCACCAAGACATCTCGTTCTGGCCGCACACCAACTACAGCCCCTGCACCGCCGGCACCTATATCTACGACTGCGGCCTGGATCAGGGACCGCTGGGCGTCATCAAGGGCAGCCACGACGGGCCGCTTTACGATCAATATAACAAAAGCGGCGAATGGGTCGGCTGCCTATCGGATGAGGACGCGACCAAGATCGATCCGAAGAACGAAGTCTATCTACCCGGTCCGGCGGGATCGGTGACGATCCACAACTGCCTAACCATCCACGGCTCGAAGCCGAACCAGTCGGATCTCGGTCGGCCGCTGTTGCTGAACGTGTACTCATCCGCCGACGCTATCCCCTATACGCACAATCCGCTGTATTCGAAGTACGACCAGGCGATCGTGCGCGGCCAGCGGGCGCGCTGGGCGCATCATGATCCCCGCCCTTGCCTGTTGCCGCCGGATTGGTCGGGAGGCTATACCTCGATCTTCGCCCTCCAGCAGGAAGAAGGGCGCCAACGGATGGCGATGTGATGGGCACGAACGGTACCGGGATCGAGAGGCTCCGCCATTACGTCCAGGCGATGACTCGCTTGGTCGAGGCCGCCGGCGGCGACGAGACGCGGATCATCGCCGACGGCCGCAAGCACCTGGGCGAGCTCATCGCCCACGACGATTGGCTGCCTGAAACCTTCGCCCAGCCGCACCCCGAGCACTACCAGCAATATCTTTTGCATTGCGATCCCCTGGAACGCTTCTCGGTCGTCAGTTTCGTCTGGGGACCGGGCCAGAAAACGCCCGTGCACGACCATACGGTCTGGGGCTTGATCGGCATGTTGCGCGGATCCGAACGTTCCACCGCGTACACCCTCGCCGCCGACGGCAAGTCCTACGTCGAAGGAGAGACCGAAATTTTGAAGCCGGGCGACGTATCTGCGGTGTCGCCCAGAATCGGCGACATCCATCAGGTCGCCAATGAACTCGCCGACAAGGCATCGATCAGCATCCACACCTACGGCGCCAACATCGGCGCCGTCCGGCGCCACGTGTTCGATGCCAACACCGGCGCCGCGAAGGACTTTGTTTCGGGCTATGGCGCCGCCGTGCTGCCAAACCCATGGGACCGTTCGGCCGCGGTGCGCGGCCAAATCCGTTAAGTTGCAATCGCCAAGCGGCGGATCGGTTCGGCAAGGTGTTGACTTGACTTAGCAACTGATGTATGTGTGATATATCAGTTATGAGGGCGCGACATAAAGGAGGACAAATACGATGTTGAGCGAAAGGCAGGCCTATTTCCGCAAGGAGTACCGCTCGCGCATCGCCGGTTGGTATAACGGCTATCTGCACGTCGCCGTAATTTATGCCATCGGCGGCACGGCGATGTGGGTCTACGCGCAGAACATCGCCAATGTCCAATGGTGGGAATGGCTGACGATTCCGATCATCGGCGTTCTATGCAACATCTTCGAATGGTTTCTGCATCGCTACGTGATGCATCGCCCGATCAACGTGCGCGGCCTGCGCGCGGTCTACGAGCGCCATACGCTCAACCATCACCAGTTCTTCACCGACAGCGAAATGCGTTTCCGCGATCAACGCGATTGGCGCGTGACGTTCTTCCCGCCCTATGCGCTGGTCGTTTTCATTCTGATGTCGGCGCCCGGCGCCTTCATCCTAGGCTGGCTGATCACCCCGAACGTCGGCTGGCTGCTGATCAGCACCACGACCGGCATGTACCTGATCTACGAATTCATGCACTTCTGCTGCCACGTCGACGAGAATTGGTTTGTCCGCTGGTGCCCGCTGGTCAACACACTCCGGCGCCATCACACCGCGCATCACAACGCACGCCTGATGATGGAAACCAACATGAACCTGACGTTCCCGATCGCGGATTGGATGTTCGGCACGTCGGACCTGGATCGCGGGCTGCTCGGCACGCTGTTCAACGGCTACGGCACCGAACACCTGAAGTGTAACCTGAAGGGCAAGCCGAAGCTGCCGAGCGAGGCCGCCGCCATGCCGATCGCGGCCGA
>CAZDFF010000313.1:0-4063 GCA_964504425.1 uncultured Hyphomicrobiales bacterium
TCGTAAAGCGGACGCAATCCCTGGATGCGGCGCGGCATCGTGGGGTCGATCCGGGTCAGCAGGGCGGTCGCCTCGACGACTTGCGCGACGGGGTTCAGCAACCCTTGGATGTTTTCGACGATGCTTGCGGTCGCGAGGGCCTTCGATTCGATGGCGATATCCACCGCCAGCATCGTGTTCGCGCGATAGAGATAGGCGACCATGCTGCCGACGAGCGGGACGACTATCAGCGTAAAGGTAATGGCGATGCTTGTCCGGAGTCGAATGCGTGCGAAAAAACCGTTTCGGTCGGACACGGCGTCTCCCATAGGTTGTTTTCAGAATTCTCCGTTCGATCCTTTATGAGACCATTTTTAATACTAACTGAATAAATCTAAAGATTGAATAAAATCGACCAGGCACGCCGTCAGGGCGAGTTATCAGCGAAAATACAACCTGAAATAGGAATTTTTACTGATTTTTGAACCGCCACGGGCGACGGGAGGAGGAGCGTCGAGGCGATCGGCCTTGACGGGCCGGTGCCGACGGTCAGTGCAGCTTCGCCGGCAATTCCGCGATGGCCGCGTCGACCAGGGCGTCGGCCTTCTGGGCGGGGAGCGATTCCGCCAGCACGCGGCGGGTCGCTTCGATGGCGACATCGACGGCCCGGGCGCGGACGTCGGCCAGGGCCTGCGCCTCGGCCCGTTCGATCCGCTCCAGGGCCAGTTTCTCGCGCCGTTCCAGGCGCTGTTCCAGCTTCGCGTGCGCGTCCTCGGCCAGCCGGTCGGCTTCCCGGCGCGCGTGGGCGACGATCTCCTCGGCTTCCCGGGCGGCGTCGCGCTGCTTGCGCTGGTACTGCGCCAGCAGGTCCTGGGCCTCGGTCTTCAGCCGTTCGGCTTCGTCCAGGTCGCCGCGGATCTTGTCGGCGCGGGCGTCGAGCGCCTTCGGTACCGCCTTGATCAGCGGCTTGACGATCAGGGCGATGAAAATGACGAACGCGACGGCGGTCCAGAATGTCGGGTCCTGAAACATCGGTTCAGCCCTTCGCCTTCAAGGTGGCGTCGACGGCCTTGGCGACCGTCGCGGCGTCGACCTTGCCGCCCAGCAGCCGCTCGGCCGCCGCCGTCGCCGTTTCGGTCGCGATCGCCTGGACGTTGCCCATGGCCGCCGCGACGGCCTTGGCGATCTCGGCCTCGCTGGCGGCGATGCGCTCGCCCAGCTTGCGGGCCAGTTCGGCTTCCTGCTTCGCCGCCGTTTCCGCCATCCGGTTCGTCGCCACGGCGATGGCCGCATGGGCCTCGGCGCGGGCGTCCGCGATCGCCTTGTCGTAGGCGGCGAGCGCGGCTTCCGCGTCCTTCTTGTAGGTTTCGGCCTTGGCGAGGTTGTCTTCGGCCCGTTCGCGCCTGGCTTCCAGGACGTCGCCGATGCGCGGCACCACGACGCGCCACATGATCAGGTAGAGCGCCACGAACGTGACGATCAGCCAGAAGATCTGCGAGGCGAACGAACTGGGGTCGAGCTGCGGCATGACGCGACGGTTCCTCGAGGCTCAGGCCGCCCGGGCATTCCGGGCGGGCGGATTGGCCCGGCGTCAGCCGAACAGGATGACCAGCGCGATGACCAGCGCGAACAGCGCGATGGCTTCGACCAGCGCGAAGCCCAGCATGGTCATCGGGAACACCGCGGCCTGCGCCGCCGGGTTGCGGCCGACCGCCTGGATGAACGAGGCGAAGATGTTGCCGATGCCGATACCCGATCCGATCACGCCGATGACGGCAAGGCCGGCGCCGAGAAGCTTGGCGGCTTGGACTTCCATGGGACAGTTCCTTTCGTTGATCTGAAAACAGGTGGAAAAGGGGTTCCGCGCGGCCTCAGTGCAGATGCAGCGCGTCGTTGAGATAAAGGCAGGTCAGGATCGCGAACACGAAGGCCTGCAGGAACGCGATCACGAATTCCAGGCCCGTCAGCGCCACCACGAACGCCAGCGGCAGCACGCCGAACGCGCCCAGCGATACGACGAAGCCGGCGAACACCTTCAGCAGCGTGTGGCCCGCCAACATGTTGGCGAACAGTCGCACGGACAGGCTGATCGGCCGCGACAGATAGGAAATGATCTCGATCGGCACCAGCAGCGGCGCCATCACCAGCGGCACGCCCGGCGGCATGAAGAACGAGAAGAAATGCAGCTTGTGCTTGATCAGCGCGATCACGGTGACGCCGACGAAGACGATCGCGGCCATCGTGAAGGTGACGGCGATGTGGCTGGTGAAGGTGAAGCTGTAGGGCATCATGCCCCACAGGTTGCCGAACAGCACGAAGATGAAAATCGTGAACACGAACGGGAAGTAGGGGCGCCCCGCCGAGCCGACGGTGTCGCGGACCATGTTGGCGATGAATACGTAGCTGAGTTCCGCCATCGACTGCCAACGCCCGGGCACCAGCGTGCGCCGGCGCATGCCGACGCCGAGGAAGACGGCGGCGGTGATGACCGTCAGCACCATGAAGAGGGACGAATTGGTGAACGAAAGATCCAGATCGCCGGCCTGGATCGGCACCAGGCGCTTGATCTCGAACTGGGCCAGAGGGCCTTGCTGTTGCGCCAAGTCTAACTTCCCCCATCGTTGCCGGTGCCCTTGTCGGGCGGATCGGCCGGTCGGTAGCCCACGGCGTAGCCGTATCCGCGGGCCATGCGGTAGACGTTCAGGATGCCTGCCGCGCCGCCGAGAATGACGAACACCAGCAACAGCCAAGGCCGGGTTCCCAACCAGCGGTCGAGCACCCAGCCGATCCCCACGCCCACGCCAACCGCCGAAAGAAGCTCGACGCTGACCCGGAAAGCCATGCCGAGCGCCGACTTGGGCGGTTCGTTGGCCTTGCCGAAGCGGCCTTCGGAACCGGCCTCGCGCTCCCGCGCGCCGGCGATCCGGGCATCGAGGTCGCGGAGCCTTTCCGGCGTTCGATCGTCGCTCATCGGGCGTGTTCCCGAGCAGGCGCCGCCGGGCCGTTGGGGCATTGGAAACCGGGCGCAAGGTACCGACGGCCCAAAAACCTGTCAAGCGGCAAAACCCAGACCCTAAATGTCTGAATTATATTAGAAAACCGGCATTTCAGGCGGGCCGATTTCGGCACCGCAGCATGGCGCCGAATCAGGCGGTCTGGCGCAGTTCCTCGGCCCGTTGCAGATCGACGGAAACGAGCTGCGAGATGCCGCGTTCCTGCATCGTCACGCCGAACAGGCGGTGCATCCGGGCCATGGTCATGCGGTGGTGCGTGATGATCAGGAACCGGGTGCCGCCCGCCTGGGCCATTTCCTCGAGCAGGGTGCAGAATCGGTCGACGTTGGCGTCGTCGAGCGGCGCGTCCACCTCGTCCAGTACGCAGATCGGCGCCGGATTGGTCATGAACACGCCGAACAGCAGGGCGAGCGCCGTCAAGGCCTGTTCGCCGCCGGACAGCAGCGACAGGATTTGCAACCGCTTGCCGGGGGGACTCGCCATGATTTCCAGGCCCGCTTCCAACGGATCGTCCGACTCGGTCAGGGCCAGGTGCGCCCGGCCGCCGCCGAACAGCCGCGTGAACAGCTGCTGGAAGTGCTTGTCGACCTCTTGGAACGATTGCAGCAGGCGCTCGCGGCCCTCGCGGTTCAGCTCGGCGATGCCCTGGCGCAGCTTTTCGATCGCCTTGATCAGGTCCGAACGCTCGTTTTGCAGCGTCTCGATCTGGGTCGCCAGTTCGTCGGCCTCCTGTTCCGCGCGCAGGTTCACGGGGCCCATCGTCTCGCGCTCGCGCAGCAGCCGTTCGACCTTGCGTTCGGCGGCTTCGAGGTCCGGCAATTCCTCGTCGGGGCCGATCTTGGCCAGTTCGGCCAGTTGCTGCGGCCGGCAATCCAGCCGTTCGGCGACCCGTTCGGTGATGGCGTCGCAGGCCTGCTGACCCTGGGCGACGCTGCCTTCGGCGCGGACGCGGTCCTCGCGCGCCTGGGCCAGTTCGTGCTCGGCGGCACGCAGCGCCCGGTCGGCCTCGGCCAGTCTGGCTTCCATTTCGGCCAGCCGGTCGGCGGCTTCCTGGCGCTTGATTTCGGCGG
>CAZDFF010000314.1:0-4062 GCA_964504425.1 uncultured Hyphomicrobiales bacterium
CCATTTGCGGATCGCGCCTGCCCAATGCGTCGACGATCGCCGCGGTCATTTCCTCGTGGGCGCGGGCGATGCCGTGCCACGTTCCCAGGCGCCGGGAAATCAGAAACCATAGCCTGAGGTGCAGGTTGAATATCCGCGAGATCACCTCGGCCAGATAGGTATTGCGCGCGACTCGCGACAACACGTCGTAGAAGCGGCGATCGCACTCAACGTAACGGTCGATGTCGTCGTCATCGGTCGCCTTGACCAGCGCGACGTGCAGCGTTCGCAACTCCTCGACGTCGGCATCGGTTGCCCGTTGCGCGGCGAAATGCGCGGCCTGTCGGTCGATCAGCAGGCGAAATTCATAGATATGCTGGACGCCGGCGGCGCTGATTTCGGAGACGAACATGCCGCGATTCGGGTGATGCGTGACCAAGCCTTCGGCCGCCAGCCGTTGCAGCGCCTCGCGGATCGGCGTCCGGCCGATGCCGAGATCGACCGAGAGCATTTTTTCGACCAAGGGAGCGCCGGGCGGCAGTTCGATGCGCGTGATCTTGCGCACCAGCAACTGATAAGCCTTTTCCGCCAGCGAGCGCGGATCCGGCTGCCAGACGACCGGCGCGTCGACGGGCTGCGGCATCGTCATCGGCAGCCTCCGTTCGCGGCGGCACGGTGCTTGCCGCCGCCGAGAAGGGCGGTGAATCCGTCCTCGATTCCGGCGCGCTCCATGTCGGGGCCGATGAAGACCATGTTGCGAACGGCGCGCGGTTCGGACGGCGCGATATCCAACTGCCCCATGGTGTATTGGATCAGGGTCGGCCGGCCGTCGACGTCCATGAATCCTTTGGCGCGCCAAACGTTCTCCGGCAGGTTTTGAAAGAAGGTTTCGACCGCCGCGCGCGAGGCGCCGCCGGTGGCGTCGAGCACGAAAGACTGCGCCGGAGCATGGCGATGGTCGGCGTGATCGTGGTCATGATCATGATCGTGTTCATGATGGCTGTGATCGTGACCGCCATGTTCGGCATGAAATGCACGAACCACGGCACTGGACGGGCCGTCGAGCAGACGCGCGATGTCGACGTCGCACTGCTCGGAAAACAGAATCTCGGCGTTCGGATTGACCGCTTGTATCTCGGCACGAACCGATTCCAGGCTTTTGGCCGGCGCCAGATCGACCTTGTTGAGGATCAGAACGTCGGCATTGCGAAGCTGTTCGGTGAAGAACTCGCCCAAGCCATCGCGAAGGATGGAAAATTTCGGTGCGTTGACGACGGTGACGATCGGTCCGATGTCGAATCGACCTTTTGCCGACGGATCGGCGAAGGTTTCGATCAGTTCGTGGGGCTGCGCCACGCCGGTCGCTTCGACGACGATCCTCTGCGCGCCGGCCTTGTCGCGAAGTTCTTCGACCGCGTTCAGCAGGGAGCCCTTCAACGTGCAGCAAAGGCAACCCGAATTCAACTCGACCATATCGATGTTGTTGCCCTTCAGGATCGTCCCGTCGATGCCGACGTCGCCGAATTCGTTGACGATGACGGCCATCTTCTCCGCGCCCGCGCGTTCGGTCAGGATGCGCTTGGCGAGCGTCGTCTTGCCGGAACCGAGAAACCCGAAGAGAAGATTGAGCCGCATATCACCCCCCGCCGGCCACGGCGAGCTTTTTCTCGTTCGATTTCAGCATGCGCTTTTCCTCGGCGTAGGAAATACCGGAAAAATTCATGCCGTCGACGAAAATTTCCTGGAATTCCGGTCGCGTCGCCAGCGCCACGTGCTCGATCTTCTGCGACAGTTCGAGGGCGCGATGGCGCTCGGTTTCCGATAGCAACGCCATCTGCGCGCCCATCAGGGCGGCGTTGCCGACGTAGGTGATTCGTTCTACCGGAAGGGTCGGCAGCAGGCGGATCTTCACCGCGCTTTCGATGCTGATATAGTTGCCGAAGCCGCCGCACAGCATCAGTTCGGAAAGGTCCTCGTTCGGCACGTTCATTACATGCTGGAGCATGACGACGCCTGAATAGATGGCGCTTTTCGCCAATTGCAACTGGCGGATATCGGATTGCGTCAGCACCACGTCGCCGTCGCGGCCGGAATGCTCCTTGTCGACCAGGACGAATTCGCAGCCGTCCACGGTATCGACCAGGCGACGGCGCACGGCGGGAGGCAGCATTTCGCGTCGTTCGCGGCGCAGGCGGCCGCTCGAATCGATGACTTTCGCGTCGATGAAGCTGGCGCAGGCGTCGATCAGGCCGGAACCGCAGACGCCGATGGCCGGGACATTGCCGATCACGGTGCAATGCACGTCGTCGTCGATGGCGACGCGTTCGATGGCGCCGCCGGCGCCGCGCATGCCGTGGCGGATTTGGGCCCCTTCGAAGGCGGGGCCGGCGGGCGCCGAACACGCGACCAGGCGGTCTTTCGACCCCATCACGACCTCGCCGTTGGTGCCGATGTCGACCAAGGACTTTATCGTCTCGCTTTCGTAGATGCGGGTCGACAGCACGCAGGCCATGGTGTCGGCGCCGACGAACCCGGCGACGATCGGCAGCAGACAGACCTGGGCGTTGGGTGCGGCTTTCAAGGGCACGTCGCCGGCCGGCAGCACGATCAGATCG
The DNA here is from genome assembly GCA_964504425.1 of uncultured Hyphomicrobiales bacterium. Classification (GTDB taxonomy): domain Bacteria; phylum Pseudomonadota; class Alphaproteobacteria; order Rhodospirillales; family 2-12-FULL-67-15; genus CAZDFF01. The sequence continues at coordinate 2,595 of CAZDFF010000314.1, forward strand.
CGGATCACCGGCGCGTAGGGGGCGAGCCCGACGTAGGTGACGTCGACACCGAGGAAAACGTGGTGCATGCAGGTGTTGCCGACGACCACCATCTTGTAGACGTGGCTGGCGGAAACGCCGGCCTGCTTGCAGGCTTCCTCGACGAAATCGTTGATGGCGTTCAGGACCTTGGCACGCAGCGTTTGCAATTTCTTCGGGTCGAACTGGGCGAAGGCGATGCGCGACATCAGGTCGCCGCCGTAGACGGATTGCGGGTTGACGCTGCCGACCGCGGCCATTTCTTCGCCCGTTTCCAGGTTCATCAAGGTGCCGACGATGCTGGTCGTGCCGATGTCGAAGGCCATGCCATAGACCTGCGCGGAGGTATCGCCGACCTCCACGTCGATGATCCGGCCGTCGAACGTGGTCACCGTCATTTCCCCCTTCTGCTGGCGAATCGCGGCGGGAATCTTGCGAACCACCTCGATGGGGATTTGCCGGCTCGTGCCCTCGGGCAGGGTGGACAGCACCTCCTCGGTATCGGATGTCTGATGGTGTTCCTCGACCGGGGGCTTGACCTTGACGACGTGCTTCTTGACGCCCGAATCGAGCAGAAGTCGCCCGTCTTCTGAAATCGCCTTGCCGGCGGAAAGAATCTTGTGGCCGGATTCCTCGCGCGGCGGCATCGCCATCGCCTTGACGTCGGCGATCAGTTTGACCTGGCAGGCGAGGCGGAAGTTTTCGCGCACCTCCTCGTCGCCCAGTTGCACGCGGTCCTGAATCGTCGGGGGCGGAATCTCGCCCTTCAGGACCTTGACGCGGCAGGTGCGGCAACGGCCGCGGGCACCGCAGGTTGCCTCGATATCGACGCCTGCGGAATGCGCCGCGTCCAGCAGGCTGGCGCCGCGCAACGCCTCGACGACGCGCTCTTTAGCGGCGTCGCGGGCGTCGACGAACGTGACCTTGACGGTCGCTTCGGACATGGATGACACCGTCAGTTCCAGACCTCGCGCGGTTCCTTCACCAATCTCAGGGCCAGCCGGACGGCTTCGACCGCGTCCTTACCCCAGCCGTCGGCGCCGCATTCCTCGGCCCATTCGGGCGAGGTCGGGGCGCCGCCGATCAGAATATGAACGTTCTTACGGTGGCCGGCCTTCAGGAATTCCTCGATGGTTACTTTTTGATAGTAGACCGTCGTAGACAAGAGTGCGGAGAAGCCGACCAGATCGGCCTTTTCCGCTTTCGCGGTTTCGATGAACTTATCCGGATGCACGTCGGTGCCGAGGTTGATGACCCTGAATCCGGCGTTTTCCAGCATGATCGTGACGATCGACTGGCCGATATCGTGCATGTCGCCCAGCACCGTGCCCATGACGAACGTGCCGACGGGCTTTTCCGCCCGGGCCGCCAGTAGCGGGCGAATCAGCGCCAGGCCCGTCTTCATCGCGCGGGCGGTGATCAGCATTTCCGGGATGAAGATGATCTGCGC
>CAZDFF010000315.1:0-4035 GCA_964504425.1 uncultured Hyphomicrobiales bacterium
CCCCCCCCCTATTGGGGTTTTTTAAAAAAAAAACCCCCCCCCCCCGGGCGGGGGGTGGGTGGGGGGGGGGGGGGCGAAAGCAAGCCGCGCTGTTCATGGCCGGTCCTAGTACACCCGTTCCTCGGGTTTGATGTATTCGATTTCGTCGGTCAGCGTGTAGGTGTGCACCGGGCGATAGTCGAGTTTGACCTTGCCCTTGGCGTCGACCCAGGCGAGCGTGTGCTTCATCCAGTTGACGTCGTTGCGCTTGGGGTAATCCTCGTGCGCGTGCGCGCCGCGGCTTTCGTGGCGGGCCTCGGCCGAGTACATGGTGGTCAGCGCGTTGGCCATCAGGTTTTCCAGTTCCAGCGTTTCCACCAGATCGGAATTCCACAGCAGGGAACGATCCGCCACGCCGATGTCGGCGAGGGATTGGAACACCTTGTCGATCTTGGCGCAGCCTTCCTTGAGCGTCGCCGAGGTGCGGAACACGGCGGCGTTTTCCTGCATGGTGCGCTGCATGGCGTTGCGGATGTCGGCGGTCGGCAGCTTGCCCTTGGCGTGGCGCAGGGTATCGAAGCGGCCAAGCGCGAAATCGGCGGCGTCGGCCTTCAAGGGCTTCTGGGCGGCGCCGGGCTTGATCAGTTCCGCGGCGCGCAACGCGGCGGCGCGGCCGAACACGACGATGTCGAGCAGCGAATTGGTCCCCAAACGATTGGCGCCGTGCACCGACACGCAGGCGGCCTCGCCGATCGCCATCAGGCCGGGGCATACCGCGTCCGGGTTTTCGACCGTCGGGCGCAGCACCTCGGCGTGATAGTTGGTCGGAATGCCGCCCATGTTGTAGTGCACGGTCGGCAGCACGGGGATCGGTTCGCGGGTCGCGTCGACGCCGGCGAAGATTTTCGAGGTCTCGGTGATGCCCGGCAGGCGCAAGGCGAGCAGTTCCGGGCCCAGGTGTTCCAGGTGCAGGTGGATGTGGTCCTTGTCCGGGCCGACGCCGCGACCCTCGCGGATTTCCATGGTCATGCAGCGGCTGACCACGTCGCGCGATGCCAGGTCCTTCGAGGTCGGCGCGTAGCGTTCCATGAACCGCTCGCCCTCGGAATTGGTCAGGTAGCCGCCCTCGCCGCGCGCGCCCTCGGTGATCAGGCAGCCCGAGCCGTAGATGCCGGTCGGGTGGAACTGCACGAATTCCATATCCTGCAGCGGCAGGCCGGCGCGCGCCACCATGCCGTTGCCGTCGCCGGTGCAGGTGTGCGCGGACGTGCACGAGAAATAGGCGCGGCCGTAACCGCCGGTGGCGAGCACCACGATCTGCGCCTGGAAACGGTGCATGGTGCCGTCGTGCAGGTTCCAGGCGACGACGCCGCGGCAGGTGCCGGTATCGTCCATGATCAGGTCGATGGCGACGTATTCGACGAAGAACTCGGCCTGGTGCTTCAAGGACTGCTGATAAAGCGTGTGCAGGATCGCATGCCCGGTGCGGTCGGCGGCGGCGCAGGCGCGCGGCACTGGGGCGTGGTCGCCGCCCCGCGTGTGGCCGCCGAACGGGCGCTGGTAGATCTTGCCCTCGGGCGTGCGCGAGAACGGCACGCCGAAGTGCTCGAGCTCGATCACCGACGGGATCGCCTCGCGGCAGAGATACTCGATGGCGTCCTGGTCGCCCAGCCAGTCCGAGCCCTTGACCGTGTCGTAGACGTGCCACTCCCAATGGTCCTCGCGCATGTTGCCGAGCGCGGCGCCGATGCCGCCCTGGGCCGCGACCGTGTGGCTGCGCGTCGGGTAGACCTTGGTGATGCAGGCGGTCTTGAAGCCCGCCGCCGTCATGCCGAGCGTGGCGCGCAATCCCGCGCCGCCGGCGCCGACGACGACGACGTCGTAGGTGTGATCGATGACCGTGTAGGCGTTGGGCATGCGGCTTCAGGCCTTGAACGAGAGGAAAAGCACCGCGAGGATGCAGGAAACCGCCAGCAGGACGGCGATCAATTTGACGGCGAGGACGGACGCGATCTTGACCGCCTCGTTGTGCACGTAGTCCTCGATCACCACCTGCACGCCCAGTTGCGCGTGATGGAACAGCGCGACCGTGAACAGGATCATCAGGGTGGCGTTGCCGATCTCGGCCGCCCAGGCGCGGAACGCGTTCAGGTCGGCGCCGGCGAGCGAAACCGCCGCGTACACGAACCACAGCGACAGCGGCACCAGGGCGACGCCGGTGACGCGCTGCGCCCACCAGTGCGCCACGCCTTCCTTGGCCGAACCGAGGCCGCGCGCGCGGCCGAGCGAGGAGCGCATCTCCATGTCAGGCGCCTCCCGCCGCGAAGGCCCAGATCCAGGTCAGCGCCGTGAGCGCGACCGCGGCGACGACGACGGCGATGCCGGTCTTGCGCAGCGTGGGCAGTTCGTAGCCCCAGCCGGCGTCCCAGGCGAGATGCCGGATGCCGTTCGCCAAGTGATAGAAGAGCGAGAACGTCATGCCGAGCAGCACCAGGCGGCCGAACCAGGACCCGAACACGGCCTGGGCGCGGGCGAACGCTTCCGGTCCGTAGGCGCTGGACGTCAGCCAGTAGGTCAGCAGCACCGCGCCGAACGCCAGCGCCAAGCCTGTGAGGCGGTGCAGGATCGACAGGATCGAGGTGATCTGCGGCCGATAGATTTGCAGGTGTGGGGAAAGCGGCCGCTTGCCGGATGCCATGATGGTGTCCCCGCCCGAATACCACCCCCCGAAGACTACCCCGAAGTGTGGCCCCCGAACCGTCCGCCGAAGCGGTGCCAGAATTCGATTCGGGGAAGGTTCCCGTCGCCGCGTTCGCGTTTCCGCATTGCGGCATAAGCATTCCTAAACGCGCGCCGGAGCCAAGTCAATTGGGCCGCGTCGGCGCGGTTATTGGCATATTGTATACCATTTGCCCGGCCGATATTGCCGCCGCCCCGGGCGGCGACTGGAGAAATAAAGTAATGACTTGGAGAATGACTTGTTCATTACTTTAATGTGCATAGACTTGTGGATAATCTGTGCATCTATTGTGTAAAACCGACCGAGTTATACACAGAATAGTGCGGTTCGTTTCTCGATTCCGGTTGCTTCGTTTATCCACCCTTTCCATCATCGACATGCACGTGAAGGCGTCCGATGCGCCGGTAACGGGCGTCGATTCGATCGGTCTCCTCGGAGATTTTTTGAATCCGCCAGGACCCGGCGCACCGGAATTCGGAGGAGGGCGCGAGCCCGAGACCGGGTTCCGGGCAGGCGGCCCGACGCGGCCGGGACCTCGGTCCCGATCGTTTCGGATCGCGGGCGCCGCTCCGCCGTCGGCGGGGCAGACCACCCGTGCCGGCCGACCCCGCGAGGGGTCGTGCGCAGGTACGGGCGGCGAGCGGACAGGCTTCGGCCGTCGGCCGCCGTTGTCGGAAACGCAGACGCTCCCGTTCGCGGGTTCGCCGGTTTCCGAAGGACCGGTGCCCTTCGGGCGTCGGTCCGGGGCTCAGCCCCTCGGGTCTGTTCGATCGAACGGGGGATCGGCGCTTCCAGGGTCGCGCCAACGGACTCCGGCAACGGGGTTTCGCGGCAAGACCCGATCTTCGCTCCGCCCCGGGGCCGTTCTCTGCCCAGGGTGCGCCCGAGGAGGGGCGGGATCGCAAAGGCGTTTTCATGGGCTGGAGCCTGGCCGGCTCCTAAGAGGTGTCAGGTAGCGCCGCTTCGGCGGTGCGTTGCGCAAGTTTCCCAGGACCTGCGTGGCCTGACACCTCTTTTCTTTGCCTTTTTTCTAGCGCGGCAGCAGCGCCCAATAATCGAAGTCGAGCACCGTCGCCGGATCGGTGATGCCCTTCGAACGGTCGGTCGTCCCGGCATCGAAGCCACCCTTGTACGCGCCAGCGAGGATCCCCCGCGCGAGCGGAGACCACGGCGTGAGGGCGATGCCAGTGCTGACGCAGTACGGGTTCATCTCGCGCTCTTCTTCGCGGTAGATCAGGTTGTAGTGGTTCTGCATCGAGATGAACTTTGTCCAGCCATGCTTCTCGGCGGTCATTTGGAGCTCGGTGAACTGCCAC
>CAZDFF010000316.1:0-4004 GCA_964504425.1 uncultured Hyphomicrobiales bacterium
CGTCGGGCGCGACCAGTCCGGGCACGAAAATTCCGTCGGCACCGGCCTTCGCATAGGCCTCGGCGCGGCGCAGGACCTCGTCTATCCGTTGCGGCCCCGGCTCGCCCACGTTCAGCCAGAAGACGTCGGTGCGGGCGTTGATGAAAACCGGCACCCCCGCCTTCGCCGCCCCCTCGCGGAAGGCGCGTATCTTTTCGGCCGCGAGCGCCATATCGATCAGGGGTTTGCCGGGGACCTCCTGCCCGTCCTCGATATTGACCCCGGCGGCCCCGGCCTCGGCAAATCGCGCGGCGTTTTTGGCGGCCCGCTCGGGCGTATTGGCGTAGGCCGCCTCGATGTCGACCGTCAACGGCACGGTTAATGCCTCGGCGATCCGCGTCGCCATCGCCAGGCACGGCTCCAGCGCGGCGTTCAATCCGTCCTTGATGCCGTGCGCGCGGGCGATGCCGAAACTGGTGGTGGCGACGGCGGGAAAGCCCTGTTCCTCGAAGATACGCCCGGTAATGACGTCCCAGCAGTTGGGCAGTACCAGGATCTTGTCGGTATGATGCAGCGCCTTGAAGGCACGAGCGCGGGCGGCGGTTTCGGTCGGTTGCATGGCATCCCTCGTCGGTTTCGGCCGGGGACGATATTACCCGGATCGGCCCGCATCGGACCAGCAGCGACGATTCGGCGACGGCCGAACCGTACCGTCGCGATTTATCGCGTCGCGCGCCTTGATGGCAGCAACCAGGCGCCGGCCAGGATCGCGGCCATGCCCACGGCGGCCGGCACGAAGCCGGCGCCGGGCCGTCCGGTCAAATCCCAAAGCAGACCACCCAAGAACGGGCTGACGAAGGCGTAGAAATAACCGACCGTGAAGACCATTGCCGAAACCCGGTGCACGTCGGCGGGGTCGGCCAGCATCGCCGGCATGGCCAACGTCCAGATCAGGATAAAGGCCGCGGCGAAACCGATCAGACCGGCCCACGCAACGAGCCAGGCACCGCTCGACGCCATCAACCCGCCGACGCCAAGAGCACCAACCACGGCCGCTCCCAATACCGGCCAGCGCGGACCGATCAGATGGTGTGAAAACAGAAGCAGCAGAATCGATGCGGGAATCTGCCCGGCGTTCAGCGACGTCAGCGCGCCGCCGATCCGGGCCGACTCGCCGGTCGCCGTCAACAGGTCGGGAATGAAGGCATTGGCGGTGAAATAGAGACTCGCCGCGCCGGCCAGGATCAAACCGACCGACCAGCCGATCCGCCCGCGCCAATCGAGCCGCCACGTCGGCACGCGTTTTTCCGACGGCGGCGGATCCGCCGGCACGAACAGCCACACGGCAAGCGCCGTCAGAATTGCCGGCATCGACCAGAACGCCAGCGACCACGGCCAGCTATCGCCGAGCAGCGGCAGCACGTAGGGGATCGTCAAGCCCGCGCTGAGAATTTCGCCGACCAGAAGGCCGTTGGCGTAGACCGCCGTCGACAGGCCGACGGACGTCGGGAACCAATCGCGGACGATGGCGGGCAAGGCCGGCTGCATGACCGCGACGCCGATACCCATCACGAACGTCATGGACAGCAACTGAGAAACCGACGGCCCGGCGCCGCGCAACGCCGAGGCAACGCCGACGACGACGAGGCCGAGCAGCAACGCCCGCCGAGCGCCCAGCCTCGAAATCAAGAACGCCCCGAACACGGCGGCGAGCGCCAACAGCAGCACCGGCAGGCCGGTGACGATGCCGATCATGGTCTGGCTGACGCGAAGATCGTCGTGAATGGACGGAATGACCGGCGGCACCGCCAGAAGCGTAATGCGCAGGTTGACCCCCGCCCACCACAACAGAATCAGCCGCCCGAGACCGCCGTCGCGCAACGCCGCCATAACACTCCCTCCTCGAACGCGTCATGAGGAATGGACGACGCAAGCCGGTTTGTAAAGGCACGTTCTCGACTCAATTAGTCAGTTTAAGAACTCGTCGTGGCGAGGATCGAATCCGGATTGATCACCCTGCCGAAGTCGATTTCTCGCAACCGTTCCTCGCTTCCCATGATCATCCGTTGCATGCTCTCGAACGCCGGCTGCGCTATTGTCGTATCGGATGCCCAAACAATGTCGGCCCGATAATTCGAGACAGCCATCGACATCACGGCTGGCGGGATGTCGGGAAACAATCCTCCCAAGCACTCGGCCACCCATTCCTGCGGCGATTGGTAAAGCCAACGCTGAGTCCGTCGAATTGCCTCGATCAGGCGGCGGAGACGATCCGCGCCGGACTCCAGGAAAGCGTCGCGGACGATGAGGACGCTGAACGGCATGTCGCCCAGTATTCCGGCCATGCAAGCGCACAAACAAGCTTCGGCGGACGAGAGAAGCGTCGAAGTCGTCGGCTCCGGCAATTCGATAAAGTCGGCCTCCCCGGAGAGGAACAAACGGACGGCTTCGTCGGTATCCGCCGTCTTTACCAAAACGATCTGTTCCGGATCGACGTTATGGCGGGAAAGAACGGCCCGCGTGAAAAGCCAGGGCGTGCGCGACCCTGGGAAGGGGATGAACTTCCGCGCCCACATATCGGTCCATTCGAACGGCGCGGACTGTCGGCACAAAATCGAAAATCCACTGGCGCCATTGACCTGGCCGATGATCGCGAATTTATTCGATTCCTCTTTCGGCTGGCGCATTAAACGAACGATACCGCCGACGGCAACCTCTCCGGCACCCGTCATCAAGCCCTCGACAGGATCGCCTCCGCGTTCCGCATAGGCGATCCTGCTGCGCAGGCCGACATCGGCAAGGAGCCCCTGACTCTCCGCCAGATAAATCGTCGCGTAGAAAATCGAAGGGAACGGAAGGACGAGCCGAATTTCCTCCATCTTGCGAATTTGGCCTGCGGTCATGATCCGGCAGCGCTTTCCGTGCAAAGCCAAAACGCCCTCATGGGCCTCGCTCTCCTATCCGGTAACCGTCAGGAAGCGGCTCGTGTACCGCCGTAAACTTCGGTCGGTGCCAGGGGGCTGCCGGCGAACACGTTTTTGCCGGTCTTCGCGGTCGCCTTGCGCCAGGCCGCCAATTCGGTCTCGCCGAACTCCATCTTCGGCGACGGGTCCACATCGACATTGTGAAATTCGTCGATGCCTCGGACCAAGACCCCGGTATCGCGGTGGGCGCGAGCTTCCACGTATGTCGGCATCATCTCGACCAATAGGACGATGCGGCGCTCGCCGGTGGTGTTGGCTTGCGAGCCGTGAATCACCTCCGAATGAAACAGACCGATCTCGCCCGGCTTCAATTCCAGATCGACGGCTTTCGACGTGTCGAACTGGCCGGTGATGTACTGGCCGCGAGCCAGGATGCTGTCCGGGTCGCCGGTATCGGTGTGCGGCATGGTGCCGATCTTGTGCGAGCCCGGAATGACCCTGAGGCAGCCGTGCGCCACCGAGCATTCCGAAAGGGCCAGCGCGCCGATGACCAGGATCGGCTTGATTGGGTTGTACGCCCCATCCTGGTGCCAGCCGGCGAAGGTCCGGCCGTCCGGATTTTTGATCCGAAAGGCCATGCTGTAGCAGAAGATATTCGGTCCGATCAGATCCTCGTAGACGTCGAGGATGCGCGAATGGCGCGCGATCTCGTCAACCCAAGGGCATAGAAGGTGCGATTTGCTTTTCAGCTTCTTGGTGTCGTTCGGGAATTTTTTCTCGAACGCCTCGAGATGAGTACGATACCGCTCGACCTCGGCGGCCGAAAGGACCGGAACCGGGGACAGAAAGCCTTGGCTGTTGAATTGTTCGATCGCCTGCTCGGACAACACCTTCGGCATTATCGCATCTCCCTCGGCTGCGTCTCATCCTGGCCTGACGATCAAGTGTCGCCGAGGCGGATTGGCCGGTCAACCGTTAGCACAGTCCATGAGGCTCCATTCCCCCATCCCACCAACCAACAAAAAAGGGCCCCGGATTGGGGCCCATTTTATTGGTTGCGGGGAGAGGATTTGTGAAGGCCTTCGGCCTTCATCCTTGGCG
>CAZDFF010000317.1:0-3999 GCA_964504425.1 uncultured Hyphomicrobiales bacterium
ACGAGGTCGATCGCGAATCGCCCGTCCCAGACATGGCGCCCAGGCCTCGCTGGAACGGCTTCCGGCCCCGGCCGGCGAACTTCGCGGCAGACGAGAAGCCCACGGGCGGTATCGACGAGGCGACATCCGCCCAACGTCCCCGACACGGTACCCTCGCCCGTTACTTTCGCGCACAGCCTTTCGATCGCTTCGATCCCGGGTGGGTAGACGCCGCCGCCGACGGCACGAATAGTAGCGCCGACGGCGCGAATCGCGATTTCCTCGGAGGATGCGCGCAAGATACGGCGATCCAGCAGCGCGAATCCCGCCGGGTGGATATCGGCGGCACGCGCCAGCGCCCGGGCGGTCGAGGCTTCGAGCGCGACCCGGGCCCGCGCGAACCGCGATGCCGCTCCGGCAAGACCGGCGGCGTCGAGACCGGCTTCCGCCAACGACGGCAACACGCGGCGCACCCGGACGCGGGCAAAGGTATCGTTTTGATTGCTCGGATCCTCAATCCAGGTCACGCCGGCGGCGCGACAGGTTGCCGCCAGGGATTCCTTGGAAAAGCCGAGCAGCGGACGCAACAGCCTGACCTCGGGCCGTTCGACCACGGCGGCCATGCCGGCAAGGCCGTCCCCGCCGCTGCCCCGGCCAAGCCGAAGCAAAAACGTTTCGGCCTGGTCGTCGCGATGATGGCCGAGCAAAAGATGCAGCACCCCCTCGGCGCGACACCGTTCCGCCAGCAGACGATAACGATCCTCGCGCGCGCGGGCTTGCAGGCTCGATGCCGGACGGCCGCCGTCGCGAACCAGGATTGCGGCGAAAATGCCGAGCCCCGACAACGTTTCCACCACGGAGCGGGCCTCGGCGGCGCTTTCGGCGCGAAGGCCGTGATCGACGACCAGCGCCGTCGTCCGCCCGCCTCGTTCCTTGGCCCACGCGTGCGCGAGCATGGCGAGGGCCATGCTGTCGCCCCCCCCGGATACGGCACAAGCAACATGCGGGCGGGATTCGAACGGACCCAACGCCGCCATCGCGGCGGCGAACGCGGCCCGATCCACGGGCAATACGCCGGTCACGCTACTTGCAGCCGGCTCGGCTGCGCTCTTTGGCCGCGGTCGATTTTATGGCCGCCGGCGCATCGGGAAACCGCTTGCGCAACTCGTCGAACGTAAGACACGCCTGCTGCTTCTTATCGAGATTGGCGAGCGACATGCCGAGTTTCAACAACGTGTCGGGCGCCTTGGCGCCCTTGGCGTCGAGCTTGTAGTTCTCGGCAAAGACCTCGGCCGCTTTCAGATATTCGGCACGCACGTAGTGGGTTTCGCCAAGCCAGTAGCGTGCGTTTCCGGTCAACGGATCGTCGGGATTCCCCTTGATGAACTCGCGCAGCGCGGCTTCGGCCTGTTCGTAGTTCGCCTGGCGCAGCAACCCGAAGGCGTGGGCATACTGTTCTTTCGGCGTTCCCGGCGGCAGGGCCGATCCGGGACTCGTCGGTTGGGCTTTAGGCTGCGATTCGGCGGTCGCCGGGTCCTTGGCGGAAAGGGTGCCGAGCGTACGTGGTTCGGCGCCTTGCGAAGCGGGGCCCGATGGCGCCTGGGATTCGCCCCGGGAAGACGGCGCCGCGCCGGTCTTCGAATCGCCGGTCGGTGCCGGGCCGCCGCGACCCGCCTGCTTTTCAAGCGCCCCTAAGCGATAGTCGACATCGCCGACCAGTTTATCGAGGCGTTCGTTCATGGTACGGATATGATGGTTCAGGCTCTCGATCGTGCCCGTCATGGAACGCAACTCGTCTTCAAGCGCATTCATGCGGACATTGAGCCGCGCGAAACTGTAATCGCCGCTGGTGCCGGTGGGCACGCCGGTGCTTCCGCTCGGCGGGGGCACGGCAGCGTCGCCGCGCGAAACCTGGATGTTGAGGGTCCGGATGTCGCGTTCGAGTCGCTCCATGCGGTCGATCAAGGGGCGTAACTGCTCGCTCGACTGAGCCGACGCGGGAGCACTCGCGATCGTCACGGAAAGACAGAGCATCGCCGCCGCCAGCGCGATTTCACGCCAGCTTCGGAGCGCCGATGCCGGACGAAAGCCGTTATCGGTCTGAATCATCGCTTTTCCCTTGCCGTCGATGCCGCCACGGCGCGATCCGAGCGGCTTTCGAGACCATTGTGGCCCGAATTCTAGGCAAAAGTAAGGCGCTTGCCACCCCGGCCAAAGCCGAGCAGGCAAGCGCCTCTTTTTTCCGAACCGGCCCCGAAGGACCGATCAGACGTCAGCTACCGGCGCCGACCACCGAGGTGATCGAATTCCGGTTTTGCGCCCAGGCCGCCTCGGTCGAGCCGAGCGCCACTGGACGCTCCTTCCCGTACGAGATGGTCTTGATGCGGTTCGGGTCGACGCCGAGCGAGACGAGATGATCTTTCGTCGAGTTCGCGCGACGTTCGCCGAGCGCCAAGTTGTACTCGCGCGTGCCGCGTTCGTCGCAGTTTCCGGCGACGAGAATGCGGACCGACGGATGTTGCTTCAGCCAAGCCGCCTGCTTTTCCAGCGTCTTGCGAGCGTCTGGCTTCAGGGTGTGCTTGTTGAAATCGAAGAAAACGCGGTCGCCAACATTGACGACAAGGTCCTCTTGCGAACCCGGGGCGATGCGCGCAGCGCCTTGAGCGCCGGCGCCCGATCCGCTGCCGGAGCCGCTGGTCGCGGCGGTGGTCTGTTGCGGAGTTTCGCAAGCTGTGACAAGTGCCAGGGCAGCCAGGATGCTCATAATCCTAAGACGCATTGAATTATCCTCCTCGTGGGAGCCTTTCACATTCCGGGAAATCGACACGGCGTCCAGCGATGACGTATGTTCGCTGGTGCGTGATCGTTGTGTACTTATAGTCTAATTTCGGCAATTCCAAGTGGATTCTTTGCGATACGACCCGAATTGGTCGAAAAAATCCCTTCATTGACAATAGTATGACGGCAAGTCAGGGAATCACGGGCGACCAGGCCGGGTCCGAAGCATCCAGCGGCGTCACCACTTCGCGCTCGTTATGTCCCGTTAAATCAATGGAATAGAGCCGGCTGCGGCCCGCCCGCCCCGTGCTGTCCGACTTGCCTTGGCGGAAAAACATCAAGACACGCCCGTTCGGCGCCCATGTCGGGGCCTCGACTAGGAAATCTTCGGCCAGAAGCCGTTCGCCGGAGCCGTCCACCCGCATGACGCCGATATAAAAGCGTCCGCCGCGGATCTTGGTGAATGCAATCAAATCGCCGCGCGGCGACCAAACCGGCGTCGCGTAGTTCCCCTCGCCATAGCTGATGCGCCGAACGTTCCGGCCGCTCGCATCCATGACATACAGTTGCTGCGAACCGCCGCGATCGGAATTGAAAACGACCTGGCCGCCGTCGGGCGCGAAACTGGGCGACGTATCGATCGCCGAGTGGTTCGTCAGTTGGGCCACCTGCCGCGTGCGCAGGTCCATGACGTAGATTTCCGAATTGCCGTCCTTGGCCATGCTCATGATGACCTTCTTGCCGTCGGGCGAGAATCGCGGCGCGAACGTCATTCCGGGGAAATCGCCGAGCACTTCCTGGCGGCCTGTATCGATGTTGAAGATGTAAACGCGCGGCACGTTTCCGTAATACGAAAGGTACGTGATCTCCTGAAGCGTCGGGGAGAACCGCGGCGTAAGCACCAGTGTCGAGCCGTCGGTAAGGAACCGATGGTTTTCGCCGTCCTGGTCCATGATGGCGAGGCGTTTCACACGACGGTTCTGCGCCCCCGATTCGGAGATGTAGACGACTCGCGTGTCGAAGTAGCCGTCTTCGCCGGTGATGCGCTTGTAGATCGAATCGGCGATGATGTGCGCGACGCGACGCCAATTATCCGGCACCGTGAAATACGCGAGCCCGACCATCTGCTGCTCCGCGAACACATCCCACAGGCGGAATTCGACTCGAAGCCGGCCGTCCGGCACGATCTGGGTCCGCCCTTGAACCAATGCTTGGGCGTTGATGACGCGCCAGTCGCCGAAG
>CAZDFF010000318.1:0-3991 GCA_964504425.1 uncultured Hyphomicrobiales bacterium
GAATGTCGCGCATGGCCGCCAGCACCAGCCCCCAGGTGAGTTCGGCCGCGGCATAAGACGGCGTGCCCGGATGCTGGCTGGACGACACGATCACGCCGCGCCGCGTGCATTCCTCGACGTCGATGTGCGGGTAGACGCTGCGCTGGCTGATGAGCTTCAGGTTCGGCAGGCGTTCGAGCAAGGGTTTGCGGATTTTGGTGCGCTCGCGGATCAGCACCAGGACTTCCGCGTCCTTCAGGCGCTCGGCGAGAACGTCGACGTCCTCGACGTGATCGTTGAAGACCGTCACGGCGTCGCCCGAAAGCTTGGCGAAGCACGGCAGCGTGCGCAGCGTGTCGAAAAAGTCGTCGAGAATGGCGATGTTCATGACGACTTCTTCAATGCCTCGCGGAGCGCCTCGAACGGCAGGGTCACGCAGCGATGCCGGCTTTTGACCTTGCGCACGGGCCGGAAGCATTCGAGATCCGGCCACGGCGGCGGCGGCGCGGGCTCGGCGGTCAGCATCGGCGGCACGGCCTCGATCACCGCGAGCAGGCCGGTGACGTCGGCACCGGGCGCGTGGCGGCCGATGGCGGCGGCGGCGGCCTCGCACAGGATGCAGCCCTTGATGTCGTGCGCGACGGCGGCGACCTTGCCGTTTGCGACCGTGACCTCGACCGTGACCCGGTCGCCGCACAAGGGATTGTCCAACGTCGCGCGGCCCGTCGGGCTTTCGAGCGTGCCGTGGCCGTCGGCGGCCTTGGCGAGCGCCACCAGCCGGTCGTGGTAGATCTTGTCGTCGCTCAAGCCAGCTTCCTCGCCTCGGCGACGCCTTCGAGCAGCGCGTCGATGTCGTCCGCCGTGTTGTAGGGCGCGAGGCTGGCGCGGGTGACGCCGGTCAGCCCGAAGCGGTCCATCAGCGGCTGCGCGCAATGGTGCCCGGCGCGCACGGCGACATTGTGCCCGTCCAGCACCTGGGCGACGTCGTGGGTGTGCACGCCGGCGAGGTCGAACGAAACGACGCCGATGCGCGCCGCCGTGTCCTCGGGGCCCAAGATGCGCGCGCCCCAGATCGATTTCAGCCCGGCGATGGCGCGGGCGGCGAGCGCGGTTTCGTGCGCCTCGGCTGCCCTGCAATCGAGCGCGGAAAACCACTCCAGCGCCGCGCCCAGGCCCACGGCCTGCGCGATCGGCGGCGTGCCGGCCTCGAACCGGGCCGGCGGCGGGGCCGACGTGAAGCCTTCCTCGGTCACCCGGCCGATCATGCCGCCGCCGCCCCACGCGGGCGGCATCGCTCCGAGAATTTCGCGCCTTCCCCACAGCACGCCGATGCCGTTCGGGCCGAAGCACTTGTGGCCGGAGAAGGCGTAGAAATCCGCGCCCATCGCTTTCACGTCCTGGGGCCCGCGCGGGGCGCCTTGCGCGCCGTCGACCAGCAATTTCGCCCCGACCCCGCGCGCGGCGGCGACCACGGGGCCGAGATCGGTGACGGCGCCGGTGACGTTCGAGCATTGGGTGACGGCGATCAGGCGGCAGTGCGGCGTGACCAACGTACCGAGCGCGCCGAGATCGAGCCGGCCGTCGTCGGCGACGGGGATGAACTTTAAGGTCACGCCTCGGGCGTCGCGCAGCATCATCCACGGCACCAGGTTGGAATGATGCTCGGCGACGGACAGCACGATCTCGTCGCCTTCCTTCATCGCCTGGCCGAGCGACAGCGCGGCGAGGTTGACCGCCGAGGTGGTGCCCGAGGTGAAGATCACCTCGCCCGGGTCGGCGTTGAGATAGCGCGCGACCTTGGCGCGGGCGTCGGCGTAGGCCGCCGTCGCCGCCTCGGCCAGGCGATAGATGCCGCGCTTGACGTTGGCCCGCGCGCCGGTTTCGTGGGCGGTGACGGCGTCGAGCACGGCTTGCGGCGTCTGCATGGTCGCGGCGCTGTCGAGGTAGTGCAGCCGCCCGCCCGGCGGGTCCGTGAGCAGCGGAAACTGCGCCTTGATGCGAAGCGGATCGAACGTCATCGCGCGGCCCGCGCGCGGTGCAGGGCGTCGGGCGTGTCGACGTCGGCGAGCACGCCGGCGTCGGGCATCTCGACCTCGCGGACCCGGACGGCGTTGTCCTTCACGATGCCCCTGGCGCCGACGTCGCCGCTCAAGGACATCATCGCCGGGAAGAACCGCTGAGCGAACAGCACCGGGTTGCCGCGCTGGCCTTTGTATACAGGCACGCAGATGGACGCCTTCGTGCCGGGGTCGAACGCGGCGATCAGACGCTTGACGTGATCGGCCGTCACGCCCGGCATGTCGGCCAGCAACACGCAGGCGGCCTCGCACGCTTCAGGCACGGCGGCGATCCCGGCGGCGAGCGAGGTGGAAAGGCCTTGTTCGTAATTCGGATTGTGCGCGAACAGGGTATCGAGCCCGCCGAGCATGGAGGCGACCTTGTTGGGCTCGTGCCCCGTCACGACGATCACGGGCGCAAGGCCCGCGCCCAACGCGGCCTCGACCGCGGCGCGGACCATCGGTTTGCCGTTCACGGATTCCAGCAGCTTGTTGGCGCCTGCCATGCGCGACGACCGCCCGGCCGCGAGCACGATGCCGGCAATGCGGGGGGCTCCGGTCACGCCGGGCCCCGGTTCTTGACCTGGACCATCTGGGCGACGATGGCGAGCGCGATCTCGGCCGGCGACTTGCCGCCGAGGTCGAGCCCCACCGGCCCGTGGATGCGCCCGAGTTGGACCGCGTCGAAGCCGGATTCGGCCAGGCGGGCCAGGCGCTTTTCGTGGTTCTTCCGGCTGCCCAGCGCGCCGATGTAGAAGGCGTCGCTTTCCAGCGCCGCGCGCAGCGCCGGATCGTCGATCTTCGGATCGTGGCTGAGCACGACCACGGCGGTGCGGGTGTCGATGCCGATCTCGGCCAGCGCCTCGTCCGGCCAGGCGGCGGATTTGGCGACGCCGGGAAAGCGCGCCTCGGTGGCGAAGGCGCCGCGCGGATCGACCACGACGACGCCGAAGCCGGCCTCCCTGGCGATCGGCACCAGGCTTTGCGCGATGTGCACGGCGCCGACCACGATCAGCCGGAGCGGCGGATTGAAGACGCCGGCGAACAGCGTCTCGCCCTCGTCGACGAAGCCCGAGCGGTCGGCGGCGATCAGCGCGCGGACCTTGGCGAGGGCGGCGGCGTCGAGCGCCAGCGATCCGGACGCGGCGTCCCGTTCGACGATCGCATGCTGGCCGCTCGCGATTTCGGTGACCAGGGCGGCGGGCTTGGCGTCGATCAGGCGCTTCAGCGACGCCGCGTCGGGCGCGGGCGAAATCAGCACCCGCACCTGGCCGCCGCAGGCGAGCCCGACCTGCCAGGCCATTTCGTTGGTGGCGCCGAATTCGGCGACGCGCGGGCGCCCGGCCTTGAGCGCGTCCAGGGCGTCCTCGATCACCGCGCCCTCGATGCAGCCGCCCGAGACCGAGCCCTCGAACGCGCCGTCGGGGGCGACGGCCATCGTGCTGCCGGGCTGGCGCGGCGACGAGCCCCAGGTCTTGACCACGGTCGCCAGCGCCGGGGCCCGGCCCGATTCGGCCCAGGCCAGCGCGCGGGAAAGCGGATCGTCTTGCTGTTTCATGGAACCGTCGCTCCGAATCGGGCGTTTCGCCGACACTTTATATATAGACCCGCCGGCCCCGGGCGAAGCCCCGATTTACGCCGTCGGTGCGGCGGATTGTCGAGGCCATTCAAGGCCTTGGCGCCAGGCACGCGCCCTAATACCGACCGCCGCGCACAAATCGCGCGATGCCCGCCGCGACCTCGGCTTCCTGCCCGATGAAGCCGTGCGGCGAACGGCCGGCGCAGGCCTCGGTCCCCGACGACCGTTTGGCGGACGCGCCCGGTCCGCCGGTCACGACCACCACTTGCTCGCGCGCGCCTTCGGTCCGCTTGACGATGTCTTCGGAACGGGCCGGCGGCGAGCGCACGCAACCGTCGTCGGCGTGGCCGACCACCAGGACCGGCACCTTGATGTC
>CAZDFF010000319.1:0-3977 GCA_964504425.1 uncultured Hyphomicrobiales bacterium
CCGCGCCCCGGCCTTCGTACATGGTCGTATCGACGAAATCGCCGTCGACCACGACGGCATTGAAGACATCATCGACATGCGCGATCGGATCCTGCAACGGCACCATGCAGGGATGCACGCGCTGTTCGATGCCAAACTCCGTGCGCCGGGCGATCCCCAGCAGCTTGATTCGGTAGCCCAGCTCCTCGGCGAACTTGATGTCGGTCAGCGAGACGTGGCGGATGCCTTCCATGTGCACCGCGCCGAAATTAACCTCGGAACCGAAGGCGACGCTGGCCAGGATTGCCAGTTTGTGTGCCGCATCGACGCCATCGACGTCAAAGCTGGGATCCGCTTCGGCGTAACCCAAGGCCTGGGCTTCCGCCAGAACGTCGGCGAATTCGCGGCCGTGCAGTCGCATCGCCGTCAGAATGTAGTTCGAGGTGCCGTTGAGAATGCCGTAGACGCGGCGGATTTTGTTCGCGGCCAAACCCTCGCGCAATGCCTTGATGATCGGTATGCCGCCCGCGACCGCGGCCTCGTAGGCCAGCGGCACGCGCGCCGCATCGGCGGCCTTGGCCAACGCCGTGCCGTGATGGGCAAGCAGCGCCTTGTTCGCCGTGACGACGCCCTTCCCCGCCGCAATCGCCTTTTCGCAGAGAGTCTTGGCAATGCCGTCGGATCCGCCGATGACCTCCACCACAACGTCCAGGTCGGGATCGGAAGCCAGATCGAGCGCGTTGTCGTACCACTTGAGTCCGTCGAGCGGAATGCCACGGTCGCGCGACTTGGCGCGGGCCGACACCGCCACCGGTTCGAGTCTTCGGCCGGCGCGGAGAGCCAGGATGTCCGCATTGGCGCGCAGCAGTTTCAACGTCCCGGCGCCGACGGTGCCGAGGCCGGCGATTCCAATCTTGAGAGAATCGTTCATCTTCGGACGCCTGGGGTCGTTCTTGGTCTTCGATCGGGAATCCGCGAACCGGCCCGCGTCAACGGGCGGCGACCCGCCTGACGTCCTGATCTTCGATGACTTTGCCGTAGCGCCCGAGAAACGCCTTGATGCTGCGGATCGCCTGGCGGGTGCGGTGCAGATTTTCCACCACCGCGATACGGACATGACCGTCGCCGTGTTCGCCGAAACCGATGCCGGGCGCGACCGCGACCTTGGCCTCGCGAAGCAGCAGCTTTGAAAACTCCAGCGACCCAAGGTGCGCGAATGCCGGCGGGATCGGCGCCCATGCAAACATGGTCGCCGGCGGCGCCGTCAGCGGCCAACCGGCGGCATTCAGGCCCTGCACCAGCACGTCGCGGCGCATTTTGTAGACGCCCCGAATTTGGTCCACGCAATCCTGCGGCCCGTTCAGCGCGTGGGCCGCCGCGACCTGGATCGGGGTAAACGCCCCGTAATCGAGGTACGACTTGATCCGCGCCAGCGCCGCGATGAGGCGCTTGTTGCCGGCGGCGAACCCGATACGCCAGCCCGGCATGGAATATGTCTTGCTCATCGAGGAGAATTCGACGGCGATCTCGCGTGCGCCCGGCACCTCGAGGATCGACGGCGGCGGCGCGATGTCGAAATAGATTTCCGAGTAGGCGACGTCCGAGAGGACATAGATTTCGTGATGACGGCAGAAATCCACGACCTGACCGTAGAAGTCGAGCGTCGCCAATTCCGCCGTCGGATTGTTGGGATAGTTCAGCACCAACGCCGTCGGCTTCGGCACGCTGTGCTGCACGGCGCGCTCGAGTGCCGCAAGAAACTCCTGGTCGGGCTTCACGGGCACGTTCCGCACCGCCGCGCCGGCGATGATGAATCCGAACGGATGAATCGGATAGCTTGGGTTCGGCACCAAGATCACGTCGCCGGGGCTGGTGATCGCGGCGGCCAGATTGGCGAGCCCCTCCTTCGATCCGAGCGTGACGACGACTTCGCTTTCGGGGTCCAGTTCGACGTTGAACCGCCGCACGTAATAAGCGGACAACGCCTTGCGCAGGCCGGGAATGCCGCGCGAGTTCGAATAGCGGTGGGTGCGCGGGTCCTGCGCCGCCTCGACCAGCTTTTGGACGATGTGCGGCGGCGTCGGTTGATCGGGATTGCCCATGCCGAAATCGATGATGTCCTCGCCGTCGGCGCGCGCGCGCGCCTTCATGGCGTTGACTTCGGCGAAAACGTACGGCGGCAAGCGCCGAATGCGGTGGAACTGCTCCATGATTTTCGTGCGCGCGAAACGCGCGTCCCAAGCTCCTAGAAGTTTGTCCTAGAAGTCTATGTAGACCTCGGCGCGTCGGTTTCCCGCCTCGCCGGTCGGCATGACCTCGTAAAATTGCGGATCGGCGTCGGAAACGGCGCCGACCGCGATCCTGTCCTTCGTGACGCCCCGTTGCAAGAGGTGTCGCGCGACGGCATCGGCACGGGACACGGACATGTTGAAATTGACCATCTTATGCTTGATCGGATCCATGGTGCGGGTACGGCTGCTGGCATGGCCGACCACACGGATGACGCCGCCTTTGGCCTTGTAAAGGCTGGCTACCTGATCGAGCACTTGGCGGGCGCGGGGCGAAAGCTTGGACGACCCATTGCCGAACAGCACGGTCGCCACTTTCACCGAACGGGCATTGACGCCGGCATTGTTCCCATTGGCTGCATTCAGACCATGGAACGCCGTCCCCGCAACGCCGGCTGGTGCCGCCATCGCCGCGACGACCTGACCGCTGCCGGACTCGACCCCCTGCGATGACACGACGACGGTGCCGATATCGGGGCTGGCCGGCGGCATGGCGGCGATCTGCGCGCCCGCGGAATCCGGCTTATAGCGTTCGGCCATCTTAGTCCGATAGGTTTGCTCGACCGTGCTCGTGCCGGCTCCCGGCGGTGCCGGGGGCTCGGGTGGCGCCTTTCCAGGCATTGCCGGCGCCGCTGCCATCGTTTGCGGCGAAACCCTGGACGATGTCGGCGGCGCGGCCTCCACCGGCTTCGCGGGCATCGGCGGGGGCGGCGGCTGCATGGCTTCTTTTGGGGCCGGAGGCGGAGCGGAGCGGCCTGGCCCCTCGACGTCCTCCTGACGCGGCACCGCGGCCGCGTAGCGCGGCCGATTGGGATCTGCACCAAGCCCTTGGGGCACCTCGCGTTTCGGGCGCTCCGGCACGGAAGACAGCTTGGGGAATGCGCCATCCGCCCCGGGCGGCGGCTTATCCTTATCGGCGACGGCGGCGGACGCCTCGGTGCCCTTCTTCTTGGCGGCATCGGAATCCTTTGCCGCGGCATCGTTGGCCTTATCGTCGCCGGAAACCCAATCTGCGGTGCTGCGATACCAATGAGCCGGATTGGCAGCATCCGGCACCGACGAACACCCGCCCGCCAATAAAGGCAGAACGACAGCCGCGATCGCGAGCCCCTTGAGGCCTCGCCCGCTGTTTCGCCGTATATGCATCGTTACCGAATCCTTCCCCCATGCCCGGTTACTCCGGTCCGATCGAATCTCAGCTTCTCTACTGTTGCCCCGCATAGGTTAACCGCCTATAAACGCGGCCCAATCGACGAGCCCGAAGCCGGATTTAAACGAATTCCCCGTTTCCGGCCCAATCACGTGGGGCATCGCCATCACGCGGTTTCGTCAGTTATCATATATATCCCATTCCGGGAAATGGTTCATTCATAAAGGATTGACCGATGGCCGATCAATCAGGCGCGCCACAGTCCCCCGATCCGACGACGATGGCCCATTCGATGGCCGAAATCGCGGAACGCTCGCAACGCTTGGTCAACGATTTCCTTACCCGGCACGTCAAGGAAGGCGACATTTCGGCTACCGACCCGATGAATATCGGCGGCGCCTTCATGGAAATGACCACCCGGATGATGAGCGACCCGGCCAAGCTGATGCAGGCCCAGGTTTCGCTGTGGCACGATTACATGCAGCTTTGGCAAAACGCCGCCAACCGCATGATGGGTCACGATCAGGGGCCGGTGGTGACCCGCGAACGGGGCGACCGGC
>CAZDFF010000320.1:0-1782 GCA_964504425.1 uncultured Hyphomicrobiales bacterium
GCGCCGTAGTAAATGCCGGCCAACATGATCAAGGATCCCGTCGGCGGCAGATGCAGCGTCAAAGGCAACAACATGGAGAGGGTCGCCAGGGACCCAATCCCGGGCAGGACTCCGATCAAGGTGCCGATCAGAACGCCGACAAGGCAAAAGGCCAGATTTTCGAGGCCGAATGCGACGCTGAAGCCGAGCGCGAGCTGAGAGAGGAAGTCCATGGAGACTGAATCACCGCGCCGGCAGTAGCGGAATCGACAATTTGAGTGCCCAAACGAACAAAACGGCTGCAGCAATTGAGAAAAAAACGGCCACGACCACTTGCTCGCGCGCGCGGAACTCCAGGCCGCCGAAGGCCGCGATCAGCATGCAAATCGGCGCGGTAATGAGTAGGCCCCACGTCTCGACGAAAATCGCAAAAAAGAGAAAGGCACCGCCGATGAATAACATTGCCCGCGCCGGGGTCGGGTCCAGTCTCGCGCCCGATTTCACCAAGCCGGTCACGGCGATGATCGCGCCAATGCCGATCAGCAGCCACCCGAGGACCGTGGGAAAATAGCCCGGGCCCATCTCATTCGCCGTTCCGATCGAGTAGGAACGGCCGAAGTAGAGCGCCGCCGCGCCCCAAGCCGCGAACATCGACCCTGCAACCGTATCTTGGGTGATGATTCGCCGTGACTTCATGAAGATGGGACGCGCCGGCGATGATCTCTGGAGGCCATTTCGCCGTGTTACTGCTTGGGGATCCCGGCTTCCTCGACGAGCTTTCCCATGTCGGCGTAAGTCGCCTTGACGTAAGCGGAGAATTCATCCGGCGAGTTGGACTTCACGACGAAGCCGTTGGTCGCTCCGAGCCGCTGAATGATGTCGGGGCTTGCCAACGCCTTCGCAAAGGCCGCGTTGAGGGTCTTGACGATCTCCGAGTCCATTTTCGAAGGGCCGAATAATCCAAACCACTGGACATGATCGACACTCGGAAATCCGGCTTCCGCCATCGTTGGGATATTCGGCCAAAGGGACACGCGGGCCTTGGCCGGGACGGCCAACACCCTGACCTGCCCTTGCTCAATCTCATTCCTGTATAAGCCATAGATCACGAATGTCATGTCGATCCGACCGGACAGGACATCGGGCTTGGCGGCGGCAGCGCCGGGATAGTGAATGTGGGTGAGCGGCGTCCCGAACGCCTTTGCCGACAACACCCCATTGATATGCCCCATCGTTCCGATTCCCTGCGTGGCATTGTTGAGGCCGCCGCGCTTCTGCTTCGCGAGCGCCGCGAGATCGGCGGCATTGGTCGCAGGTAGCTTCGCTGGAACGACAAGGACGGAGTAAGTTTCCCACAACTGAATTATCGGCGTGAAGTCGTTGAGGGGATCGTAGCCAAGATTCTTGATGATGTGCGGCGCGATCGAAAACATGCCTTGGTTGGTCTGCAAAAGCGTGTAGCCGTCAGGCCGCGCCTGCTTGACGAACCCGGCACCGACTGCACCGCCAGCGCCGGGGCGATTGTCGATGATGATCTGCTGGCCGATTTGCTCCGAAACTCTCTGCGCGACGAGACGTAGCGCCAAGTCGCTCGCACCGCCCGCGGCATAGGGATCGACGATCGTGATGGGACGGTTGGGGAAATTTTGAGCGAGCACGGCGAACGAAGCGCCCACCACAACCGCCGACAGCGCGACCGCCGACACCGCGATCGCTCAGATCGAAGGCCGGCGCCGTGATATCGAGATACGAGAAATCGCCGGCTTCCGTCGTCGCCATCAGGACAGTCGGCGTCATGCCCTG
>CAZDFF010000320.1:1792-3974 GCA_964504425.1 uncultured Hyphomicrobiales bacterium
GCCTGGTTCTGCACCAGCCAGTCTGTCGTGGCAGCCGCCGCCAATGCCGCCGCGAAACACCTGCGCATCCTGTCTTTCATTTGTCACCCGAATTGAACGCTTCAAAACAATCTAGCATCAGTTCCCGCCCGCCAAGAACGAAGATCCGACGCCACTCAAACCGCTGCGAGAATTCGCACCCCTCACATCAGCGAAGATCCCCAATCGTTTGCGAAAACTGGACAGCCTGTTGCGGAAAGCGGCTATTCTGATCTCGATCGGACTTCGACCCTCATTTCGCACTTCTATCACCGGCATAAAGCCGATAATGAAGCGAGTACGAGTGTGTACAATCGGCGATGCCGACGCTCAACCTTCCTGTCACGCTGGCATCCGATTCGAGGGGATTCGATCATGTCCAAGCGAGCGCTTTTCATTCCATTTTTGGCTGCAGCCGTGATTTCAGCGGCGAGCGCGGCTTCTACGCAAGAACGGGTTCGGATCGGGCTTCCGGTTCCGAACTATGGGCCCTACACGCCCGTCCATGCTGCCGACGAGCTGGGCTACTTCAAAAAACACGGCATTACTGCAGAGATCACCAGCTATCGCGGAAGCTCCGCTTCGCAAGAGGCGCTTGTCGCCGGCTACGTGGACCTCCAGATCACGTCGCCTAACCGCGCGGCGCGCGCCAATGCGAAGGGCGCGAAGCAGCGTATCGTCGGCGCACTTACGACGGCACCGACCGGTTGGCATATCGTCGTCTTGAAGGACTCTCCCATCAAGTCTGTGAAAGATCTTGCCGGCAAGAACGTCGGGATCACCTCGGCGGGCGGACTTACGCATCTTTATTTGGATTGGGCGACGAAGGCAGCCGGGGTACGTGCCCAGGCTGTGCCGGTCGGCGCGCCTGGCTTGATCCCCTCGCTCAAGGGCAAGCAAGTCGATGCCGCGTCGATGCATTCGCCTCTCCCCGCCTCGCTGATCGTTGCGGGTGAGGCCCGGTCGATTTTCGACGTCGCGCGCGATATGCCGCCGCACATGCCGGACGCTTGGGTTGCGGCGCTCGAGATGATCGAAAAGAAGCCGAAAGCAGTCGAAAATAGCATGCTGGCGGTCTACGAAACCGTCGCCTTCTTGAAGGCCAACAAAGAGAAGGCGCTGGAGTTGCTGCGAAAGCACACCGGTGAGAAAGATATCAGGGCGCTCGAAGGCGAATATGAGGTGCTGCTCGGCATGCCGACATCCGCGCGAATCGAGCGCCGATGGCTCGATGCGGCGCTGGAATTGGCCGACGTGAAGCCCGGCACCGACGGAATTCCGCCGATCGAGGAATTGTACACGCCTCGCTTCGAGGGCGTTGCCGCCAAATAGCGATGCGGGCGATCTTCCTTGGACAGTTCGGCTTTTTCGGCTTCATCGCGCTTCTTTGGTGGCTTGCCGTCCAACTCGCTCCGGCCGATGCCGCCATTCTGCCGGCGATTCCCGAGGTGCTGGCACTTCTATGGGAGATGCTGTGCGATCCTGCGTTTCAGGATCATTTGGGTGTTACGGTACTTCGGATAGCCGTCGCATTCGTCATCGCCGTTCCGATTGCGCTCACGACGGGCTTCATCCTGGGCGAAAAACTCCGCCTGGGGCGCGCGATCATGCCCTATATCTATCTCAAATTCGCTGTACCGCAGTCGATTTTCCTGCCGCTGTTCATTTTGGCCTTCGGCGTAGGCTTTGTCGAAAAGGTGATCTTCGGATTCACGCACGCGTATTTCGTAATCGTGGTCAATACCTTTTCCGCCGTCCGGTCGGTACCCGCGCGATATGTCATCGCGGCGCGCTCCTTTGGCGCCACGCGCGCGCAAATATACCTTCGCATATACCTGCCCGCGATGCTTCCCCTCGTGCTTACCGGCCTGCGCCTCGGACTGATTTTTTGCATCCTCGGCGTGCTGCTGGCGGAAATGTATGCATCGAGAACCGGGGTCGGAAAGTTGATCTTCGGATGGGGTGAAGCCTATCAGGTCGCCCCCCTGATGGCTGGCGTTCTCCTCGTGTCGGTCTTAACGGTGTTGATCAACGAGATTTTCCGCCTCGCGGAGATGGCTGCGGGCCGGCGGTACGGCACATCCAAATCGGCTGGGCGCTGAAGCACGACCGGCCGCTCGACATTGGGTTGTTAGCCGGCGGGTTCTTTACGGGATTCCCAGCC
>CAZDFF010000321.1:0-3962 GCA_964504425.1 uncultured Hyphomicrobiales bacterium
AGCGGCATCGGCATCAGCATCGCCGCCAATCGCTTTCCCGAGGTCCGTGCCGCGCTGATCCACGACGCGCTCGGCGCCCGTCTCTCGCGCCAGCATAACGATGCCAACGTCATATGCTTCGGCGGTCGGTTGATCGGCGAAGAAGTCGCCCGCGATTGTCTCAAAGTTTTTCTCGAAACCAAATTCGAAGGCGGCCGCCATACCGGCCGCGTGGCAAAGCTATCGAAACCCAAGACCTGACCCATTCATCTCGCATCATTTGTTCATCCATTAGGGGAATCCCATGCCCGATACCAATCTTGTCTATACCTCGAAATCTCTGAAGGAATTCTTCAACCGTCCGCTGTCCGAATGCGATAAGGCCATCTTCGGTTCCATCGGCGACGAGTTGCAGCGCCAGCAGACGCGGATCGAATTGATCGCCTCCGAAAACATCGTTTCGCGGGCCGTCCTGGAAGCCCAGGGCTCGGTGATGACCAACAAGTACGCCGAAGGCCTGCCGCACAAGCGTTACTACGGCGGGTGCGAGTACGTCGACGTCGCCGAGGATCTGGCGATCGAGCGCGCCAAGAAGCTGTTCGGCTGCAGTTTTGCCAACGTGCAGCCGCATTCCGGTTGCCAGGCGAACGGCGCCGTGATGATGGCGCTGCTGCAGCCAGGCGACACCATCATGGGCTTGTCGTTGGCGGCGGGCGGCCATCTGACTCACGGCGCGCCGCCGGCCCAGTCGGGCAAATGGTTTAAGGCGGTTCAGTACGGCGTGCGCAAGGAAGACGGCCTGATCGATTACGACGCGTTGGAAAAACAAGCCGTCGAGGCGAAGCCGAAGCTGATCATCGCCGGCGGATCGGCCTATCCGCGCATCCTCGATTTCAAGCGCTTCCGCCAGATCGCCGACAAGGTCGGTGCCTACCTGATGGTCGACATGGCCCATTTCGCGGGCCTGGTCGCGGCCGGCGTGCACCCCAGCCCGCTACCCCATGCCCACGTCGTTACCACCACGACGCACAAGACCCTGCGCGGTCCGCGCGGCGGCATGATCCTGGCGAACGACGAGGAAATCGGGAAGAAGATCAATTCGGCCGTATTCCCTGGCTTGCAGGGCGGCCCCTTGATGCACGTCATCGCCGCCAAGGCGGTCGCGTTCGGCGAGGCGCTGACGCCCGAGTTCAAGACTTATTCGAAGCAGGTCGCCGAGAATGCTAAGGTGTTGGCGCAAACCCTGGTCGACCGGGGCCTCGCCATCGTTTCCGGGGGCACCGACACGCATCTGATGCTGGTCGACCTCCGACCGAAGAAGTTGACCGGCAAGTCCGCCGAGGCAAGCCTCGATCGCGCGCACATGACCTGCAATAAAAACGGCATTCCGTTCGATCCGGAGAAGCCCACCATCACGTCGGGCATCCGGCTCGGCACGCCCGCCGGGACGACGCGCGGCTTCGGCGCCGAGGAATTTCGCCAGATCGGGCATCTGATCGGCGACGTGCTCGACGGCTTGGCCGCGAGCCCGGATGATAACGCCAAGGCCGAAGGGATCGCGCGCGACAAGGTCATTGCCTTGTGCGAACGGTTTCCGATTTACCCGGACGCATGATCGGCGGCGCGCCGATCATCGCGGCAGGGGGAACGAAGGGGGAAGTCAATGCGGTGCCCGTTTTGCGGAAATGAGGATACGCAGGTCAAGGACTCGCGGCCGACGGAAGACAACGCGTCGATCCGACGGCGGCGCTACTGCCCGGCCTGCGGGTCGCGCTTCACGACCTTCGAGAGGATCCAGTTGCGCGAACTCTCGGTGGTCAAGAGCACTGGCGAAAAGGCACCGTTCGACCGCGATAAGCTGTCGCGGTCGCTTAAAATCGCGCTGCGCAAGCGGCCGGTCGAAGACGATCGGATCGAACGCATCGTCAATTCCATCCAGCGCCGGCTGGAGACCTTGGGCGAAAACGACATTCCGACCAAGGTCATCGGCGAGATGGTGATGGAACAGCTGAAGGAGCTCGACCAGGTTGCCTATGTGCGTTTCGCCTCGGTCTACCGCAACTTCCGCGAAGCCAAAGACTTCGAGGAATTTGTCGGCAAGCTCGAGGACGTCAAGGACGACTGACGCGTCCACCGCCGACGCCGACCGCCGGCATATGCAGGCGGCGTTGACGTTGGCCGTGCGCGGGCTCGGGCGGACGTGGCCGAACCCGGCCGTCGGTTGCGTGCTGGTGCGTCCCGACCTGAACGGTCGGGTCGTCGGTCGCGGCTGGACCCAGCCGGGCGGCCGTCCCCACGCGGAAACGGAAGCCTTGGCCCGCGCCGGCGCGCTCGCCGAAGGCGCGACAGCCTATGTCACGCTTGAACCGTGTGCCCACCACGGGCACACGCCGCCTTGCGCCGATGCATTGATCGAAGCGGGCATCGACCGCGCTGTGATCGCCATCGAGGACCCCGACCCGCGCGTGTCCGGACAGGGCATCGCACGATTGCGGGACGCGGGCGTCGCGGTGACGCAAGGCGTCGACGCCGAGGCCGCGGCCGAGATCAACGCCGGGTTTTTCATGCGAATTCGCCAGGGCCGTCCGTTGATCGCCTTGAAGGTCGCGAGTTCCCTGGACGGTCGCATCGCCGCGAAAAGCGGGGAAAGCCGCTGGATCACCGGCGAGATGTCGCGTCGTCACGGTCACGCCTTGCGTCTGAGCCACGACGCGATTTTGATCGGCATCGGCACCGCGCTGGCCGACGATCCCGCATTGACCTGTCGCCTGCCGGGTGTGGGCACGGGACCGGTGCGCATCGTGATCGACACGCATTTACGCTTGTCGCCCGACAGCCGATTGGCCGCCACGGCCAAGGAGGTGCCGACCTGGGTGATCGCCGCGCGTGGGTCGGAGCGTACCCGCGCGGCGCTGTTGACGGCGAAGGGGATCGAGGTCATCGACATCGCCGGCGGTCGAAACGGGGGAGTCGATCTAACCGAAGCGTTCGACAAGCTGGCCGCGCGCGGCCTGACGCGCGTGCTGGTCGAAGGCGGCGGGACCGTGGCCGCGGCGCTGCTCGGTGCCGGACTGGTCGACCGCATTGCCTGGTTCCGCGCGCCCGTCGTGCTGGGCGGCGACGGGGTTCCGGCGGCAGCCGGCTTCGGTCTCGCCGCGTTGGCGGAGGCGCCCGGCTTCGTGCGCACCGGCGTGCAGGCGCTCGGTCCCGATACGCTCGAAACGTTCCGCCGTCGAACCTGAAAGCGACACCATGTTCACCGGCATCGTCACCGACATCGGCCGCGTCCGCCGCATCGAAAAGAAGGGCGACACGCGCTTCGAATTCGAAACCGCCTACGACACCAACAGCATTGCCGTCGGCGCGTCGATCTGCTGCTCCGGCGCCTGTCTGACCGTGGTGGAAAAGGGCGAAGGCTGGTTCGCCGCCCTGGCGTCGGCCGAGACGCTGTCGAAAACCACCATGGGGGCGTGGCGGGAAGGCACGCGGATCAATCTGGAACGGGCCCTTAAGGCCGGCGACGAACTGGGGGGGCATCTGGTCAGCGGCCATGTCGACGGCGTCGCGACCGTGCAGGACGCGCGACCGGAAGGGGACTCGCTTCGCCTTCGCTTCGCCGCGCCGGCTCCACTGGCCCGTTTCGTCGCCGCCAAGGGATCGGTGGCGTTGGACGGCGTTTCGCTGACCGTGAACGAGGTCGAAGGCCCGGTTTTCGGGGTCAATATCATTCCCCATACCCGTTCGGCGACGACATTGGGGGGGCTTCGCGCGGGCGATACGGTCAACCTGGAAATAGACCCCATCGCGCGGTATGTTGCCCGGCTTTTGAGCCAGGAGTAGCCCCGTGCCGTATCGCCAATACCTGTCGCCCGTCGAGGATATCATCGAGGACGCCCGTAATGGGCGCATGTTCATTCTCGTCGACGACGAGGAGCGCGAGAACGAAGGCGACCTCGTCATTCCGGCGCAGATGGCGACGCCGG
>CAZDFF010000322.1:0-3943 GCA_964504425.1 uncultured Hyphomicrobiales bacterium
ATATGCCCCAGCGCCGCCCAGAACAGGACCCGAAGCAGCGGCCCCGGCTGAAGAAATATTTTCCGCGTGTCGGCCGCGAGCAGCGCCAGGCCGCGCACCAGGCGCCAGCGCCGGGTCGTTTCCGGCAATCGATCCAGCAGCATCAGAACGATCACCCCGGCAACCGCGGCAACGCACGTGAGCGCCACCGCCGAGCCGATCCACAGGCGATGCTGCGGATCGACCTTGGGCAGGAACCACGGCTGGGTCAGGGCGACGATCGCGACCAGCGCGAACACGGTCGCGACCCGTTCCAGCATCACGCCGTTGATCGCCGGCGCCAATCCCATGCCGGTGCGATAGGCCTTGTACATGCGGACGGCGTCGCCGCCGACCGACGACGGCAGCGCTTGGTTGAAGAAGATGCCGATGTAGAAAAGCCGGATCGCCGTCAGCGTCGACAACGGCGCACCGATGGCGTCCAACACGACGCGCCAGCGAAAGCCGCCGATCGCCATCTGCATCAGGAACACGCCGGTCGCCAGCAGCAGCGTCCCCGGCGCCACCTGGCGGATGCGCGCCATCGCCTGGTCGACGTCGACCTTGCCGAGCAGGAACCAGATCAGGAACCCGGAAACCAGGAACTTGAGAAGGACGGCAAGCCACTTCTTCATGGGGATTCCGAAGGCGAAACCACGGGCGGCCCGTGTTTAACAGCTTGCGCCCCGCCTGTCACCCGCCGGAAGCGGTCTTTGGGCCTCAAGCCGCCGGGCGCGACAGGCGGACCGGCACGCGCTTGCGGCCCCAATCCCCGGCCGGGCCCGGAAAGTAGCCGGCGACTGGCGCATGGCATTTCGCGCAATTGCCGGAATAGTTGCCGCCGGTCAGCACGTTCCAGGTCGAAAGCTGGTACCAGTCGCGGCCGATCAGCACCTCGCCGCAATTGTGGCAATAGGTGCTGCCGCCCTTCGGGTCGTGGACGTTGCCGGTGTAGGCGTAGCGGATGCCGTTCTTGACGGCGATGCGGCGCGACCGGGTCAGGGTCTCGGGCGGCGTCGGCGGCGTGTCGGTCATCTTCCAGTCGGGATGGAAGGCGCTGAAATGCACCGGCACGTCGGGGCCGAGATTCTCGACGATCCATTGGGTCATCGCCTCGATCTCTTCTTCGGAATCGTTCTCCCCCGGGATCAGCAGGTTGGTGATCTCGAACCAGACCTTGGTTTCGTGCTTCAGGTATTTGAGCGTATCCAGGACCGCGTCCAGATGGCCGGTGCACAGGTCCTTGTAGAACCGTTCGGTGAATCCCTTCAAATCGACATTGGCCGCGTCCATGTGCCGGTAGAATTCGGCACGCGGTTCGGGCGCGATGTAGCCCGCGGTCACGGCGACGGTCTTGATGCCCTTGGCGTGGCAGGCCTCGGCCACGTCGACGGCGTATTCCAGAAAAATCACCGGGTCGTTGTAGGTGAAGGCGACGCTTTTCGCCCCGGTCTGGATCGCCGCTTCCGCGATCCGTTCCGGCGAGGCCTTGTCCTGTAACTTGTCGAATTCGCGCGCCTTGCTGATCGACCAGTTCTGGCAGAATTTGCACGTCAGATTGCAGCCCGCCGTGCCGAAGCTGAGGATCGGCGTGCCCGGCATGAAATGGTTCAGCGGCTTCTTCTCGATGGGATCGATGCAGAACCCGGACGAGCGCCCGTAGGTCGTCAGCACGATCGTGCCTTCGTGGCAGGCGCGCACGAAGCAGAGCCCGCGCTGGCCCTCGCGCAGCTTGCAGAAGCGCGGGCAGATGTCGCACTGCACCCGCCCGTCCTCGAGCGCGTGCCAGTAGCGCCCGGGATAAAGGGCGCCCAGATCTTCCTGCTCCAGATAGGTCTCGGCCATCGTCCTTGCTCCGCCCCTCGCGCGCGAGGGTTTCAATGCTATATTATATAGTATGCAAACGCCGAAGCGCATGGGCCGCTTGCGGCCGAGGGATAAAAGACGATGAACGCGATACGACGGCCGGCGGTGGCCGGCCAGTTCTATCCGAACGATCCGGGCGAATTGCGTTCCGCCGTCGTGGGTTACATGGCCAAGGCGGCGACCGCGAAGACCGGCCCGGCGCCGAAGGCCCTGATCGCGCCGCATGCGGGCTATATCTATTCCGGCCCGGTGGCGGCCAACGCCTACGCCCTGATCGCGCCGATGAAGGGTACCATCAAAAGAGTAATCCTGCTGGGTCCGTGCCATCGCGTGCCGGTGAACGGCTGCGCGCTCAGCGGCGCCGACGCCTTCATGACGCCGCTCGGCCCCATCGAGATCGACAAGGACGCGGCGAAGGCCCTATCCGATCTGCCCCAAGTGAAGGTGTTCGACGATACTCACGCTTTCGAGCACAGCCTGGAAGTCCATCTGCCGTTCCTTCAGGTCGTGTTGGGCGATTTCAAGCTGCTGCCCCTGGTGGTCGGCCAGGCGAGCCCGGCCGAAATCGCCGACGTTCTGGAAAAACTTTGGGGCGGACCGGAAACCCTGATCGTCGTCAGTTCCGACCTGAGCCATTACCTGCCCTACGACGCGGCCCGCGAGATCGACGGCCGCACCCGGCGCGCCATCGAAAACCTGGACCCGGCCGCCATCGGCCGCGACCAGGCGTGCGGGCGCATCCCGGTCGGCGGCCTTCTGGAACTGGCGAAGCGCCGGCATATGCGCGTCGAAACCGTCGACGTGCGCAATTCCGGCGACACGGCGGGACCGAAGGACCGGGTCGTCGGCTACGGCTCGTGGGCGTTCTACGAACCGGCCGAGGGCGCCGCGAAGAAATCCGAACCCGAGAAATTCGACGTGCGCATGGGCCCCGCCAAGGTGCAGGCCCGTCTGCTGCATCCGACGCCGCGCAAGGTCGCCGCGCCGGTCGCGTGGGCCAAGCCCGCGAAAGCCGAACCCAAGGACGCCGATCCGTTCGAGGCCCGCACCAAGGCGCTGCTGGAAAAGCACGGGCCGACGCTGCTGCGCCTCGCCGCCGCCTCCATCGAACACGGCCTCAAGGCCGGCAAGGCGCCGCCGGTCGGCCCCGAGGACCATCCGGCCGAGCTGCGCGCCCAAGGCGCCTGTTTCGTCACCCTGAAGCGCCAAGCGCGACTCCGCGGCTGCATCGGTTCGCCCCAGGCGCACCGGCCGCTGATCGTCGACGTCGCCGAAAACGGGTACCGCGCCGCCTTCAAGGACCCGCGCTTTAAGCCCCTCGCATCCGATGAACTCGACGGTCTCGATCTTTCGATTTCGGTCCTCAGCACGTCGCGGCCGATGACCGTCACCGACGAAGCCGACCTGATCGGGCAACTGCGTCCGCGCATCGATGGACTGGTGATCGCCGACGGGCAGCGCCGCGCGCTGTTCCTGCCCTCCGTGTGGGAGCAGATCCCCGATCCCAAGACCTTCCTCGGCCATCTCAAGGCCAAGGCCGGCATGGCGCCGGATCACTGGTCGCCCGCGTTCCAGGCATTCCGTTTCATCGCCGAGGAAATCCACGCCAAGGACCTGGACGGTCCGCTCTGGAATTCGAAAGTCTAGGTCCGCCTTGCCCGTTCGTCCCGACACCGAGGCGCTGAACGCCGTCGCCGCCATCGCCCGCGTCGCCGGCGAAAAAATCATGGCGGTCTATCGCACCGACTTCGCCGTCGAGTCGAAAAATGACGATTCGCCCGTCACCGCCGCCGACCGCGCCGCCGAGGACTTGATCCTGGACGCGCTCGCCGGATCGCTCGGCATGGGCTTTCCCGTGGTCGGCGAGGAATCGTTCGCCGAGGGCCGGGTGCCCGACGTGCGCGGCACGCCGTTCTGGCTGGTCGATCCCCTGGACGGCACCAAGGAATTCGTCAAGCGCAACGGCGAGTTCACCGTCAACATCGCGCTCATCGCCGACGGCCGCCCGGCGCTGGGCGTCGTTTACGCGCCGGTGCTGGACGCGATGTTCGGCGCCGTC
>CAZDFF010000323.1:0-3918 GCA_964504425.1 uncultured Hyphomicrobiales bacterium
GGTTTTAGGCCGTTGATCCCTCGTTAAGCTCCGAATGTACGGGTTTGATGAGGTTGGCCAACGGCCCGCCTTTTTTGTTTCTGGCGGATGGGGCTCGATGACACTGACGGAACGGATTGAACAATTGATTGCGCCGACGATTGAAAGCATGGGCTACGAGGTTGTGCGCGTGCAGCTTATCGGCGATCGCGATCCGCGGCTGCAGATCATGGCCGAGCGCCAGGACGGCAAGGCCATGCAGGTCGACGACTGCGCCGATCTCAGTCGGGCCATCTCCGCGCTGTTGGATGTCGAAGACCCGATCGTCGGCGCCTATACGCTCGAGGTTTCTTCGCCCGGCATCGATCGCCCCCTGACTCGGGTCAAGGACTTCGAACGGTTCGCCGGTTTCGAGGCGAAAGTGGAAACCCAACGCCCGATCGGCGGCCGCAAGCGCTTTCGCGGCAAGCTGATCGGCATCGATGGCGGCCAGGTCCGCATGCATGTCGATGGCGTCGACGTCGACGTGCCCTATGACGACATCGCCAAGGCCCGGCTCGTTCTGACGGACGAATTGCTGGCTGCGGCAAAAATCGATCAAGCATCTTAAGAAAGGTGTGACACCGAAAATGAGCGATACCAGCGCACAGAAATCTTCCGTTCACGCCCGGCCCGAATTGCTGCAAGTCGCCGACACGGTGGCGCGCGACAAGGGCATCGAGCGCGACGAAGTCCTGGAAGCCATGGAAATGGCGATCCAAAAAGCAGGCCGTTCCAAGTACGGCCACGAACACGACATTCGCGCGACCATCGATCGTACGTCGGGCGCCATCGCGCTCGCGCGCTATCTCGAGGTCGTCGAGGCGGTCGAGAACGAAGCGACCCAGGTCACGCCGGTCCAAGCGCAGAAAAAGAAACCCGACGCCAAGGTCGGCGATTTTCTCGTCGATCCGCTGCCGCCGATCGACTTCGGCCGCATCGCCGCGCAGACCGCAAAGCAAGTCATCGTGCAGAAGGTTCGCGAGGCCGAGCGCAAGCGGCAGTTCGAGGAATATCGCGATCGCGTGGGCGAAATCGTCAACGGCCTCGTGAAGCGGGTCGAATACGGCAACGTCATCG
Organism: uncultured Hyphomicrobiales bacterium; assembly: GCA_964504425.1. GTDB lineage: Bacteria > Pseudomonadota > Alphaproteobacteria > Rhodospirillales > 2-12-FULL-67-15 > CAZDFF01. The sequence goes on from CAZDFF010000323.1 coordinate 1,099, forward strand.
TCGACCTCGGACGCGCCGAGGCGCTGTTGCGTCGCGACGAATCGATCCCGCGCGAACACTTCAACACGGGCGACCGCGTGCGCGCCTATATCATGGACGTGCGCGAGGAAACCCGCGGCCCGCAGATATTCCTGTCGCGGACTCATCCGCAATTCATGGCCAAGTTGTTCGCCCAGGAAGTGCCTGAAATCTACGATGGAATCATCGAAATCAAGGCCGTTGCCCGCGATCCCGGGTCGCGCGCCAAGATCGCCGTGCTGTCGCACGATTCGTCGATCGATCCCGTGGGTCCTTGCATCGGCATGCGCGGTTCGCGCGTGCAGGCGGTGGTCGGCGAGTTGCAGGGCGAAAAGATCGACATCATTCAATGGTCGAACGACCCGGCGACATTCATCGTCAACGCGCTCGCGCCCGCCGAGGTCGCGAAGGTCGTTCTCGACGAGGAATCGCAGCCGCCGCGCATCGAAGTGGTCGTGCCGGACGAACAGCTGTCGCTGGCCATCGGCCGGCGCGGCCAGAACGTGCGGCTGGCGTCGCAACTTTCTGGATGGGATATCGACATATTGACCGAAGCAGAAGAATCCGAGCGCCGCACCGAGGAATTTCGCGTGCGTTCGCAAATGTTCATCGACGCGCTCGACATCGATGACGTCATTGCCCATCTGCTGGTGACGGAAGGTTTCTCCTCGGTCGAGGAGGTGGCCTTCGTCCCGGTCGAGGACCTGACCGATATCGAAGGCTTCGATCCGGACGTCGCGACCGAGTTGCGCGAACGGGCGCGCGTCTTCCTCGCCGCGCGCGACGAAGAATTCACGCGCCGCCGGAAAGAGCTCAAGGTCAGCGACGAACTCGCCGCGCTCGAAGGGATGACGCCGGCGCTTCTGGTCGCGGTCGGCGAGAAGGGCGTGAAGACGGTCGACGATCTCGGCGACCTCGCCACCGACGAACTTCTGGAGATGGCGCCTCCCGGCGTGTTGAACGAGAGCAAGGCCAACGCCCTCATCATGACCGCCCGCGCAGGGTGGTTCGCCGAGGAGGATGCGGCCAAGGCCGCGGCCGATGCCGCGGGTGAAGGGGAAGCCTCGGCTTCCGCGTTGCAGGGCTGATACCCGATGACACGCCGCAAGCACTTGACGACCGCGATCGAAGACGGACCCGACAACAAGGGCCCGCTCCGGCGTTGTATCGTCGGTGGCGGCACTTTCCCCAAGGAGTCGATGATCCGCTTCGTCGTGGCGCCGGACGGCACGCTTGCCCCCGACGTCGCCGGACGCCTGCCGGGACGGGGATTTTGGTTGAGGGCGGATCGCGATGTGATAAATAAGGCGTTGGCAGGCAAGAGCTTTGCCAAGGCGGCGCGGGGCGCGGTCGAGGTCCCGGACGATTTGGTAGGTCGCCTCGAAGGATTGCTGGCGCGCCGCTGTCTCGACCTGATCGGTCTTGCCCGCCGTGCAGGCCGCTTGGCGGCCGGATTCGAGAAGGTTCAGGCGGCACTCCGTGATGAGCCCAAGGGGGTTTTGATCGTCGCCAGCGATGCGGCCGCGGGCGGTCGAGCCAAGGTCCAGGCGCTGGCGCCGGGCATGGTGACGATCGATCCGTTCACCGCCGCAGAACTGGGGGCGGCGGTCGGTCGCGACGCGGTCGTGCACATGGCGGTCGGGCCCGGTCGTTTGGCCGATGCGCTGATCGCCGAAGCCGGCCGTCTTGCCGGCGTGCGTCGGCAGGACCGCCGCGACGCCGCCTGATATGAGCCGATGAATTCGAGGAACGACTAGGAACGCGATGGCTGAGACGACCGAAAAAGATAAAGGCAAGCCGCTGAAGCTGGCGCGGCCCGGCAAGCTCGAACTGAAGAAGACGGTCGAGACCGGACAGGTCCGCCAGAGCTTCTCGCACGGCCGATCGAAGATGGTGACGGTCGAGGTCCGCAAGAAGCGGACGTACGCGCCGGACGCCGGCGGACGCATGCAGGAAGTCAAGGACCTGCCCGAACTCGTCGACGTTCCCGAAACCGAAGCCGCGAGCGCCGACGTGTCCGCGGCCCAGGCGCGCTTGCAGCACGCCGGCCATTTGACGGAAGAAGAAAAAGCGGTTCGTGCCCGCGCGCTTGTCGATGCCCAGAAGCGGGGCGATGAGCCCGAGATACCGCCGCCGGCCGCTCCATTCGCGCCGGTGGTTCAGGCCGAGGCGCTCGACGACGACGAAAAGCGCCGATTGGCCGACGAGGAAGCGCGCCGCCAGACGGAAGAGGAAGGCCGTCGGCGCGAGGAGCAAGGGAAAACAGTCGCGGCGGCGGCGGTTGCGAAACTGCAGGCGCACGAGGAAGACGAGGAAGACGACGAAAAATCGCGCGCCAAGCGCGCTCTTCGTCCGGACGCCAAGCGCCCGACGCCGGGCGCCCGGCGCGGCGAACCGCGTCGGCGTGCCGGCAAGCTGACCATCGCCGAAGCCTTGGGCGACGGCGAGGAGCGCGTCAGAAGCCTCGCCTCGGTTAAGCGCGCGCGCGAACGCGAAAAGCAAAGACTGCGCCAACAGCTCACCGAAGGACAGAAGATCGTGCGCGATGTGGTCATTCCCGAAACCATTACCGTGCAGGAACTGTCGAACCGTATGGCCGAGCGCGGCGCCGCGGTGATCAAGTCGCTGATGAACATGGGCGTCATGGCGACGATCAATCAGGTGATCGATGCCGACACGGCCGAATTGATCGTAGCCGAATTCGGCCACCGAATTCAGCGCGTCAGCGATGCCGACGTCGAGATCGGCCTTAGGGGCAATGATGATGCCGACGAAACCCTGGCCAAGCGAGCCCCGGTCGTC
>CAZDFF010000324.1:0-3895 GCA_964504425.1 uncultured Hyphomicrobiales bacterium
CGGCAGCGGCTCGCTCAATTCATGGATATCAAAATCGCCGAGGCCCTCGAACAGGCCCCGGAAGCCGTTTTGGACCAGCAGGACGACCCGGCCGACTCGTGCCGCGGCCCCCGACACGTAGCGAGCCGCCAAGACCGCATCGCCGATTCCCTGATCGATGTGGATCAGCAGGGTCTTTGTCGGCGCATCGGCCCCGTCCCAGCGCGGCCCAGGTAGGTTCATGATCGGATTTTCGGTAAAGAACGGATCGACCAAGCGGCGCTGGAAATGGGGCCAGGCGCCGTCGTACTCGCCCGTCAGCAGCTTGAAGCAGCCGAAAAGGTAGTGGGCCAGCGGAAATGGCGGTTGGATTCCGCAGATTTCCTCGTAGATTTGGCGCGCGCCGACGAACCGGCCGTCGCGTTCCAGGCCAAGGGCACGAAGGGTCTTCCCGCGGAGCGCTTCCTGGTCCATGCCGCCGCTGCCGTGCCCCTCGCCCGCCCCGCTTAGACCCAAAGGACTCTATGACCGCGAAACCGACCGATAAAGGCAATTTCCAACGGCTGGTCGAGATCATGGCCCGGCTGCGCGATCCCAAGGCCGGGTGTCCTTGGGACGTCGAGCAGACCTTCCGCACGATCGCGCCGCATACGATCGAAGAGGCCTACGAGGTCGCCGAGGCGATCGAGCGGAACGACATGGAGGCCCTGGTCGACGAACTGGGCGATTTGCTGCTGCAAGTCGTGTTTCATGCCCAGATGGCGCGCGAGGCGGGGCATTTCGACGTCGACGATGTCGCCGCCGCGATCTGCGATAAGCTGGTCCGCCGTCATCCGCACGTGTTCGGCGACCTGAAAATCGACGACGCCGAGGCACAGACCCGGGCCTGGGAGGAACAGAAGGCCCAGGAACGCGCCGCCAAGTCCGGCGGCACCGAAGCCCCGAGCGCGCTCGACGGCGTGACGATTGGTCTCCCTGGCCTGACCCGCGCCGTGAAGCTGCAAAAGCGCGCCGCCAGGGTCGGGTTCGACTGGGACGAGGCCGCCAAGGTGCTGGACAAGTTCGAGGAGGAAATCGGCGAACTTCGTGCCGAGCTTGCCAAGCGCGGGAGTTCAGACCGGATCGAGGACGAACTGGGCGACCTGTTGTTCAATGGCGCCAATCTGGCACGAAAACTAGACGTCGACCCGGAATCGGCGCTGAGGCGCTGCAACGCCAAGTTCGAGCGGCGGTTCCGGCGCATTGAGGCCTGGCTGGCCGAACAGGGCCGGACACCCGAGGCCGCGACCCTGGACGAGATGGAAGCGCTCTGGGTTCGGGCCAAGCGCGAGGAATAAACCTTCCCTGCGCCTTTGCCCGCCGCGCCGGGCAGACTATGATGGCGTAGAATGCAGCCCTGGAACACGCCACCCCGCCCTCTGTCGAAGCCGCGCCGCTACGGAGGCCCATTGGCGGTCTTCGCCGTTTTGGCGCTGGTCCTCGGCGGCTGCTATCTGCCGGTCCGGTTCGACGCGGAAATCGAACTCACCCGCGCCGGCTACTACAAAATGACCTTCGACGGCTATATCGCTCACGTCCCGCTGTACGAGGATCTGCGCAAGGGCAAGACCACGGGCGCCCAGGAGCGCGAGCGGGTCGCGGTGATCGAGACCGATTTCAAGCGCGACAAAGGCACCAAGTCGATTTCCTACGTGCGCGCGGGGCTGTTCAAGGTCAACTGGGTGAACGAAGGCGACATCCTGAAGGCCAAGATGGTCACGTTCATCCGACGCAACGCTAACATGCTGAGCGTTTCCTACGTCGACACCAGCGGCAAGATCACCATCGCCGGCGCCTCGGTTTCCAAGGAAAACGCGCAGCGCCTGACCGACATGAAACTCGGCATGGACGGCCAGCTTCGCGTCATCACCGATGCCAAGGTGGTGTCCCACAACGCCACCAGCGTGAAGGACAACTTCGCCAAGGGCCCGAAGTTCAAGACCTATACCTGGCGCATCCAGGGCTTCGGCCGCTCGCCCAACCTGACGATCTCGCTCTATTAAGGGGCCTACGGCTCGGTCAGCAGCTTGATCAGGACCGAATTGTCGGCCCTGCCCTCGCCCCGTCCCTGAAGCCGCCGATAGAAATCGGCGATCAGGCCGGTAACCGGCACGCCGGCGCCGTTGGCGCGGGCCTCGGCCAGGACGATCCCCAGGTCCTTGCTCATCCAGTCGACGGCGAAGCCGAAATCGAACTTGCCGTCGACCATGGTGCGGGCGCGATTATCCATCTGCCACGACTGCGCCGCGCCCTTGGAAATCACGTCGACCACGCGTTTGGCGTCGAGCCCGGCTTTCGTCGCGAAATTCAGCGCCTCGGCCAGGCCCTGGATCGTCACGGCGCAGCAGATCTGATTGACCATCTTGGCCAGTTGGCCGCTGCCGACCGGCCCCATCAGCAGCACCGACCGGCCGTAGGCCTGCATCGCCTTTTCGGCGGCCTTGAAGGTCTTCTTGTCGCCGCCGACCATGATGGTGAGGATGCCCTTCCGGGCGCCTTCCTGTCCGCCTGACACCGGCGCGTCGAGAAACCCGATCCCCTGCTTTTTCGCTTCGGCCGCGATCTCGCGGGCGACGGCGGCGGACGCCGTGGTGTGATCGCACAGGACGGCGCCCTTCTTCATGCCGGCAAGCACGCCCTTGGGTCCGAACACGACGCTGCGCAGGTCGTCGTCGTTGCCGACGCAGACGCAGACGATATCGGCGCCCGCCGCCGCCTTGGCCGGAGTCGGCGCGGCGCGGCCCTTGAATTCCTTGACCCAGGCCGCCGCTTTCTTCGCCGTGCGATTGAAGACGGTGACGCCGAAGCCGGCGCGCGCCAGATGGCCGGCCATCGGATAGCCCATGTTGCCGAGACCGATGAATGCGGCTTTCTTTTTGCTCATAAACTCATTCAACCTTTTGCGCTACTTAGCTGATTTAGCTTAATTTATTTTGATCCAAAAATCGTGTGCAGAGCCTCCCAGGCGGCCCGTTCCGGGGCCATCAGGATCGGGCTGTCCTGTATCGCCGCCGCCGCCCAGTAATGCCCCCGATCCACGCTTCGGGCGTTGTAGCCGCCGGCCTCCGCATGGATCAAGACCCCGGCGGCGTGGTCCCAGGGCTTCAGTTTGCCGGCGCAACGCATGAAATCGATGCGGCCGCGGGCGATATCCATGTACTCCCGGCCGATGGAACCGTAGCGATCGAGCGGCTTCGGAATCCCCGGCTCGCCCATCTTGCGTTTCGTTTCCATGACACCGCGCAGACGCTTGCCGATGGTGCCGGACAGATCGCCGGGCGGACGCCCGCTGGCGAGACGAAGCCGGCGGTCTCCTTCCACCGCCCCCGAACCGATTTCCGCAGTCACGGTGGCGTTGCCGATCGGATCGTGTAGCCAGCCCGCGACGGTCTCGCCCTTGTGCCACAGCGCGACAATCATCGCGAAGCAGGCATTGCCGTCGGCAAAGTTCTGCGTTCCGTCCACCGGGTCGATGATCCAGGCGAGCGGCTCGGCGCGAAGGGTCCCCAGCACGTCGGTCTCGGCCTCAGACATTTCCTCGCCGACGATGGCGCTGCCCGGCAAAAGCCCCGTCAACGCCCGGGCAAGATGCACCTCGGCCGCGACATCGGCCACGGTGACGACTTCGCCGGGGCGTTTTTCGCTGATGTCGCCCTCGGCCAAACGGCGAAATCGAGGCAACACCTCAACCGCCGCGGCCTCGCGGATGATAGCGGTGACTTTATCGATGTCCGGCGTCATGTCGGCCCCGCGCCCGCCGGGAAGTCCGGCGGATGCAGCCTAATTCGAATACATGTCGCGGTCGCGATGATAAGCGACGGTAAAATCGTCGAGCATCCTGGCCGCGTCGCGGTTGAAGTCGGCGCGCTGGATCAGG
>CAZDFF010000325.1:0-3892 GCA_964504425.1 uncultured Hyphomicrobiales bacterium
GCGGGTGGCGCCGCGCTCGTCGATCGGCATCGCCTCCACGGCGAGATCGGCATCGTCCTCGCTCAAGACCGACGCCGGGTCTTTCGCGTCGCTGAGCACGCCGGCTGTCGGCGTTTCAAATCTGACATCGAGGCCGGCCTCGGCGAAATAGCCGTTCTCCTGGGCCAGGTAGTAGCCGATGGTTCGCGGCGACAAACCTTCGGGCAAAGCCAGCCGCAGCACGGCTTTCGGCGTTTCGGCTGCAACCGGCAGCGACATCAGGCATGCAAGCGCAAAGCCGAGGCCCGGCGTTGAACCAGCGCGACCGAATGCCCAGAACATTGACCAGAACATTGACCAGGTCGTTGATATGAAACCCGCTCGTCGCATGGTGCCTTTTGCCTGCGCTTGCATTCTTCGGCAGGGCAGACTACAGCCGGTCAGGCGGCGGTCAAGGGCGATGGCCCGGAATGTATGATCGGGAGCGGAGATAACCAGGCATCGATGAGCGGGCGCGCGACAGACCAGCTTTTGCCCAATGCGGCAACCCGGATCGAAACCGTTGAGATGCATACCGGCGGCGAGCCCGTCCGCATCGTTACGGCAGGATATCCGGCGATCAAGGGCGGCACGCTGCTGGAGAAACGGCGCTTTGCCCGAGAAAATCTCGACGCCTTTCGCCGCCTCGTCATGTTCGAGCCTCGCGGCCATTACGACATGTATGGCGTGTTACCGGTGGAACCGGATCACCCTGAGGCCGATCTCGCCGTGCTGTTCATCCACAACGAGGGCTACAGCACGATGTGCGGCCACGCGACCATCGCGCTCGGCCGCTACGCCGTCGACCGGGGAATCGTGAAGCCGATGGGCGATACGGCGCAGCTCAATCTGCAATGCCCCTGCGGATTGGTCCGGGTGAAAGTCGCGATGGAGAACGGCAAGCCGGGTCGAGTAAGCTTCGTGAGCGTGCCGGCCTTCGCCTTCGCCCTCGATCGCGAGGTCGAGGTTGCTGGCCTCGGACGGATCAAGGTCGATATCGGCTATGGCGGTGCGTTCTATGCGTTTCTCGCCGCCGATACTTTCGGTCTCGACGTCCGCCGCTCGCGGACGCGGGACCTGGTGGAGGCGGCGGATCGGGTGACAGCGGCAGTGAAGGCGCAGATCAAGCTCGAGCATCCCGACGACCCGGACCTCGCCTTCCTCTACGGCACGATCCTGACGGATGGGGGCGGCGGGAAAAGCGCCGCTGATCCCAGTGCAAACATCTGCGTCTTCGCCGCTAGCGAGGTCGACCGCAGCCCGACCGGGAGCGGCGTCACCGCCCGGATCGCACTCATGACCGCGCGCGGCGGGGTGATGGCAGGCGAAACCCGCCATTTCGAAAGCGTCACCGGAAGCCGCTTCACCGGGCGCGCGGTGGAAACCTTGCGCGCCGGCCGCTTCGACGCCGTCAGGGTCGAAGTCTCGGGCCAGGCCTATTACACCGGCACTTCGGTTTTCACCGTGGAGCCGGAGGATCCTCTGGCCGGCGGGTTCCTGTTGAAATGAGGCGCGCATGACGGCATTCGAGCGTGTCTCCGTCATCGGCGCGGGCGCCTGGGGAACCGCCTTGGCGATCATCGCTTGCCGTGCCGGGCGCGCCACGACGCTGTGGGCGCGCCGCTCGGAACAGGCGAAACGGATCGCGGCTGACCGGGAAAACGCCGACCATTTTCCGAGTATCGAGATTCCGGCGAAGATCGCGGTAGCCGGCCAGGCGCCGCGCGACTTCGGGGCCGCGCTCGCCGCCGATCTGGTGCTCTATGCCCAGCCCGCCCAGCATTTCCGCGCCTTCTGCAAAGAGGCCCGGCCGATCTGGCAGGCGGGAACGGCGCTTCTGATCTGCGCCAAGGGAATCGAGCGGGACACCGGGCAATTGCTGAACGAGATCGCCGAGCTCGAGCTGCCCCAAGCCGACGTCGCCGTCCTCTCCGGCCCCAGTTTCGCGCGCGACGCCGCCTTGGGCCTGCCGACTGCGGTGGCGATCGCCGGGCGCGACGAGGCACTGGTCGAGGCGGCGATGGCGGCTCTCAGCAATGCCAGTTTTCGCCCCTATGGCCTGGGCGACCCAATCGGCGTCGAAGTGGCCGGCGCCGTCAAGAACGTGCTGGCCATCGCCTGCGGCATGGTAATCGGCCGCGGTCTCGGCGAGAACGCCCGGGCGGCGCTTATCGCAAGGGGTCTTGCGGAAATGAGCCGCCTCGCGCTCGCCAAGGGCGGCCGCGCCGACACGATGATGGGCCTTGCCGGCCTGGGCGACCTGGTCCTGACCTGCTCCAGCATGACATCGCGGAATATGTCGCTGGGCGTCGAACTCGGCGGGGGCCGGCCCCTGGCGGAGATTCTGTCGGCGCGCCGGTCGATTGCCGAAGGCGTGCCCACCGCCGGAGCCGTGGCTACGCTGGCGGCAAAGCTTGGCGTCGACATGCCGATCAGCGCTGCGGTGCTGCGCATTCTAAACGACGGGACCAAGATCGACGATGAAGTGCGTTCGTTGCTGTCGCGTCCCCTAAAACGCGAAGACTGAGGCTGATATCGCGGCCCTGCCGGCGTCTCGCCGATGCCGTTCCGAAGCCGGAAACCGTCGCCGCCGGTTGTCCGGCGCGGGCCGGCGGTGTTTCAGCACAGGAAACTTCCTTTCAGTCTAGTAAAACGCGAATCGCTGTGGTAGAGGTTGCGGATAACGGCTGAAAAGGCCGCGAGTCGGCCAAAGTGCCGGCGCAAAAATGGGGCGCAGGGGCCGGCACCGCCGGAAACGCCCGACTGGGGAGTGAAGCTGATGGCGAACGACCTTAAGTCGCGCATCGACGCGATGTATTCCAGAGACAGATTGTGGGCGTGGGGTTTCGTGGCCGTGTTGTGGGTCACGGTGATCTTCGTGCTGCTGGCGGTCCGCCCCTACATGCCGAGCGGCGGCGTCGAAGTGGTCTGCTGGATCGCGGCGGCCATCCTGTTGCTGTTCAACACCGCGTCGATCGGGGCGCTGGTGCGGCATTACGGCCACGACAAGGATCACATCTACAGCATCGACATCAAGCATCTGGACGCCGGCCGCTAGAGCGCGCGGTCCAGGCCTGGGGAGGGGAATATGGCGCAACGCTACAATCCGCCGAAGCAAAGTGTCGTCGGCCAGTTTATCGACGTCTTCCTGCTGCTTGCCTTCGTGTTCGGCGCTCTCTACTTGCCGATCTACATGGATGCCGCCGCCGTATCGCGGGTCGAGAAACTCCCCGAGGGCGTCACCTACACTACGGCGACCGATGCCGACGGCAATACCACCAAGACCTGGAGCGGCCTCACCTGGGAATCGCTCGGCCAGAATCCGACGATGCAGCAGCAGTGGGAGAAGCTCGGCTACACGGTGGAAACCGCCGCCGACATCATCACCATGCCGTTCGAATACACTATCGACATCGTCTGGTTCCTGGTGACGGTCGTGGTCATCGCCGGCTACTACGTCTTCGTCTTGAAGGTGTCCGACAAAGAATATCGCGAAGTCATTCGCGAGCGGTTCGAATAAACGGGGGCTCGCATGAATATCTGGCAGATCGCGGAATGGGCTGCGTGGATCGTCTCGGCGCTCCTGCTGCTGTGGATGGTGTTGGATGCCTATCGCACCGGGCAGAACTATAGCGACGATACGCTGATGAGCTCGCGCGAAGGGGTCGACGACCTCTTCGGCGGCGACCATAAGAAGGGGGCTTGAGCCATGGCTGACGTGACGGCGGGCGGCAAGCCGCAATCCATCAACCTGCTGAAGGTCCTCGGACCCGCCCATGTCTGGGCGCTTGGGGTCGGCATCGTGCTGGTCGGCGAGTACATGGGCTGGAACTACGGCGTCGGCAAGGGCGGCGCCTTCGGCGCGCTGATCGCC
>CAZDFF010000326.1:0-3888 GCA_964504425.1 uncultured Hyphomicrobiales bacterium
GCCCGGCCCAGGCCATTACCATCGAGGCCGAGCCGCGCGACGACGGCAGCCGGCGCACGACCCGTTACGACATCGACATGGTGAAGTGCATCTATTGCGGCCTGTGCGAGGAAGCCTGCCCAGTCGACGCCATCGTCGAAGGACCGAATTTCGAGTTCGCAACCGAAACCCGCGAGGAACTGCTCTACGATAAGGCCAAGCTGCTCGCTAACGGCGACCGCTGGGAAACCGAAATCGCCGAGCGCCTTCGCGCCGACGCGCCGTATCGGTGAGGCCGCCCCGCCCATGATCCAAGCCCTCGCGTTTTACCTGTTCGCCTTCATCGCGGTCGCGTCCGCGGTGATGGTGATTTCGGCGAAGAACCCGGTTCACTCCGTTTTGTTCTTGATCCTCGCGTTCTTCAACGCGGCGGGATTGTTCGTGCTGCTCGGCGCGGAATTCCTGGCGATGATCCTGGTCGTCGTCTATGTCGGCGCGGTCGCCGTGCTGTTCATGTTCGTGGTCATGATGCTCGACATCAATTTCGTCGAACTGCGCCAGGGTTTTCTGCAGTACCTGCCGATCGGCGCGCTGGTCGGGCTGATCCTGTTCGTCGAACTGTTCGTCGTGGTCGGCGGCTGGATCATGGCGCCGGAAACGGTGCGCAAGGCGCTGGCGCCGGCTCCGGCGCCGGGTACGGTCAGCAACACCCAGGCTTTGGGCGAGCTTCTCTATACGCATTACGCCTATCTGTTCCAGGCGGCGGGCTTGGTGCTGCTGGTTGCCATGGTCGGCGCCATCGTGCTGACGCACCGCAAGCGCGTCGGGACCAAGCGACAGGATATTTCGGCGCAGATCGCGCGCCGGGCCGAGGCGACCGTTGAGGTCCGCAAGGTCGAAACGGGGAAGGGGATCTGATGCTGCAAATCGGCCTTGCCCATTATCTGACCGTCGGCGCGCTCCTGTTCACGCTCGGCATCTTCGGCATCTTCCTGAACCGGAAGAATGTGATCGTCATCCTGATGTCGGTCGAACTGATGCTGTTGGCCGTCAATATCAACCTGGTCGCGTTTTCGGCGTTCCTCCACGATCTGGTGGGGCAGGTGTTCGCCATGTTCGTGCTGACCGTGGCCGCCGCCGAGGCCGCCATCGGACTCGCGATCCTGGTCGTCTACTTCCGCAACCGCGGCTCGATCGCGGTGGAAGACATCAACATGATGAAGGGCTGAGCGACCGTGACCTTCATTTTCGCCGTTTTCCTGCCGCTTGTCGCCGCCGCTGTCGCAGGCTGCCTTTCGTTCGTCGATACGCAAGACGAACACAAGACGCACAACATCGACCGGCTGGCGCAGTACGTCACCTGCGGCGCGCTGCTGATTTCGGCGGTGCTCGCTTGCTTCATCTTCGTCGATGTTGTGGTTCGGGACCATTCCCGCACGGTCGAGGTTTTCACCTGGATCGATTCCGGCGCGCTTGAAATTTCCTGGGCTTTGAAGTTCGACACGCTGACGGCGGTCATGGTGCTGGTGGTGACCGTGGTGTCGGCCATGGTTCACGTCTATTCCATCGGCTACATGCATCACGATCCGAACGTGCCGCGGTTCATGAGTTATCTGAGCCTGTTCACGTTTTTCATGCTGATGCTGGTGACCGCCGACAACCTGGTGCAGATGTTCTTCGGCTGGGAAGGCGTGGGCTTGGCATCCTACCTGCTGATCGGGTTCTGGTACGATCGGCCCTCGGCCAACGCGGCGGCGATCAAGGCGTTCGTCGTCAATCGCGTCGGCGATTTCGGCTTCGCGCTCGGCATCTTCGCGGTCTTCGTGCTGTTCCAGTCGGTCCATCTGGACACGATCTTCGCCGCCGCGCCCGGCAAGGCGGGCGCGACCCTGTCGATCTTCGGCGGCCAGTATCACGCGCTGACGGCGATCTGCCTGCTGCTGTTCGTCGGCGCCATGGGCAAGTCGGCGCAGTTGGGCCTGCACACGTGGCTGCCCGACGCGATGGAAGGCCCGACGCCGGTGTCGGCCTTGATCCACGCCGCGACGATGGTGACGGCCGGCATCTTCATGGTCGCGCGTCTGTCGCCGTTGTTCGAGTTCTCGCCGACGGCGTTGGCCGTCGTCACCGTGGTCGGTGGCACGACCGCGATCTTCGCCGCCACGGTCGGTTGCGTGCAGAACGACATCAAGCGCGTCATCGCCTATTCGACGTGCAGCCAGCTGGGGTACATGTTCTTCGCCTGCGGTGTGTCGGCCTATTCGGCGGGTATTTTCCACTTGATGACCCACGCCTTTTTCAAGGCGTTGCTGTTCCTCGGCGCGGGATCGGTCATCCATGCCATGTCCGACGAACAGGACATGCGAAAGATGGGCGGCATCTGGAAGGCGATACCGATCACCTACGCCCTGATGTGGATCGGGTCGCTGGCCTTGGCCGGGATTCCGCCGTTCGCCGGGTTCTACTCCAAGGATATCGTGCTGGAAGCCGCCTACGGCGCGCATTCGAACGTCGGCATGTATGCCTTCTGGATGGGCATCGCGGCGGCATTCCTGACCGCGTTCTACTCCTGGCGCCTGATTTTGATGACGTTCCACGGTCGGCCGCGCTGCGACGAAAGAACGCTGGCCCATGTCCACGAATCGCCGTGGGTCATGCTGGTGCCGCTGTTCGTGCTGGCGGCCGGAGCCTGTCTAGCGGGCTATATCGGTTACGAGTCGTTCGTCGGCGGCAAGGCGGCGGCCTTTTGGGACAAGGCACTGCTGGTTCTTCCCGATCACAAGGCGCTGGAAAATGCCCATCATGTGCCGCTTTGGGTTAAGCTCGCGCCGCTCGTCGTCGGCGTGGCCGGGATCGGGCTCGCCTACATCATGTACATGCTGATGCCGTCCTGGCCGGGTGCGCTGGCGGCGCGGTTCCAGGGCATCTACCGGTTCCTGCTCAACAAGTGGTACTTCGACGAGCTTTACGACAAGCTGTTCGTCCGCCCCGCGTTCTACCTGGGGCGCCATCTTTGGAAGACCGGCGACGGCACGCTGATCGACGGCCTGGGGCCGGACGGTATTTCGACGGTCGTGCGCAACGCCGCCCGCCGGGTCGCGGCGCTCCAGACTGGATATCTTTACCACTACGCGTTTGCCATGCTGATCGGCGTCGTCCTGTTGATCACGTGGTACCTGTTCCGCGTTCACGGGGCGGGGTAGGCGATGAATTTTCCCGTCCTTTCCCTGCTGATCTTCCTGCCGTTGGTCGGCGCGCTGTTCATCATATCGATCCGAGGCGAAGCCGAGGTCGTCGAACGGAACGCGCGCAACGTCGCGATGCTGACCGCGTCGACGAACTTCCTGCTGTCGCTGTTCCTCTGGTTCAATTTCGATTCTTCGACGGCGGCGTTCCAGTTCGTCGAGAAGGTCGAGTGGATGCCGTCCTTCGGCATGGCCTACCACATCGGCGTGGACGGCATTTCGATGCTGTTCGTGCTGCTGTCGACGTTGCTGGTGCCGGTCTGCGTGCTGGCGAGCTGGACGACGATCAAGGACCGGATCAAGGAGTACATGGTCGCGTTCCTCTTCATGGAAACCATGATGATCGGGATGTTCTCGGCCCTCGACCTTGTCCTGTTCTATATCTTCTTCGAGGGCGTGCTGATCCCGATGTTCCTGATAATCGGCGTTTGGGGCGGTCCCCGGCGCGTGTATTCGGCGTTCAAGTTCTTCCTTTATACGCTGCTCGGCTCCGTATTGATGCTGCTGGCGGTGCTGGCGATGTATTTCCAGGCCGGAACCATGGACATCCCGACCTTGTTGACGCACCGCTTCCCGGCGGACATGCAGACGTGGCTATGGCTTGCGTTCTTCGCCTCGTTCGCGGTCAAGGTGCCAATGTGGCCGGTGCATACCTGGCTGCCCG
>CAZDFF010000327.1:0-3881 GCA_964504425.1 uncultured Hyphomicrobiales bacterium
TTCGTCAACACCTGGTCGATCGACGGCTTCGTCGGCGAAGGCTCGCAGCCGGCCGAACTCGGTTGGGGCACGCACGAGCGCCACTTCCCCGAGGACGGCCGCCGCCACGACTTCGGCTGCGACGCGGCGATCTACCTGCTGCGGCCCGGCGCCTCGACGCGGGTGCGCACCTGGACGCCGATGGAAGGCCCGTTCCACGGCTTCCTGGTGACGCACAACGAATCGATCTCGATCGCGGATTACTACTCGCTGGTCGAGAACGGCACGGTGCGCTACCGGCCGACGGTGCATTACGCCTACCACCCGTGCGACGACGCGGTGCTGTCGCTGCACGAACTCGCCGGCAAGAACTGGTCGATCCAGGCCTCCAAGCGCCTGATGATGGGCGAGATCGCCAGCGGCGTCGACGAACTGGGCGTGCTGCTGATGGGCCATGCCAAGGGCGCCTACTGGTACGGATCGCGGCTTTCCATCGAGGAAACCCGGCGGATCGTGCCGCACAACAACGCCACCAGCCTGCAGGTCACGGCCGCGGTGCTGGGCGGCATGGTATGGGCGATCGAGAACCCGAAGGCCGGCGTCGTCGAGGCCGACCACATGGACCACGCCCGCGTGCTTGATGTCGCCCGGCCGTACTTGGGCGAGATGATCGGCGCCTATTCCGACTGGACGCCGCTCAAGGATCGCGGCGTTTTGTTTCCGGAAGCGGTCGACGCTTCCGATCCGTGGCAGTTCAAGAATTTCCGCGTCGTCTGACGACGAAGGACAGGAGACCCGAACGATGACCAAGAAGATCGAACGTTTCCTCGCCGAACAGCGACCGGCCACGCCTTGCCTCGTGGTCGACCTGGACGCGGTCGCCGACAACTATCGCCGGCTCCGTACCGCGGTGCCGCGCGCCGGCATCTATTATGCGGTGAAGGCGAACCCGGCGCCGGAAATCCTCAAGCTGCTGGCCAAGATGGGCTCCAGCTTCGATACCGCGAGCGTGAACGAGATCGACATGGCGTTGGCCACCGGCGCCACGGCGGATCGCATTTCGTTCGGCAACACGATCAAGAAGAAGGCCGACATCGCCCAGGCGTATTCGCGCGGTGTGAAGCTCTACGCCTTCGATTCGGACGCGGAACTGGGCAAGATCGCCGACGCCGCCCCGGGCAGCCGGGTGTTCTGCCGTATCCTCACATCGGGCGCCAATGCCGACTGGCCGCTGTCGCGCAAGTTCGGTTGCGACGTCGCCATGGCGAAGAAGTTGCTTCTGGAAGCCGCCAAGCGCGACGTGGTGCCCTACGGCGTCTCGTTCCACGTCGGCTCGCAGCAGCGCGACCCGTCGCAGTGGGACACCGCCGTGGCCGAAGCCGCGCGCCTGTTCCGCGAGTGCGAGGACGAAGGCGTGACCCTTTCCATGCTCAACATCGGCGGCGGCTTTCCGACGCGCTATCGGCGCGCGGTGCCGGGCATGGCGAACTACGGCAATGCCATCGACGAATCGCTCAGGCGCCATTTCGGCAACCGTATCCCGGACATCATCGTCGAGCCGGGCCGTCAGATGGTCGGCAGCGCCGGGATCATCCAGACCGAGGTCGTGTTGATTTCGAAGAAATCCGACGACGACAAGAAGCGTTGGGTCTATCTCGACATCGGCAAGTTCGGCGGCTTGGCCGAAACCATGGACGAGGCGATCCAGTACCCGATCGTGTCGGCGCGCGGCGGTCGCCCGTCGCCCGTGGTGATCGCCGGTCCGACCTGCGATTCGGCCGATATCCTGTACGAAAAGGCCGACTACCAGCTGCCGGAAGACCTGGAAATCGGCGACAAGGTCGAAATCCGCGCCGCCGGCGCCTACACGTCGACCTACGCCTCGATCGCCTTCAACGGTTTCGAGCCGTTGAAGACCTACTGCGTCTGAGGGAACGGCGATGATCGACCTCGCGACCGAACGGGACGAGCACGGCCCGGCGATCGAGCGCCTGCTCGACGCCGCGTTCGGCGATGCCCGTTGGACCAAGACTTGCCAGCGCCTACGCGACGGCCAGCAGGCGATCCGCGACCTCAGCCTGGTCGCGCTGGATGGAGATCAATTGATCGGCACCGTGCGCCTGTGGCCGATCACGGTCGGCCGTCGCCCGGGCCTGCTGCTGGGCCCGCTCGCGGTCGATCCCGACTGGCGCGAACGCACCGTCGGCGGTCGGCTGATGGTCGAAGCCCTCAATCGGGCCAAGCTGGCCGGCGAGGGCGCCGTATTCCTGGTCGGCGACGCGCCCTATTACCGGCGCTTCGGCTTCCGGCCGGAACCGACGCGGAAGTTGCGCCTGCCGGGGCCGGTCGACCGGGAACGGTTCCTCGCCTGCGAATTGAAACCGGGCGCGACCGACGGCCTGATCGGCGACGTCATTAAGCGCGCGGCCTGACGCCGGGAACCCGTCAGCGGGCCTTGCGGCCGGTGACGACGCCCTCGATGGCGTCGAGAACCTTGCCGGTCGCCCGTTCGATCAGCACGACGGCGCCGTCGACGATGGCGCGCTCGGTACCCGGCGCGGCGGGCTTCAGCTTGAAGTGAAGATCGGCCGGCAGCTCGCGCTTGGCCAGCCCGGGCGGCAGGCGCCCCTTCTGGTCGAGTTGGCGCTGCAAGCCGGGCGGCAATGAGCCGCGCTTGGCGAGTCCCGGCGGCATCGACCCCGACTTGCCCTTGCCGTGCCCCTTGCCTTTCTTCTTTTCGTCCTCGCCGGCGGCGTCCTTCTTGCCGAAGTAGTCGCGGATGATCCGCTTTTCGATCTCGTCGAATACCGTCTGGACGGTTCCGCTCGGTTGCGTTGCGCCGGTTGTTTGCGCGGACGCCGGTGCCGCGGTGACCGCGGCAACGGCAAAAAACAGGGTAGCTAGGTATCTGGACATTCGATTCTCCAATCGCGGCGGCATCGCCGTTGGTCGCATGGTAATCGAATCCCAGCGCCGATACGAACGATTGCTTTCATTCAATAGCAATGATGTGCGTTCGCAGATGAGCGCGATCTTTGAATAAACGTCTATTGACGCAAATCAAACGATCATGCCGTTACTTGATAAACTATGATTGCCGCCATGAACCTGGACCGCGACCGGAACGAACGGCCGACGACGGGAAACGCGCGTCGCGCGCCGCTTCTGATCGCGCTTCTTTATGTCGCCTTCGCCGCGGGCTGGATCTTGATTTCCGGCAATCTCCTCACGCTCTCGGTCGACGACCCGGAAGTTCAAAATAGAATCGAAACGATCAAGGGGCTCCTGTTCGTCACCGTCACCGGCGGATTGCTTTACGTTCTGCTCAGGGTCTGGGGCAGGATCGCGCCCGATCCGAACGTCGCGGGTTTGCCGCGCAAGTCGCCGTCGGCGACGCGCCGTCTGGTCCCGGTCGCCGCCGCACTTGTCCTGATCGGGCCCGGCGTCGGATTCGGCATCGTGCGAATCGTCGGACCGCAGGTCGAAAAGGACGCGTTTTCGGATCTGCAAGCGATCGCGGCGTTGAAAACCCGGCATATCGAAAGCTGGCTCGGCGAGCGCCGCGCCGACGCGACCAGCATCGTCACCGACCGGGCGTTCGTCGACCGGGTCGCCGAATGGCGGCGCACGGGCGCCGAAAGGCAACGAACCCTCGTTTACGACCGTCTCGACTCCGTGCGCGCGGCATACGGATACGAAACGATCGTGCTGTTCGATGCGCGCGGAAAACCGGTCATGACCGTCGGCGCGCCGCACGAGATCGGAGATTCGACGGCGGCCGACATCGAACGGGCGACCGCCGCCGGTGCGGTCGTGTTGAAAACCGATCTGGCTCCGGGCAAGGACGGTATTCATCTGGACGCGGTCGTTTCCCTGACCGCCGGTACGGCGTCGGCGCCGGA
>CAZDFF010000328.1:0-3867 GCA_964504425.1 uncultured Hyphomicrobiales bacterium
GCTTCATCGAGATCTGGAACCTGGTCTTCATGCAGTTCGAGCAGGTGACCAAGGACAAGCGCGTCGACCTGCCGAAACCCTCCGTCGACACCGGCATGGGCCTGGAACGCATTGCCGCCGTGATGCAGGGCACCCACGACAACTATTCGATCGACCTGATGCGCGCCCTGATCGACGCGTCGGCCGACGCGACCGGCGTCCCCGCCGACGGCGAGCATTCGTTCTCGCACCGGGTCATCGCCGATCATCTGCGCGCCACGTCGTTCCTGATCGCCGACGGCGTGCTGCCGGCCAACGACGGGCGCGGCTACGTGCTCCGCCGCATCATGCGCCGGGCCATGCGCCACGCCCACATGATCGGCTGCCAGGCCCCGCTGATGTGGCGCCTGGTGCCGGTGCTGGTGCGCCAGATGGGCCAGGCCTTCCCGGAACTGGTGCGGGCCGAACCGCTGATCACCGAAACTCTCCGGCTGGAAGAATCCCGCTTCAAGGTCACCCTCGATCGCGGCCTCAAGCTGCTCGACGAGGCGACCGTATACCTGAACAAGGGCGACATGCTGGACGGCGAAACCGCCTTCAAGCTCTACGACACATTTGGATTTCCGCTCGATCTGACCCAGGACGCGCTCAAGTCCCGGGGCATCGGCGTCAACTTGGACGGCTTCCAGGATGCGATGGCGCGCCAGCGCGCCGAGGCCCGCAAGGCCTGGGCCGGTTCCGGCGAGGCGGCGACCGAACAGGTCTGGTTTCAGGTCCGCGACGAGGTCGGCGCGACCGATTTCCTGGGCTACGACGCCGAGGCCGCCGAAGGCCGCATCGTCGCGCTCATCAAGGGCGGCCAGCCCGTCGAGTCCGCGAACCCGGGCGACGAGGTCGCCGTCATCGTCAACCAGACGCCGTTCTACGGCGAATCCGGCGGCCAGATGGGCGACACCGGCGAAATCGTCGCCGCCAAGGGCAAGGCCGTCGTATCCGATACCCAGAAAAAACTCGGCGACCTGCATGTTCACTTGGCCAAGGTCGCGTCGGGCACGCTCAAGCTCGGCGACGAGGTTCGGTTGGCCGTCGATCCGGCGCGCCGCCGCGCGCTCCGCAGCCATCATTCGGCGACCCACCTGCTGCACGCGGCGCTGCGCAATCGTCTGGGCGAGCATGTCACGCAGAAGGGCTCTCTGGTCGCGCCCGACCGGCTGCGGTTCGACATCAGCCATCCGAAGGGCCTCGGTGCCGACGACATCGCGATCGTCGAGGCCGACGTGAACGCCCAAGTCCGCGCCAACGCCGACGTCGTGACCCGGCTGATGGATCCGGATGCGGCGGTGCAGGCGGGCGCCATGGCGCTGTTCGGCGAAAAGTACGGCGACGAGGTGCGCGTCGTCTCGATGGGCGAGGAACTCGGCCCCAACCATACCTATTCAACCGAACTGTGCGGCGGCACCCACGTGCGGCGCACTGGCGACATCGGCCTGTTCAAGATCGTCTCCGAAAGCGCGGTCGCCGCCGGCGTGCGCCGCATCGAGGCGGTCGCGGGCGAGGCGGCGGAAAGCTACTTCAAGGCGCAGGAAGCGGCGCTGCACGAAGCGGCGGCGGTGCTCAAGGTCACGCCCGCCGAGGTGCCGGCCCGCGTGCAGGCGCTGCTCGATGAACGCCGCAAGCTGGAAAAGGACCTCGCCGACACCCGGCGCAAGATGGCGACCGGCGGCGGCTCGGCCGACTCCGAGATCAAGAACATCGCCGGCATCCGCTTCGCGCCCAAGCTGCTCGATGGCGTGCCCGGCAAGGACCTGAAGGGCATGGTCGATGACCTCAAGAAACAAGTGGGCTCCGGCGTCGTGGCGCTGGTGTCTTCGGCCGACGGCAAGGCCTCGCTCGTGGTCGGCGTCACCGACGACCTGACCAAGCGGTTCAGCGCCGTCGATCTGGTGCGCGCGGGCTCCGAAGCCTTGGGCGGCAAGGGCGGCGGCGGACGCCCCGACATGGCCCAGGCGGGCGGTCCCGACGGTGCCAAGGGCGCGGACGCCTTGAAGGCCATCGAATCCGCGCTGTCGGCCGCCGCCGGCTGATCGGCGTTCCCGTTCCCGCGACGAAATCCGCGAAGGAATCATGGAAAAGAAGTTCTCCGGCACCGAAACCTTTGTCGCCACGCCCGACCTGATGGTCGCGGTCAACGCCGCCGTCGCGCTCGAACGGCCGTTGCTGGTGAAGGGCGAACCCGGCACCGGCAAGACCGTGCTGGCCCACGAAATCGCCAAGGCCCTCGGCAAGCCGTTGCTGCAATGGCATATCAAGTCGACCACCAAGGCGCAGCAGGGCCTGTACGAATACGACGCGGTGGCGCGGCTGCGCGATTCGCAGTTGGGCGACGCCCGCGTGCACGACATTTCCAACTACATCGTCAAGGGCAAGCTATGGCAGGCGTTCGAAACCGACGACCGCCCCGTGCTGCTGATCGACGAGATCGACAAAGCCGACATCGAGTTTCCGAACGACCTGCTGCTCGAACTCGACCGCATGGAATTCCACGTCTACGAAACGCGCGAGACGGTGAAGGCGCGCCAGCGGCCGATCGTCGTCATCACGTCGAACAACGAAAAGGAATTGCCGGACGCGTTCCTGCGCCGCTGCTTCTTCCACTACATCCAGTTTCCCAACAAGGAAACCATGCAGCGGATCGTCGACGTGCACTACCCGGGCATCCAGAAACGCCTGGTCGCGGCCGCCATGACCATGTTCTACGAAATCCGCGAGGCGCCGGGCCTGAAGAAGCGGCCCTCGACGTCCGAATTCCTCGACTGGATCAAGCTGCTGATGGTCGAGGATATCCCGATCGAGGCGCTACGCACCGACGACAAGAAGACGCTGATCCCGCCGCTCTACGGCGCGCTCCTGAAGAACGAACAGGACGTGCACCTGTTCGAGCGGCTCGCCTTCCTGCATCGCCGCGACGGCGGCTGACGGGGGCGGCGGTGTTCGCGGACTTCTTCCTGGAACTCCGCAAGGCCAAGGTGCCGGTCTCGCTCCGCGAGTATCTGACGCTCATGGAGGCGATGGACAAGGGCCTCGCCGAATATTCCGTCGACGATTTCTACTATCTCAGCCGTTCGACCTTGGTGAAGGACGAACGCAACCTCGACCGTTTCGATCGCGTCTTCGGCCAGGTGTTCAAGGGCTTGGAAGCGCCGCCGTCCGAAGGCGAGGAAATCGTCATCCCGACCGAGTGGCTCCGGAAGCTCGCGGAAAAGGTCCTGACCGACGAGGAAAAGGCCATGATCGAAGCCATGGGCGGCTTCGACAAGCTGATGGAAACTCTCGAAAAGCGCCTGCGCGAACAGAAGGGGCGCCACCAGGGCGGCTCGAAATGGATCGGCACCGCCGGCACCTCGCCGTTCGGCGCCTACGGCTACAACCCGGAAGGCGTGCGCATCGGCCAGGACAGGAACCGCAACAACCGCGCGGTCAAGGTATGGGATCGGCGCGATTTCAAGAACCTGGACGACGCGGTCGAAATCGGCACACGCAATATAAAAGTCGCGCTCCGGCGCATCCGCCGTTTCGCGCGCCAGGGCGCGGCGACGGAGCTCGACCTCGGCGGCACCATCGACGCCACCGCTCGGCAGGGCTGGCTCGACGTGCGCATGGTACCGGAACGGCACAACGCGGTGAAGGTGCTGCTGTTCTTCGACGTCGGCGGTTCCATGGATCCGCACGTCGAGGTGATGGAAGAACTGTTCTCGGCCGCGCGCTCGGAATTCAAGCACCTGGAATATTTCTACTTCCACAACTGCCTGTACGAGTACGTCTGGAAGGACAACCGCCGCCGCCACGACGAGCGCACCCGGACCTGGGACCTGCTGCACAAGTACGGGC
>CAZDFF010000329.1:0-3853 GCA_964504425.1 uncultured Hyphomicrobiales bacterium
CGATAGCGAAGATCGCACATCTGGCATTTGATCGGGTCCGCGGCCGCCGCCGACGTCGCCGCCAGCAGGACCGCCGCCACGCCGAGCCATGCCGCCCGCCGGCGACGATTTGGGCCTTGTCTGGTCACTTCGCCGACACCTTCGTTCCCGAGCCATCGTCGATATAGTTATCGGTGGCGCGCGCGAAGGCCTCGAACACGCCCGGCACGCGGATGCGCCGCTTCTTCAATGCCGCTTCGCGCAGCGAGATGACGTACAGCCTGGACGTCTGCACCGGGATCGCGTTCGGCGCCTCGCCCTTCTCGATGATCCGCAGCGCCATGTCGGCGGCGACCTCGGCCTGCTCGAACGGCGACACGCCGACCGACAGCATGGCGCCGTCCTCGGTGTTGAAGACGTTCATGCCGATTACCGGGATCGGCGCGTTCGCCTCGGTCCAGGCCATTACCGCCTCCGGCTTGACGTAGACCCGCCGGGTCTTGGCGTCGACGTTGGGCGCGCGCAGCCGCCGATAGCCGCCGACCAGCAGGACGTCGGCGCGACCCGCCGAGGCCATGACCGCTTTCTTCCAGTCCTCGAACGTATCGACGGTTTGGAGGCCCAGGTATTCGAGCGAATCCCATTTGAACGACGCCAGATGCTCGCCGTCGTGCTTCACCGAACTCGACTTGTCGCCGAGGAACAACGCCCGCACGGGCTTGCCTTCCCGGCCGATGCGGTTGTCGGCGTTGCTCGACAGGATCGTCAAGACCTCCTGGATCGCCGCCGCGGGCTTGCGTTCCACGATTCCGGTGACGTTCTTCGCCTTGTGATAGCCGTAGGGCTCGATCGAGCCATTCAGGCCGGCGAACACGATCTTGATGGTCGGATGGTCGTTGAAATATTTGACCGCCAGCTTCTGGGCGTTGTCGTCGAACGCGACGACGACGTCGGGGCGGGCGTCTTCGATTGCCTTGCGGGCGGCAATGCCGGCGCGCCGAAGATGATCCTCGCTCGACAGTTTCTTGGTGTCCATGTGGTGATAGCGGACATCGATCCAACTGTGTTTCTCGAAAACCCGCTTAAGCGCCAAATTGATGTCGTGGACCCAGACGTATTCGGTTTCATAGCTGTGCAAAACCAGCACGCGCGGCCGCGCCAGGTTGAACCAGAGCGCCGCGCCGATGGCGGCGACGACGAACAAGCCCATGGCGAGCGTGAGAACGGAACGGCGCATTTACAGAATCCCCAGTTGACGCCAGAACGGCATCGACGCGTAGACGGCCGCGATCTTCATCGCGAACGTCAGCGCGTTGAGGATGAGAACCCTGCGCGAAGCGGCGCCGGCGTCGTCGCGCGCGATCGAGCATAGCTGAACGTAGTACGACGTCTGATACGGCCAGATGAAGCCTTCGGCCAGCAGCAGGACCAGGAACCCGATCAGCCACGGGTTGACGCCCAGGTTGATCGCGGTGGGCATCAGCAACGACACGAAGATGACGACCGTGGCGTTCACCGGCAGCACCAGCCGTATGACGAAGATGGCGGCGGCCAGCATCAGGATGAACAGCGCGAAGTTCGATTCCATGTAGGGGCCGAGCCAGGCCAGTTGCTTGGTCAGCCACTTGTCGAGCTGAACGTACTTGATCGCCTGAATCAGGCCGATGAACGAACCGAGGAAGACCAGGAAGTTCCAATCGATCTGGCGGCGGAAGTCGCTTTTGCCGAGGAACCCGAGCATCAGCAGCCCGAACAGGATACCGAGCGCGATCCAAGGCACGTCGATGCGGTGGGTCGATGCGGTGAGGAAGCTGCCCATCAGCACCAGCAGGCCGACCACGCCGGCCCATTCGGCGGCCCGCATGGGCCCGAGGATCCGCGACTGCTCGGCGATCATCGCGCGCGAAATCGTCGGTTGGCTCGGGTTGCGGAACAGGAGCCAGCAGCCGAGGCCGTAAAGGATCATCAGCACTAGGCCGCACACGGACGCGGCATAGAACCAGTACAGCCACTGGAAGCGCGCCTGTTCCTGTTCCGGCAACAGGCCGAAGATCATGAAATTGACCGACTTCGACGACAGGAAGACGGCCGACATCAGGCTGACCCCGCCCAGCAGGCTGGCCGACAGGCGCGGACCTTCTCCGCGCGCGGAGGCCTTGTCGAAGGCGTCCATCAATTCGTTCAGGAACGGCGCCGCGATGGCGACCCGGCCGTTGGTGGTCGGCACGATCGGCGTCAGCACGAAGCCGGACACGAACAGGGTCACGCTGTACCAGGCCTTGTGCGCCGGTCCGACCTTCAACATCCACAAAAGAATGCGGTAGCTGAGGCCCGAAACGGTGATGACCGCGCTGAGGCCGAAAATGCTGAGCGCCATGAAGAAGCTGTCGGAGGCGAAGCCGCTCATCGTCACCGACGGCGGCGCCAGGCCCAGGATGACCACGGCCAGCATGGCGAACATCGCCGGCACGAAGTCCGGGACCAGGCTGAAGACCCACATGACGACGATGATGCCGATCACGGCCAGAAGATGGAGCGCCTGCGGACTCGGCAGGGCCTTGGAATCGCCGAGCAGACCGACGATCGCGACCGGCACGGCGACGGCCAGAATCCAGCCGACGATCAGGCGAAGCGACACCGGCTTTTCCGTCGGCGCCGGCGCGGTCGGTACGGCCATGCCCTCGCCTTCCGTGCCGGTGAAGCGGCTGCGAAAGGAGGCCAGCAGTCGCGCGCGAACGGCGCGATTTTCGGCCAGCATCCATATCGCCTCGCGCGGCATGACGAGAACCCGCCCCGGCGTCGCCGCGACGACGGTGCTGACGTAGCGGTCCATGCCGATCGCCGCTTCCTCGCCGACCAGGCCGTCGGACACCGACGCGAACCTGCCGGACCGGTCGTGCAGGTCGAACGTGCCGGCAATGATCAGGTAGGTATCGCCGGCCGCGCCGCCCAATTCCATCAAGCGCTCGCCGGCGGCGAGGTCGTGGGTCCGGATATGCGGCAGGAAGCGGGACAAATCCTGCGCCCGGCACTGCTTAAACACGGGAACCCGTTCCAGCAGTTCGGTCACCAAGGGAGCAACTGCAACACTTCCATCCATCGCCGTGGCTTCGCCTCTTCTATTCACGTCATCAATAAAACAGGAAATCGAGAATTTGGCGCCACCGCTCCGATCGGGACATCAGGCTGTCCCAGCGTTCCAATTCCACGTCGCCGGTGCGGAATTCGCGGTAGAGCTTGTTGTTCTGCATGTGATGGAAGACGGAGGCCCAGTTGGGATACGGCTTGAACCAATCGGCGTAGCGCGCGCGCAATTCGTTCAGCACCTTGTCGCGCTTCGACGGCGGCTTGCCGTCGGCGCTTTTCGGCTGCTCGCGGAAGACGTAATTCGGATCGCGCGGCGTCAGCAGGATCAGGGCCGATTTCTGGAAATCGCGCGTCGTCTGCCGGGCAAAGAAATATTGCAGCAACGGCACATCCTGAAGGCCGGGGACGCCGTCGCGGGCGCGTTCGGTTTCCTTTTCACTGAGGCCGCTCAGGATCAGGGTTTCACCGAAATTCATCGCCACGTTGGCGGTGACGTTGGTTTTCGACGTGTCAATGCGGAACGAGAAATTGATCGAAGTCGTGTTCGGCGTCGCCAGGAAGGTGCGGATGGCGCGGGCCGTCAGCATGATGCGCCCGTCCGGCAGGAACGTCGGCTTCACCGTCAACTCGACGCCGATATCCTGAACCACTTTTTCCGTGCTGCCGCTGTCGCCGCCGCCAACAGCGACACCGACGATGTTCTGGCCGGAGAAGAACTTCGATTCCAGGCCGTTCATGGCGATCAGGGTCGGCCGCGCCAGGATTTCGTTGCGCTTGGAATTGGCGT
>CAZDFF010000330.1:0-3849 GCA_964504425.1 uncultured Hyphomicrobiales bacterium
TTACGGCATGTTTTTCGACGTCGCAGTAGAAGCTATATACCGCGCTCTTGGCGTCATTAGCGTGCCCGCTTCCTAAAATGCGCTTTGGCCTACGCCTTCGTTACTAATACCCAGATTGTTCAACGCGAAAAGAAATTAGTTGCCAAACGGAAATCCAAGTATGCGCTTGAAAGCGCTAACTTAAATCCGAGGAGTCAATAAACTTATGGTTGGTGGGGGGATTCGGTTGATTCATAAGGTGACTGTATGGAAAATTTATAGTCGTCGAATGAATTATATCAATTCGATAAAATCGGAATCCGGTTCGACGCTTTTACCTCTTCCATGACGGCATAGGTGTGAGTCTCGCGCACGCCGGGCAGCGTCAGCATCACGTCCGATAGAAATCGCCGGAAGGCGGTCATGTCCTCGACACGCGCCTTGACGAGATAGTCGAATCCGCCGGCGACCATGTGACATTCCATCACCTCGGGCGATCGTTGCGCCGCCTTGGCGAACGCGTCGAAGACGTCGGGTGCGGTGCGGTCGAGCTTCACCTCGACAAAAACCAGCAGGCCGCGGCCGAGCTTTTCCGGCGACAATCGGGCCGTATATCCCTCGATGTAACCGTCCCTGGTCAGCCGCTTGACTCGTTCCGACGCGGCGGTCGGCGATAGCCCGACGCGATCGGCAAGGTCGATGTTGGTGATGCGCCCGTCTTCTTGAAGCATGGCGAGGATTTTCCGGTCGATACGGTCGATATCCATGATTCTCTAAAATTCCAATAAAAATAGTGAAAAACACTAAATTTTATCGAAATAAACAAATGAAATAAATAAAAAAGTCAATAATCTAGCGATCAAATCCAACGGAAGTGACCATGAACCGGATCGCGCCCACCTCAAGCCAGAAACCGCCGCCCTTTACGGCCGCCTATGCGGCCGATGACGAGGCGATCGTGCATCGCCTCCTAGAGATCGCGGCCCTGCCGTCGGAGGAAGAGGCGCGCATCGACGTCACCGCCACGCGCCTGATCGAGGCGATCCGGGGAAGTGCCGGTCCGTTTGGCGGAATTGAAGATTTTCTTCGTGCCTTCGGCCTATCCACCAAGGAAGGCCTCGCCCTGATGGCCCTGGCCGAAGCGCTCCTGAGGGTCCCCGATGCGCGGACGCAGGATCGCTTGATCGAGGAAAAAATAGGCCGGAGCGAATGGAGGGAACCGGGCGGCCGGTCGCAATCCTGGTTTGCTTCCACCGCGATTTGGGGGCTCGGCGTTTCGGCAATGATTGTGCGGTCGGGCGATACGCCCGGAGATATCGTCGATGGTGTCCTGAAACGCCTGGGGGCTCCCGCGGTGCGCACCGCGATTAAGCAGGCGATTCGTCTCCTCGGGCACAATTTCGTTCTCGGGGAGACCATCGAAGATGCGTTGGCGCGGGCGCAGGCGAACAAAGCCAAGGGCTATCGGCATTCGTTCGACATGCTGGGCGAAGGCGCGCGGACCCGGGCCGATGCCGCACGCCATTTCGAATCGTATTCCAACGCCATCGACGCCATCGGACGCGTCGCCGGCCATCGTTCGCTGCCCGACCGCCCGGGAATCTCGGTGAAATTGTCGGCACTTCACCCACGATACGAAGCGGTGAAGCGCGCGCGCGTACTCGAAGAGCTTTGTCCGGCCCTGTCGAGGTTGGCGCTTAAGGCAAAGGAGCACCACCTTAACTTGACGGTCGACGCGGAGGAATCGGCGCGGCTGGAACTATCGCTCGACGTGATTTCTCGCGTGTTGGCCGATTCGCGTCTTGACGGCTGGGACGGCTTCGGTCTCGCGATCCAGGCCTATCAAAAGCGCGCGATCGATGTTGTTGATTGGGTCGTCGATTTGGCAAGGACATACGACCGGCGGTTGATGGTGCGCCTCGTCAAAGGTGCGTACTGG
Organism: uncultured Hyphomicrobiales bacterium; assembly: GCA_964504425.1. Classification (GTDB taxonomy): domain Bacteria; phylum Pseudomonadota; class Alphaproteobacteria; order Rhodospirillales; family 2-12-FULL-67-15; genus CAZDFF01. The sequence goes on from CAZDFF010000330.1 coordinate 1,919, forward strand.
GATACGGAAATCAAGCACGCACAGGAAATCGGCGCCGCCGACTATCCTGTATTCACGCGCAAGGCCGCGACGGACGCCTCGTATCTCGCGTGTGTCCGCCGTTTGCTCGGCGCGCGACCTTCGATCTTTCCGCAATTCGCGACCCATAACGCCCTGACGGTCGCCACCATTCGGGAAATGGCCGGCAATAGCGGCGGTTTCGAATTCCAGCGCCTCCACGGCATGGGCGAGGCGCTCTACCGGACGGTAACCGAAACGGATGGCGTTCCTTGCCGTGTTTACGCGCCGGTCGGCGGGTATCGAGATCTGCTCGCTTATCTGGTTCGGCGTCTGCTGGAAAACGGCGCCAATTCGTCGTTCGTTTCCGTTGTCGGCGATGAGTCGGTGCCGATCACGGATCTTCTCGAGCGGCCGGCGGCGCAGTTGAGCGACGGCAAAACCGCGCGTCACCCGAAGATTCCCTTACCGGACAACATTGCCGAGGCCGGCCGGTGCAACAGCCGGGGCGTCGAATTCGGCAGCCGCGAGGAATTGGGGGCCTTGGTCATGGGAACTGCGGCCATTCGGTTCCCGGCGGTTGTCGCCGCGTCGCTCATGAGCGGCGAGCCGGCCGGGCTGGATGTCCGCTCGGTGGTCAGTCCTGTCGATGGGCAACCCATCGTCGGCACGGCTCGATTTTCCGGTCTCGACGATGTCCCGCGCGCCATGGCGCGAGCGGCGGTGGGAAGCCGGAAATGGAAATCGACGCCCGCCGAGGAACGCGCGCGCGCGCTTGAACGTATGGCCGACATTCTGGAGAAAAATCGCGATCGCCTCATCGCGTTGCTGGCCCGCGAAAGCGGCAAGACTCTGGCGGACGGGATTGCGGAGGTTCGCGAAGCGGTCGATTTCTGCCGGTATTACGCGCGCGAGGCCCGTCACCTATTCGGAGACGAGACGCTTCTGCCTGGTCCGACGGGCGAAGAAAACCGCTATCGACTGCGGGGACGGGGAACCTTCGTTTGCATTTCGCCGTGGAACTTCCCGCTTGCGATTTTCCTCGGACAGGTGGCCGCCGCATTGGCCGCGGGCAATGCCGTCGTCGCTAAGCCGGCGGAACAAACGCCGCTGATCGCGTTCGAGGCGATCTCCATGCTGCATCGAGCCGGCGTGCCGAGCGACGTCGCTCAGCTCCTCCTGGGCGATGGCGCGCTCGGTGCCGCGCTTGTCGCCCATCCCGATGTCGCCGGGGTGGCCTTTACAGGGTCCACCGATGCGGCGCGTAGCATAAATCGTGCCTTGGCGGCCAAGGATGGGCCGATTGTGCCCCTGATTGCGGAAACCGGCGGACTCAACGCCATGATCGTCGACGCGACGGCCTTGCCCGAGCAGGTCGCCGACGACGTGATCGCCTCGGCTTTCCGATCGGCGGGCCAGCGCTGTTCCGCCTTGCGTCTTCTCTTTCTTCAAGAAGACACAGCCGACCGGATGCTGGAAATGATCTGCGGCGCGGCGGCGGAACTGACGCTCGGGGATCCGCTCGATCCCGCGACGGATATCGGCCCGGTGATCGACGGGGACGCCAAGAAGATGCTGGAGTCCCATATTGAGCATATGCGCCGAACCCAGAAAATCGCCTATGCGGGCATCGCCCCTTCGGATGGCATTTTCGTCGCTCCGCACATTGTCGAATTGGCGCGTGCGGGCGATCTTCGAACCGAAATTTTCGGGCCGATCCTGCACGTGGTCCGCTGGAAGGCGAACGAACTGGATGCCGTTGTCGAGGCGGTTCGGTCCTCCGGCTATGGGTTGACGCTCGGCATCCATTCCCGCATCGAAGCCTTCGCCGACCGTCTGATCGAACGCCTCCAAGTGGGCAACATCTACGTCAACCGCAACATTATCGGCGCGGCCGTCGGGATGCAGCCGTTTGGCGGGGCCGGCCTGTCGGG
>CAZDFF010000331.1:0-3789 GCA_964504425.1 uncultured Hyphomicrobiales bacterium
ATCCGTGGCGCGAATCATGAGCACGGCAACAAGCTGGTACACCCGCGTCCATGCCTCGCGAACTTCGGGCGTGAAAGTGTCGCCGAGACCGGTTTCCAGCGTCCACAACAACGCCTCGCCGACGGCGTCATAGTCGCCTTCCCGAACGCCATAACCCTCATGCCGCTCGCCCAACTTTTCGATATCGCCGATCAGCGAGTCAAGATTGTCGAGGCCGGCAACCATGCGCGCGATCATGGTCATCAGCAACTGGCCTTGGCGCTTGATGTCGCCGCGAAACAAGGTTCTTAACCGCGGCGCGATTTCGAACAGTCGATTGTAGAAAAGCTCCGCGGCCTTTTCGGCGATCGGCGCCACTCGCGCGAAGGAATCGCGAACCAAATCGATATTTGCGGCCGTCAGTTCCCTCGGCGCGGCGATGCCGGCGATGCCTTCGACGGAGAGTCCGGCCGGATCGACGCCGGCGCCATCGCTTGTCGACGGGGATTTTCCCTCGGCCATCGCATTGAGTTCGGCGACCAGGCCGGCGTCGTCGCCGGCCGGTTCCTCGCCGGTGGCCTCGAGGCCGCCGAGCAGCTCGCGAATTCTGTCGATCGAGCCGAGGATCGCGGAAACGGCGGCCGGCGTGACATCCAACTGACCGTCGCGAAACTTACCGAGCACGTTCTCGCCCGCGTGGGCCACCGACTCCAGGCGCGGCAACCCGAGAAAGCCGCACGTGCCTTTAATCGTGTGCATGAGCCGAAAGATGTTGCCGAGCGTCCCGGTATCGTGCGGATTCTGTTCGAATTGCACCAATTGAACGTCGAGCGCGCCCAGGCTTTCGTTCGTCTCGGTCAGAAACTCCTGCAGCAGGTCGTCCATCCGTCGATCCCCCGGGTTCCGGTTGTGCGGCTAAACTCGCTTTCGGAATCGAGTAGAGATTTTATCGACAATGGTTAGCTATTATTTTGAGGTATAGCGGAGTTATCGCATCGTATACGTGGCTCCAAGGTATAGTTAATGCCGATACGTTTAGATAATTGTTCTTTCCCTTCCGAATCGTGGAAGTTGCATTCGATCGTCCGGGGAAGGAATTTTCATGACCAAGGTATTGTGCATAGACGACGACGATCTCTTTCGCGAGACCGTGGTCGATCTGTTGCGGGGGGCAGGGTTCGAGACGCTGGAGGCGTCCGACGGCCGCTCGGGTCTGCGGTCGCTCCTTCGTTTACGTCCCGATCTCGTCATGTGCGACATCCGAATGCCCGGCATGTCGGGCTTGGAGGTCCTTCGAAAATGGCGCGAGAAGCGGAACGACGATCCAACGCCTTTTATTCTGCTGTCCGGATTTGCCGATCGGGAGGATGTGTTAAAGGGAAAGCAACTCGGTGCCGACGATTATCTGACCAAGCCGATCGATCCCGAAGTCTTCGTGCAAACTATTCGAACGCGCCTTCAAAACCTCGCTCGCGCTCAATTCGACCGGAGCGGCATGGCATCGGCGCGGTTCGAAAATGCGGGAAGCGAGTCGGTCGATGGCAGGGCCGGCCGTCGATATAAATCGGTCAATTCCGAAACCAATGGAATATTCTTCCGTCAACAATTGCACCGCATCGTAAGTTCGATGTCGAGCGGCGGCCATGAGCCGATTTCGGTCATGCTGATCGGGATCGACGAAGAGTCGGTGGGACACGAATTCGGCTCCGACGAACCGGAGGCGACGTGGCATGCCGGCGTCGAACAGCGAATTCGAGATACGGTCGACCGCTTTTTCGGCGCCGGTCCGGGCGATCGCCCTTATTTCGTTTGTACCTACCGAAATCGAGAATTCGCGGTTGTTCTGGAGGATATCGACGATCGCACCGCGGCTGGCTGTATCGCACGGGAAATCCTCGCCGATCTCGGGCGGCGACGACCCTTCCAGAGAGGAAGTTCGCGCAGGTTGTCGGGACGTGTCGGCATCGTTTGGGTGCCGGACCGCCAGGTTCCGGCGAGCGAGGTCGTGCGGCAGGCCGCACTGGCGTTGCAACGCTGCCGCGCGGAACGGACGGAGTCGATCCAATATTACGATCGATCTTGGGCGGAGGAGTGGGATCGCAAGGAAGAGCTGTCGCAAGACCTTCGCGGCGCCGTGCGGAACAATCAATTCACGCTCGAATATCAGCCGCGCGTTTCCCTAAGCGAGAGTCGAGTCGACAGCGTCGAGGCGTTGATCCGATGGCAGCATCCAATACGTGGCCGCATTGCTCCGGATCGATTCATTCCGGCGGTGGAAAAGCATGGCTTGACCATGGCCGTCGGCGAATGGGTGCTCGGCGCGGCCTGCGCTCAGGCACGTGCGTGGCGGAGTGCTTCCAAAAACGATATCAAGATCGCCGTCAATATCGCACCGATTCACTTCTGCCAACCGTTCTTCGCTCCGAAGCTGTCCGAATTCCTTCGTCGGGCCGACATCGACGGGCGAATGATCGAAATCGAAATTACAGAGAGCTTGCTTCTGGCCAACATAAAACAGGCCAACGCGAATCTCGCCGAACTAAAGGATTTGGGCGTCACCGTCGCGCTCGACGATTTCGGGACCGGATTCTCGAACCTTTCCTATCTTCAGAATTTTCCGGCCGACACCCTCAAGATCGATCGCACTTTCGTGTGGAACGTTCCTCAGGATCCTCTCAACTCCGCCATTGCCAAATCGATTGTCGACTTGGCGCGTCTGACCGGCATGCGGGTGGTGGTGGAGGGTATCGAAAAGAAGGCGCAATTGAATTTCTTGCGTGAAATGGGATGCGACGAATTCCAAGGGTTCTATTTTTCCAGGCCGGTTACTCCGGAAAATCTGTCGGAAGCGCTCGGGGCGGTGTCGCGCCGATGTCTGGAACTGCTGTAGGCAGAGTAGGCAGGGGATTTTTCTCCGAGGTCCGCCGGGCGCCGCGGTCCCGGGATCGAGGGTCGATATTGAATTGGAGGGATCGCCCATGAAGACCAGTGTCGTCGACTATTGTGCGGAAAGCGAAGCAGGCGCCGACGACGGCGCGGCCGGGCGGCCAAGCATGGAGCGCGCAACCCGATGTTGGGCCCGCTGGGCACTGTTCGCGTTCGGTTGGCTGAACGTGGTTCTCGGGATCCTCGGAGTCGCGATTCCGGGCATGCCGACGACGGTGTTTCTCATCATGGCGGCGTGGGCGTTTTCGAAATGCTCCGACCGATTCCATCGATGGCTCTGGTGCCATCCCAGGTTGGGTGCTTCCGTAAGGGCGTGGCACCGTCACCGGGCGATTCCACCCCGCGCCAAGGTCATGGCCGTTGCCACGATGTCGACGAGTTTTCTCGTCGTGACGCTTTTCGCCGCCGACGGGTGGCTCCTGCCATTGACGATGGCCTCGACCATGCTTCCGGCGGCGGTTTATATTCTCAGTCGTCCCAGCCTTTCCGGATAATTGCCGGATGTTGGTTCGGGCTGGGAGTCTCGGTGAAAAGTACTGTCCATTTCGATATGCCGACACGGTGGCCGCATTTAGCCCGACGCGCATCGTGTTCGGATGCGGAATCGTGCGCTCAACGATCGATAGCCCGCCGTGCCGTCCACCGCGTTTGATGTTTCTTATTTTCCAAGGAATCATGGATGACGTTTGTTTACGATACCGCGTCGCGCCGGCGTTTCGCCGCTCAATGGATGTACTTTGTCTGCGCCGCGATCGCGGCAGTAGGGTTATTGGCGCTCGACAGCTACGGACGATACAAGAGCACGGACCGGGATGAACACACCCGGCTCCTCTCGCAGGCGCGAACGGTCGCGATCAATTTGGA
>CAZDFF010000332.1:0-3775 GCA_964504425.1 uncultured Hyphomicrobiales bacterium
GGCCGGTCTCGATGTTCGGCAGAAAATCCTCGATCCGCTCGTTCAAGATATCCCAGATCGCGCTTGGGATATCGTACGTCGTCTGATGCTGATAGATCATCACGGTGCCGACGCCGGGTGGCCGGCGCAGCATTCCTTTTTCCACGAGGCCGTCGAACGCGCCGCCTTCGATCAACGCAACGGCGGTCGGACTGCCCGACAGCAGCAGGTGTTCGATCACCAGGCGCTCGTCATCGTTTAGCGACTTCCAAACCGCGTCGATCTCGCGCGCGACGGGAACGCCGTCCAGTCTTTCGGCGGTTTCTTTTTGCTGTGCCGCCGTATCGACCCAGTATTTGTCGAACTGATCTTGCCCCCAAAGGGACACGCGTTTCGACTCCATTGTCGCGGACTCCGATCCTGCATTCGCGCGGGTTGCGCGCCGCACCATAATCCAAGACATGCGGGCGGAATTCAAGGCGCGCATCCTTGCGTTCGCATTTGCAGAATCAAAAACCGCTTGACGGCGAAACCGGAATCCATGACGTTGATCGGACAGCGTGGCTCGGTTTGGCCGATTAAGTCGGCGCCGGGTTCTCCAAAAGGGAACCCTTCACCGCATCGCCGCCGGCTCGCTGGACGGGCTTCCTTCTATGACGGCATGCGCCGCCCTAGCCCTTTCTTCCCTACGGATCTGTTTTCTTAGGGGATCGAGAGGGTTCGCCGTGCCGTCACAAGACCGCACCATCTTTTTATTGTCGGCGCCGTCGCCGCGCGCAATCACGCGCGGGCGGCGGCGTTTGGCGTAATTCCCGCTAGGACATCGAGGAGCTTCCGCAAAATGGCCGGATATGAATACGACTTCACCGCTGGCGTGGAGCAGATCAAAAAAATCATGAGTGGCGGGGAGGCGGATTTCATCCCCGTCACCACGCAGATGGCCGAGTTCTGCATGAGGTACGGCGGACACAACGGGCATAAATTCTTCAGCGATCCCGAGTTGTTCGTGCGCGGCAATCTCGACGTGCAGCAAAAACTCGGCTTCGACGTGCCCGACATGGTTTGGGACGTCTACTCGGTCGAAGCCGAGGCGCTCGGCGGCAACATGGCCTGGTTCGACGATTTGTATCCCGCGCTCGACAACACCGAGCCGACGGTCAAGACCGAGAAGGACATGGCCAAGCTGAAGGCGCCGGATCCGTTCAAGACCGGGCGCATGCCGTGGGTTCTGGAAGTCCTGCAGATCTGCAAGGAACTGACCGGGTACTCCCACTACATTCACTATTGCGCGCCGATCAATCTGTGCGCCCAGGTCATGCAGTTCGAGCGCATGATCCTGCAGATGCAGGAAAATCCGAAGTTCGTCCACCGGATGCTCGATTTCCTGACCGAGGAAGTCCTGGCGCCCTACATCAACGCCTATTTCAAGGTCATGCCGGACGCGACCATCGCCAACGGCAAGGACGCGGTCGGTTCGCTGCCGTTCATCACCGAGGATATCCTCGAGGAATTCTCGCTGCCGTATCTCCGGAAGCTGCGCAAGCTGTGCGGCGACCGGCCGGGCGTCCGTTGCGACAATTGGTGGGGCGACGCCTTCGCCAAGGACACGGAGAAGTTCTGGGAAACGAAACTGGAAGTCACGCCGCAGTATCTGAAGGTCCAGGACCCCGATTGCTTCCGCGTCGGCACCGAGCGGGCTCGCGCCTTCGCCGACAAGAAGGGTTGCGCGCTCAGCCTCGGCGTCGGCACGCTGATCCTGCAAAAGGGCACGCCCGAGCAGATCACCCAGCGCGTTCACGAATACATGGAAGTCGGCAGCCGCGGGCCGTACGGGAAGAAATTCTTCCTCTATTTCTGCAGCTTCAGCGGCGAGACTCCGCCGGAAAACGTGAAGATCGCCATCGACGCGGTGAAACGTTTTCGCGCCGGCGACCGGCCCTATGCCGGCCAGATTTTCACCGGCCCCAACGGGATCGCGCCGGAATCCGCCGGCGGCAAGGGATTCATGGGGATCGGCGCCGGCGGCGGCGAAAAGAGGGTCGAGGAAGAACGCACGCCGATCTATCAGGAGATCTACGAGTCGATCATGGCCTTCGACGACGCCCTGTGTCCGCAACTGGTGCAGAAGGCGCTCGATCAGGGCGAGCCGGTTCAGGATATTCTCGACAAAGGCCTGATTCCGCCCATGGGAACCGTCGGCGACCTGTTCGCGGCCGGCGAATTCTTCGTTCCCGAAATGCTGATGGCGGCGCGGGCGATGAAGGCGGGGCTCGAAGTCCTGCGCCCGATCCTGACGGCGCGGAAATCGAAGCCGAAGGGCGTCGTGGTGATGGCGACAGTGTTCGGCGATCTGCACGATATCGGCAAGAATCTCGTCGGCATGATGCTGGAAGGCGCCGGGTTCAAGGTCGTCGACCTGGGAGTCAACACCAAGGCCGAGAAGATCATCGAAACGGCACGCGAAGTGAACGCCGACGTGATCGGGCTGTCCGCGCTTCTGACGACGACGATGCCGTTCATGAAATTGATCATCGCGAAGATCAAGGCCGAAGGCCTGACCGTGCCGGTGATCGTCGGCGGCGCGCCGGTTTCGCGCGAGTTCGCCGAGGACGTGGGGGCCAACGGCTATGGCGATAACGCGCCGGAAGCGGTCGAAATCTGTCGCAAGCTGGTGGCGAAGGCGGCCGAGGCGGCCTGACGGCCGATAGAGCAGGGGGGCGGATCGATGATCGTGGGGGGCAACCCGGGGTTCGGAAACCGTTCCGTTCCGGCGGTGCCGTTCGCGATCTCGGTACTCTCGGATGGATCGAGCGGAGATTGCCCGCATGTATGCGATACGCCGATGGTCGGTGCGCCACGCGCGAGCGCTGGAATGGTTCTACGACATGTTCGCGGACCTTCTTCTGGCGCTCGACCCGGTGTGGCGCCGGCTCGGTTACCGGCGCATGGAAAAGCCGGTCGCCAAGGTCGAAAGCCTGGTGAAGGGCCTTCTGTTCGATTGCCAGATGTGCGGCCAGTGCGTTCTGTCGCACACCGGCATGTCGTGCCCGATGAATTGCCCGAAGTCGATCCGCAACGGCCCGTGCGGCGGCGTGCGCGCGAACGGGAATTGCGAGGTGAAGCCGGAGATGCCCTGCGTTTGGGTCGAGGCTTATGCGGGCAGCCGCCGAATGCGGAAATCGCATTGGATCGAAACCGTCAACGTTCACGTCGACGGCACCCTGAAGGGAACGTCGTCTTGGCTGCGCGTCACACGCCAGAAAGCGGAAGAGAAACGATCCGGCAAGATCGGGCCGGATGCGGATTTGATGCGGGGGCGCGGCTCATGACGACGGGGACGATCCCTTCCGTGCCGCCGAGCGAAAGACCGCCGGGCCATTCGTCGGCGACGCGGTTCGAACAGGTTCTGCGCGCCGGGCATTTCGCCGTATCCGCCGAGTTGGCTCCTCCCGATTCGGCGGACCCCAACGAAGTGTACGAGCGCGCAGCTCTTTTTGACGGATGGGTCGACGCCATCAACGCGACCGACGGATCGGGCGCGAACGTCCATATGTCGAGCGTCGGGATCTGTTCGCTGCTGACTCGCGCCGGGTATTCGCCGGTGATGCAGATTTCGTGTCGCGACAAGAATCGGATCGCGATTCAGGGCGACGTTCTCGGCGCCGCGGCGATGGGCGTCGGCTGCATCCTGTGCCTGACGGGCGACGGGGTGCAGGCCGGGGATCAGCCGGGTGCGAAGCCGGTGTTCGATCTCGATTCGACCTCGTTGCTGCGAACCATCCGTCATATGCGCGAC
>CAZDFF010000333.1:0-3773 GCA_964504425.1 uncultured Hyphomicrobiales bacterium
GGCGCAGGTCGTCCATGCCGAAGTAGGGCACGCCGAAATCGCGGCAGTTCTTTTCCAGGGTCTCGACCTGGATGCGCGATTCTTCGTCGGCGATGCCTTTCGAGCGATCCGTCGTCGGCACGTTGTGGTCGGCGACCGCCAGCGTGGCCTCGGGGCGGCGCACCTTGCGCCCGGTCATGGCCAGGCCCTCGAACGCCTGCGGGCTCGTTACCTCGTGCACCAGGTGGCGGTCTATATAGATAAGACAGGTGCCGTCTTCCTGGGTGTCGACCAGGTGGTTCTGCCAGATCTTGTCGAACAGGGTACGCGGCTTCGCCATCTCGCTCTCCTGGGGCTCTGCGGGCCGCCTTACTTCTTGGCTTTGGCGGCCTTCTTCCGGGCCTTCTTGGCCGCGCTCTTCTCGGCCGCCGCCTGCACCTCGGCTTCGGTCGGAGCCTCGGCCGGGGCTTCGGCCGGCGCCGCGCTCTGCGCGTCCGTTTGATAGTCGGTCTTTTCCGTGATGCGGGCGCGCTTACCGGTGAGGCCGCGCAGATAATATAGTTTGGCGCGGCGCACGTCGCCACGGCGCACCACCTCGATGCTGGCGATGTTCGGCGAGTAGAGCGGGAACACGCGCTCGACGCCTTCGCCGTAGGAGATCTTGCGCACCGTGAAGGCCGAATTCAGGCCCGCGTTCCTGCGCGCGATGCAGACGCCCTCGAACGCCTGGACGCGGGACCGCTCGCCCTCGACCACCTTGACGTTGACCTTCAGGGTGTCGCCGGGCGCGAATTCCGGCACCGGGCGCTCGGCGGTCAGCTTCCGGAGTTGCTCGTTCTCGATGGTTTCGATCAGGTTCATGGCACTTTATCCCTTCGTCTTTCCATTCCATGCGCGGCCGAACCATGCGCCCGCGCGAATTCCGTTTTCTCAGTCCGCGCCCCGGTGCTTGCGCCACAGGTCGGGCCGGCGTTGCTCGGTCGCCGCTTCCGCCTGGGCCCGGCGCCAGGCCCGGACCTTTTCGTGATGCCCGGACACCAGAACCTCGGGCACCTTCCGGCCGTTCCATTCCTGGGGCCGGGTGTATTGGGGATATTCCAGCAATCCCCGTTCGAAACTCTCTTCCGCCAGCGACGCCGCCTCGCCGAGGATGCCCGGCAGCAGGCGCACGCAGGCGTCGATCAGCGCGATCGCCGCCGGCTCGCCGCCGGAGAGGACGAAATCGCCGAGGCTGATCTGCTCGGCCTGTCTCGCCTCCAGCACCCGTTCGTCGACGCCCTCGAACCGTCCGCACAGTACCGCGACGCCCGGCCCTTCGCTCAGCCCGCGCACCCGCGCTTGGTCGAGCGGCCGGCCCCGGGGCGTCAGGTAGACCAGCGGCGTTCCCGGCCGCTTGGCCAGCGCCGCGTCGATCGCGGCGTCGACCACGTCGGGGCGCATCACCATGCCGGGGCCGCCACCCATGGGGGTGTCGTCCACGGAGCGGTGTTTATCGCGCGCGAAGTCCCGAATGTCCATCGTTTCCAGGCCCCAAAGGCCCTTTTCCAGGCCCTGTCCGGCGAGCGAAAATCCCAGCGGCCCCGGAAACATCTCGGGGAAGATGGTCAGGATCGTGGCCGTCCAGGGAACGCTTTGCCGGCCTTCCGCCATGTCTTTGGGTCCTTCGTCTCCTATCTTCCGTCGTCTTCGTTCCCCGGCCGTTCCGGGGGTTCCAGCAACCCGTCCGGCGGGTCGATTTCGACCCATCCGGCCGCGATATCCACCGTCGGCACCGCCTGGGCGGTGAACGGCACCAGCACCGGGGCGCCGCCCCCGGCGGGCGCGATCTCCAGGCTCGGCCCGGCGCCGTAGTCGTGGACCTGGACCACCTTGCCGAAGGGGCCCCCGTCCTTGGTCCGGGCCTCGAGGCCGATCAGGTCGGCCGCGTAGTACTCGCCCGGTTCCGGCGCCGGCAGCGCGGACTTAGCGACGTACAGCGCCATGCCCTTCAACGCCTCGGCGGCGGTCCGATCCTCGACGCCCGACAGCCGGGCGATCACCTGGCCCTTGGCCTCGCCGACGACGCGAACCTTGAAGCTCCGCGTCCCGGTTTCGTCCGTCACGGGCCCGTAGGCGGCCACGTCCTTGGGCGCCTCGGTGTAGCTGTCGATCCTGACGTCGCCCTTGATGCCCTTCGGTCCCTTGATGCGTCCGATCAGGACCTTGGCGTCCTTCACCACGGCTTAGCCGGCAGCCGCTTCCTCGGCGGGCGCCGCTTCGGCCGGCTTCTCGGCCGCGGCCTTGGCCGCTTCCTCGGCCGCCTTCATGCGCTCGACCGTCTTCGGCCGCGGCGCGCTCTTCTTCGGCTGCTCGTTCCAGGTCGGCTTTTCGCCCAGGCCCTTCTCGTGCAGGAAGCGGGCGACGCGGTCGCTCGGCTGCGCGCCGACGCCGAGCCAATGCTTGACCCGTTCCTCGTTGACCTTCATGCGCTCGGGCGAATCCTTCGCCAGCATCGGGTTGTAGGAGCCGATCTTCTCGATGAAGCGGCCGTCGCGCGGGCTGCGCGAATCGGCGACGACGATGTGGAAGAACGGGCGCTTCTTGGCGCCGGCACGCGCCATGCGGATCTTCAATGACATTGGTTGGGTAGGTCCTTTCGTTTCGCTGTGTTGCGTCTGTGTCGGAAAATTCAGCGCGGAAATCCGGGCGGCATCATGCCGGGCGGAAACCCGCCGCGCATGAAGCCCTTCTTCCCCATCTTTCCGGCCTTCTTCATCATGTCGCCCATTTGCAGGAACTGCTTCAGCAGCCGGTTGACCTCGGGCACGGAGGTGCCCGAGCCCTCGGCGATGCGCCGCCGCCTGGACCCGTTCAGCAATTTCGGGTTCTGGCGTTCCTTCTTGGTCATGGAGAGGATGATCGCTTCCTGATGCGCGATCATCTTGTCGTTGATGTTGGCCTGAGCCATCTGCGCCTTGACCTTGGCGACGCCCGGCAGCATGCCGAGCAGCCCTTCGATGCTGCCCATCTTCTTCACCTGGCGCAGTTGTTCGGCCATGTCTTCCAGGGTGAAGCGGCCCTGCATCATCTTGGCCGCCATCTTCTCGGCGTCGGCCTGCTCGATGACCTCGGCGGCCTTCTCGACCAGGCCGACCACGTCGCCCATGCCGAGAATCTGGCCGGCGACGCGCCGCGCGTCGAAACTTTCCAGCGCGTCCAGCTTTTCGCCGACGCCGATCAGCTTGACCGGGCAGCCGGTGACCGCGCGCATGGAAAGCGCCGCGCCGCCGCGGGCATCGCCGTCGACGCGGGTCAGCACGATGCCGGTGACGCCGACCTTGTCCTTGAACGACTGCGCGACGTTGATCGCGTCCTGGCCGGTCATGGCGTCGCAAACCAGCAGGGTTTCGATCGGATGGACCGCGTCGCGGACCTGCGCGACCTCGGCCATCAGGGCCTCGTCCAGGTGCAGGCGGCCGGCGGTGTCCAGCACCACCGCGTCGAAGCCCTCGCGGCGGCCGGTGTCCATCGCCCTCTTTGCAATGGCGACCGGGCGTTCGCCCATGATCGGGACCAGGGTGCGGATGCCGGCCTGTTCGCCCAGCACCGTCAACTGCTGCTGCGCCGCCGGGCGATAGACGTCCAAGGAGGCCAGCAGCACTTTTTTCTTGTCGCGGCGGGTCAGGCGCAGGGCCAACTTGCCGGACGTGGTGGTCTTGCCGGTGCCTTGCAGGCCGACCATCAGGATCGCCACCGGCGGCGTGCCGGCGAGATTGATTTCCGAATTGAGGCCGTCGCCTTCGAGGACTTTGACG
>CAZDFF010000334.1:0-1368 GCA_964504425.1 uncultured Hyphomicrobiales bacterium
ACTGGCCGGGGAAGGGTTGACCCTTCTGCCCGAAACTAAGCCGGACGCTTACTGGGACAGCCTGTCCGCGTCGGCTAAGATCCGGCGGCGCCTAGTCGAGAATTTCACCGGGCGCCACGTCATGATCTACCGAATCGAGGAGACGCTGCCCCGTTGGTACCTGGCCGGCGACGTGCGGCTGCACGAAAATCCGGCGACCCTGGCCGATGACCTGCGATCCGCCACGACCGCCGGCTTGCGGAAAACCGTGCGGCTGCTGCGCGACGACGCGGGCTCGCTCGGCGAAACGGGCGGTCTGACCGGCCACGGCACCGTGACGCGCCGAACGTACGCGCCCGACCGCGTCGCGTTGGAGGTCGATTCGCCCGGGCCGACCGTGCTGGTCGTGACAAACACCCTGTCACCGTTCTGGCGCGCCGCGATCGACGGCCAGCCGGCGGCGATCCTGCCCGCCTACGGCGCGCTATGGGCCGTGCGGGTGCCGGCCGGCCGGCACACGGTCGAATTTCACTATCGGCCGCCGTACGCGCCGCCGTTCGGGCTGCGGGGCGGGTAAGTGCCGCGGCGCGCGCGACTGGACAGCCGCGCCCCGAATCTTCTAACGTGCGGTGGTCTCAACAGCCCGGCGGCCATGGCCACAAGCGACAGCTCTTCGTCCGATTTGCGCGTCGTCGTCCTGACGGCCGCCTACGACGATTGGGAGTCTCTGGCGACCTTACTGCCGCTGGTCGACCGCGAGATGAAAACGCTCGGCCGCGCGCACATCGTGATCGTCGACGACGGCTCCTCCTTGCCACTGGACGAGCGGGCGGTTTTCCACCGGCCGCTTCCCCACGTCGACGACATCACAATCCTTATCCTCAACCGGAACATGGGGCCACAGCGCGCCCTTGCCGCCGGCATCGGGTGGATCGCCCGCAACATGACCTGCGACGTCGCGGTTATGATGGATTGCGATCACGAGGACCCGCCCAGCCAGATCCCCATTCTGGTGCGCAAGTGCCTGGACGCCGCGGCACCATCGGTGGTATTCGCGGGGCGAGTCAAGCGCTCGGAACGACCGATGTTCCGCGCGTGCTACTGGCTGTACCAGCGACTGTTCAAGATGGCCACCGGCGTCGAGATCAACATGGGCAACTTCAGCGCGATCCACGGGCGCCTGGTACGCCGGGTCGCCCACGTCGCCGAGTTGTGGCTGCACATCCCGGCGGCGATCAGGCGCGCGCGCATCCCGTTCCAGCCGGGCCTGAATGCCCTCACCGGCGCGACCGGCGCCGGCAAGACCCTGGTGCTGCGCGCGCTCGACCTCGTGCGCGGCGGCCGGGTCGACAAGGAGCGCCTCGGCGGCTCGGGCGAGTGTCGGATCGC
>CAZDFF010000334.1:1378-2708 GCA_964504425.1 uncultured Hyphomicrobiales bacterium
GCCACTGCCGCGCGGACGTCGGCACGCGGGGCTGAGCCGGATGGGATGGGTTGCGCTGTTCACCCACGCATCCAGCAGTTTCGCGGTGTTCGCCGACGCCGTCGTCGTGCGCACCACCCTGTTCAGCGGGGTGATCGGTGCGACCGTCGCCGCGGGCGCGCTCGCCCTGGTCGGGCTGCGGCTTTTCACCGACGTCGTCGTCGCCGACTGGGCATCGAACCTGCTTGCCGCGCTGCTGATCATCCTGTTCCAGTTCGGCGCGACCGCGTTGAGCATGGGATTCCTGAGCGTGCTGGTGCGCGGCAACCTGCCCATGCTGCCGTACTACGAACATGAGAAGTTCATCGCCGACGTCCGGCGGCTGCCGCCGCCCCAGTGACCGGCCGTCCCATCCGATTGGTTGTCCCCATGCGGCTTCGCCCGTTCGGCCCGACCAAGCACCAGGTGCCCGTCATCGGCCAGGGCACCTGGTTCATCGAGAACGCGGATAGAAAATCCGCCGTGGCGGCGTTGCGCGCCGGGCTCGACGCCGGCATGAGCCATATCGACACCGCCGAGATGTACGGCTCGGGCCGCGCCGAAAGCACGATCGCCGAAGCCATCGCCGGGCGGCGGGACGCGGCGTTTATCGTCTCCAAGGTCTTGCCGAACAACGCGTCCGCCAAGGGCACCGTGGCGGCGTGCGAAAGCTCGCTCAAGCGGCTCAAGACCGACCGGCTCGATTGCTACCTTTTGCATTGGCGCGGCGGCCATGCGCTTGCGGACACCGTCGGCGCGTTCGATAAATTGCAGGCCGCCGGGAAAATATTGTCCTGGGGCGTGAGCAACTTCGACGCCGACGATCTGGACGAACTGCTGGCGGTCGCCGGGCCCGGCCGGATCGCCTGCAACCAGGTGCTGTACCACCTGAAGGAACGCGCCGTCGACCACCGGGTGATCCCGTGGTGCGCGCGGCACGGCGTCGCGGTCGTCGCCTACAGCCCGTTCGGCCACGACGACTTCCCGGCGCCGGGTTCGGCGGGCGGCAAGACGCTGGCCGGGATCGCGGCGAAACGGAACGCGACGGTGCGGCAGGTGGCGCTCGCCTTCCTGACGCGCGACAAAAGCGTGTTCGCGATTCCGAAGGCGGCCGACGCCAAGCACGCCGTCGACAACGCGGGTGCGGGCGATTTGACCTTGAGCGCGGAGGAGATCGCGGCGATCGACAAGGCCTTCCCGATGGGCAAGCCACCCCGTTCCCTGCCGATGATTTAGGGAAGGATTGAACCACAGAGAGCACAGAGGGCACAGAGAAAGAGAGGAGCCAGATGATGTATGAGTCAGATTTGAG
>CAZDFF010000334.1:2718-3754 GCA_964504425.1 uncultured Hyphomicrobiales bacterium
CAGAGGCCACAGAGAAAGACTCCCGCGCCTTCGGCGCAATAATCCTTCTCTGCGTTCTCCGTGTCCTCTGTGGTTCAATCCTTTCTTGCCAACACCGCCGGGTTGACGACGTTGATCGGCCGGCCCTCCTTGTAGGCCAGGATCTGGTCGAAGATTTCCGCGAACTGGGTTTCGTATTCCTCGCGCGTCACGTAGCCGATGTGCGGCGTGCACACCGCGTTGGGCATCGACAGCAGCGGATGGTCGCCGCCCAGCACCGGCTCGGTCTCGTAGACGTCGACGGCGGCCATGCCCGGCCGCCCGGCCCGAAGCGCGGCCTCGAGCGCGCCGGTTTCGATCAGCGGCGCGCGGCTGGTGTTGACCAGGAGCGCGGTCGGCTTCATGCGCGCCAGATCGGCCGCCGTGACGATGCCCCGCGTCGAATCGTAAAGCCGCAAATGCAGCGAGAGCACGTCGCAGGCGGCGAAGAACGCCTCGCAGCTTTCCGGCACGTCGAAGCCGTCGGCCCGGGCGCGGGCGCGCGACGGCTCGCTTGCCCAGACCAGCAGATTCATGCCGAAAGCGCGGCCGTAATCGAGCACCGCCCGGCCGATGCGGCCGTAGCCGTAGACGCCGAGCGTGTTCCCGCGCAGCGTGCGGCCGACGCCGGTCTGCCAGGTGCCCGCCTTCAACGCCGCCATCTGGCCCGGGATGTCGCGCATGGCCGCCAGGATCAGCCCCCAGGTGAGTTCGGCCGCCGCGTAGGACGGCGTGCCCGGGTGCTGGCTCGACGACACGATCACGCCGCGCCGCGTGCATTCCGCGACGTCGATGTGCGGATAGACGCTGCGCTGGCTGATGAGTTTCAGTTTCGGCAGGCGTTCGAGCAGCGGCTTGCGGATTTTGGTGCGCTCGCGGATGAGGACCAAAACCTCCGCATCCTTCAGGCGATCCGCCAGGATATCCACGTCCTCGACGTGATCGTTGAAGACCGTCACGTCGTCGCCCGAAAGCTTGGCGAAGCACGGCAGCGTGCGCAGCGTGTCGAAAAAATCGT
>CAZDFF010000335.1:0-3753 GCA_964504425.1 uncultured Hyphomicrobiales bacterium
TGATGATCCAACGTCCATAGCGGATAGCTGGTTGTCGTCGTATCGTGCCCGGCTTCCAGGACGCCCAATTTGTGGCTCCTCGGTATGAACATCAGTGGACCGTTGAATTCGTTCACCTCGTCCAGAAAAATCGCCAGATTCATGGCGCGCGCTTCGGGCATGTCGTCGTCGCGTTTCCAGACGCCGTAATCCTGATGCCACTGCCACACGTCGCCGTCGAACGCGGCCTTGCCGTTCAATTTAAATTGATGCACGTACAGCTTACCGCCCAACAGCGCCTCGCCGGGACCGAGGATGCGCGGGTGGCGCACAAGGCGGCGATAGACGTCGTTGTAGGTGTGGACCGCGAAGGCGGTGCGCACCGCGTCGCCGGTCTTCTCGCGCACGTTCTCCTGGCGCCGCTGGCCGAAGATGCCGGGGATCTCCCCCTTCAGCACCGAAATCTCAGCGGCTGAGAACAGGTCGGGGATCAGCAGATACCCCTCCTCGTCGAACTGCTTTAGTTGCTGCGCGGTCAGTTGGTACATGGTGTCCTCCAGGCAGTCATTATAGCGAGGTCGAACCGTCCGTTCAGCCCCCTTCGCGAGCCAATGCGGCGGTGATCTCGGCCACCACACCCGCCCAATCGCCGCGCTCCTTTTGCCGGAAAAACCGCATGGTCGTATACCAAGGGCTCGTTTCCCCTTCCAGGCCACAGCGCCAGTCCGGCACCGAATTCAGAAGCACCCAGACCGGCCGTCCCAAGGCGCCCGCCAGATGCACGACACCGGTATCGATGCTCACGATCAGGTCCAACGCCGAAACGGCCGCCGCCAGTTCCGCGAACGGCCCAATCTCGGGTGCCAGATCGACCACGCCGGGCAGGTCCGCGATGGCCTCCGACCCCGGCCCGAACTGAAGCGAATGGAACCGTACGCCCGGGACCGCTAGCAGCGGCTTCAGCGCTGCCGCCGGAATCGAACGGTGCCGGTCGTTGCGATAACGCGGATCGCCGGCCCAGGCGAGGCCGACCGTCATGACTTCGTTCGCGTCCTTCGCCAATCTTTCGCGCCATGCCGCCACCCGCGCCGGATCGGCGGACAGATAGGGCACCTCGGCCGGGACCGTCCCGGCATCGGTTTTCAAAACATGCGGCAGGCTCAACGTTGGCACGTGAAAATCGCACGGCGGGATCGCATCGCCGGTCGCGATCACGGTTTCGGCCCCGGCGAAGCTTTCGAACAGATCGCGCAGGCGCGGCTGCACTTCCAACACCACCCGCCACCCCGACGCCGCCAACATCGGCACATAGCGCGCGAACTGGATCGTGTCGCCAAGCCCCTGTTCCGCGTGCACGAAAAGCCGGCGACCGTTCGCCGCCTCGCCTTGCCAGCGCGGCATCGGCAGGTCGCGCAACAGCGGCGCGAACGAGCGCGCCTTCCAGCGCCATTCGTATTCAGCGAACCCGTCCGCCAACCGCCCGATCAACAGCCAAGCCAGCGCCCGATTCCGGCGCGTGTCCGCGTCCCCGGGATCGAGCGCGACGGCCATGTCGTAGGCGGCGACGGCACCCGCAAGGTCGCCCAGTTCATGCAACGCGACGGCGCGGTTGGCGTGCAGCGCGGCCATGCCGGGTGCCATCGCCAGCGCCGTGTCGTAAAGCGCGACGGCTTCTTCCAGCCGCCCCAATTCGCGGACCACGTTGCCAAGGTTGCCCAACGCCTCGACGAAATCCGGCCGGACCTTGACGGCGGCGCGGTAATGTTTTTCGGCGTCTTCCCGCCGGCCGTCGTCGTGCGCCGATCGGCCGAGGCCGAAATGCGCCTCTCCGAGATTCAAATTGGCGGGCGCCAGCGCCGGATTCGCGCGAACCGCTTTCGCCGCATGGTCGGCCGCGCCCGCGAAATCCTCCAATGCGATCAGCGCCGCAGCCAGATCGGAATGACAGGCGGCATCGTCGGGCGTTCTTGCCAGGACCGCTCGATAGGCCCGAGCGGCTTCTTCCCACTGCCCCGCCGCCGCGGCGATGCGGCCCAGATTGGCGTTGTAGAGCGCCGATCCCGGGTCGCAGGCGACGGCGGCCCGCACGTAATCCAGGCCCTTCGGAAGATCGCCCTGTTGGAAGCGGACCAGCCCCAACAGATGAAAAGCATCGGCGTGATCGGGCGCGGACGCCAGGATGGCCATGTAGACGGCGGCGGCTTCGGTCAAGCGTCCCGCGTTGTGATGCCGCAGACCTTCGGTCAGAAGCGTCGCCGGATCCGTCATCCGCCGATTATGCCGCTTCCTCGGCGGCGATGGCATCCTCGATGATGTTCAGCGCCGCATCCATCTGCTCGGCCGTGGTCGTCAAGGCCGGGGTCAGGGTCAGCACGTTGCCCATGGTCGTCTTGAAACTGAGGCCCGCGTCCAGGCAGCGATAAAGAATGCGGTCGGTCGCGGCGATGGCCGGTTCCTTGGTGTCGCGGTCGAGCACCAGTTCGATCCCGATCAGCAGGCCGATGCCGGGCACGTCCCCGATCATCGGATGGCGCGATTTCATCTCCTGCAAGCGGGACATGGCGCGGCGGCCGACCGTGGCGGCGTTCTCGACCAGGCCTTCGTCCTCGATGATTTCCAGCGTCGTCAGCGCGGCGCGGCAGGTGACCGGGTTCTTTTCGTGGGTGTAGTGGCCGAGCGCCCGGTCGGCCAGAACGTCGAGCTTGGCGTCGGCGATCATCGCGGCGATCGGCAGCATCCCGCCACCCAACGACTTGCCGAGCACCAGAATGTCGGGCACGACGTCGAAATTCTCGCAGGCGAACATCTTGCCGGTCTTGCCGAGGCCGGTCGGGATTTCGTCGAAGATCAGCAGCGCGCCGTGGTCGTTGCAGGCCTGGCGCACGGTCTTCCAGAAGCCCGGCGGCGGCACGTAAGGCACCGCGCGCACCGGCTCGGCGATCACGGCGGCGACGTCGGTTTCCTTTTCCAGGACGTAGCGCACCATGTTGGCGCACGTCATCTTGCACAGGTCGAGGTCGGGCTTGCCGTCCTTCGCCGGATACCCATAAGGGCAGCGGTAGCACGCGAACGGCGCCAGGTGTTCGGCGCCCGGCAGCAGCGGCCCGGTCGGCTGGGCGCGGAAGAAGGCCTCGCCGCCGACGCTCATGCCGCCGAATCCGGCGCCGTGGAACGAATCCCAGAACGAGATCGTCTTGAACCGCCCGGTCGCGGCGCGCGCCAGCTTCAGCGCCATGTCGATGGCGTCCGAGCCGCCGGTCGCGAACAGCATCTTGGAAAGAGAGCCGGGCGCGAGGCCGGCCAGCTTGCGGGCCAGCGCCACCGCCGGTTCGTCTGTGAAGCGCCGGGGCGCGAACGGCAACTCGTCGATCTGGCGCTTCACCGCCTCCTTCAGGCGCGGATGGCCGTAGCCGATGTGGTGCACATTGTTGCCGTGGAAATCCATGTAACGCCGGCCAAGCGTATCCTCGATCCAGATGCCTTCGGCCTTCCTGACGGCGGCGAGGCACGGCGTCGAAAGTGCCTGGCGCAGGAAATAGCGTTCGTCGTCGGCCAGCAGTTGCTCGGTCGCGGCGTCCGGTCGCGCTTTCGCGCTCCAGGCGCGGCGCGCGGCCGTCAGGTTGGTGTCGCCTTCCGACTGGGAAACCCGGGAGGGGCTGTCGCGGTTCATGTCGTGCCTCGTTTTAACAGCATCAACGTAACAGAATGATGACGACGATCCCGGCCGCCAGCAGCACGGAAGCGCCGAGCCGCGTCAGCAGCCCCTGCTCCTTC
>CAZDFF010000336.1:0-3733 GCA_964504425.1 uncultured Hyphomicrobiales bacterium
TGCCGCGCGCCCCGCCGGCTAAAATTCGACACCGAAAGCGTTCGATCACCTGTTTGACCGACGCCGGAATCGGCAACGAGCGCTCGGTCTTACGATCGACGAAGACGTGAATGAAGTGTCCCGTCGCCGCCGGCCCGGGCTTGCCTTCGGAAAAGAGGGCGACCTCGTAGCGCACGCTCGACGTGCCGATATGGCCGATCCGCAGCCTGGCCTCGACCGTTTCCGGATACGACAACGGTTTCCAGAACCGGCACATCGTTTCGACGGCGTAGCAGGTGTGCAGGTCCTCCAGCCAATCGAGCTTCGCCTCCTTGATCAGAAAATCGACGACAATCGCCTCGAAGTAGCGATAGAAGACCACGTTGTTGACGTGGCCCAGCATGTCGTTGTCCATCCACCGGGTCGGGATCGCCAGCCGGTAGGGGTAATCGTCGCGCTTCGCCTCTCCGTTCGGAGCCATCCTCTCAAGCTCCCGCGCCCGGCACCAGCAACCGCTCGAGCGCGGCGCGAATTTTCGGCGGCATCGCCGTCGGGCGGCCGGCCTCGCGATCGACGAAAACGTGCACGAAATGGCCGGCGGCGGCGGGTTCGTCCTCGCCCTTCTTGAAGATGCCGATTTCGTATCGGACGCTCGAATTGCCGAGCTTGCCGACGCGCAACCCGGCCTCCAGCGGCTCGGGATAGGCGACCGGCTTCATGAACCGGCACGCGGTCTCGACGGCGAAGCCGACGATCCGCCCGTCGGTAATGTCGAGCCCGCCTTCGTCTATCAGGTAGCAGTTCACCACCGTGTCGAAGTACGAATAGTAGGTCACGTTGTTGACGTGGCCGTAGACGTCGTTGTCGGCCCAACGCGTTTGGATCGGCAGGAAGTGGCGATAATCGCCTCGGGCTTCCCGCCGGGGTTCGGCTTTTTCTTCGCTCATGTCGTCCTCAGAAAATCATCGATGGCGGCGGTCACGGCGACAGGGTCTTCGATCATCGGCATGTGCCCGACGCCGGCAAGAGTGCGATGCGCGGCACCGGAAATCCGTTCGGCCAGGTCGCGGCCCTGTTTCGGCGGCGTCATCCGATCCTTCGCCCCCGACAACACAACGGCCGGGCAGGCAACCCGCCCGGCCGCGCGTTCGGCGTCCTTATAATCGTCGCAAGCCTTGAGGTCGATGCCGAGGGCGCTCGCCAATCCTCGTTCGAACAGGCGCCGGGCACCGCCCTTCATCCACAGGCCGGGCGCCGGATGGCCGCCGACGTTGCCCCGGTCGGCGAATGCCCAGGACAGGATCAGATCGATCGCCTTGTTTTCACCGGCCGCGGCGGCCGCCAACAGATCTGGATGCACCGGCATCCGCGTGCCGGTCCCCAGCAGTACCAAGCCCGCCGCTCGCGGGCCGAGCCGAGCCGCTGCTTCCAAGGCGATCAGTGATCCCATGCTGTGGCCAATCAGCACCGGCGCGCCGGCACCGGCGGCCCTGATCATGGCTTCAAGCCACGCCGCCATGCCCGCGACCGTCGCCGGCGGCCGGCCGGCCGAACGCCCGTGGCCGGGCAGATCCGGCGCCAACACCGGCAAGCCGCGCCAGGCCAGATGCCGCGCCTGAAAATTCCAGGTCGTATGGTCGACGCCGGCGCCGTGCACGAACACCGCCGTGCGCTCGCCCGGCCTGAAAGGCCGGCCGCCGGTCGCGGCATGGACGTGCTGGCCGGCGACCGTCAATTCCATCGTCACGCCTTTTGCGACGCCTTCAACGCCTGCGCCAGATCGTCGGTCAGATCGGAAACGTCCTCGATGCCGACGGAAAGACGGATCAGATCCTCGCCGATACCCGCCGCCTTCAGCGCCGCCGGATCCATCTGCTGGTGCGTCGTGCTGGCGGGATGAATCACCAGCGATTTCGCGTCGCCGACGTTGGCGAGATGCGAGAAAACATGAAGCCGCTCGATAAACCGCCGCCCCGCCTCGCGCCCGCCGCGAATGCCGAAACTGAGGATCGCGCCCGCGCCGTTCGGCAGCAGCCGCTTGGCCAGCGCGTGATCGGGATGCGACGGCAGGCTCGGATGATTGACCCAGGCGACGGCGTCGTGGCCGTCGAGGAACAGCGCCACGGCGACCGCGTTCTCGACGTGCTTGGCCATGCGGATCGACAGCGTCTCGACGCCCTGCAGAAGGTAGAACGCGTTGGCCGGGCTCATGCAGGCGCCGAAATCGCGCAGTCCTTCGGCGCGGGCGCGCATGACGAAGGCGGCCGGCCCGTATTCCTCGGCGAAATTCAAGCCGTGATAGCCGGCGTACGGCTCGGTCAGGGTCGGAAACTTGCCCGAAGCGCGCCAGTCGAACGTGCCGCCGTCGACCAGAATGCCGCCGATGGCGACGCCGTGACCGCCCAGGAACTTGGTCGCCGAATGCATGACGATGTCGGCGCCGTGGTCGATCGGCCGGCACAGGTAGGGCGTGGCGAACGTCGCGTCCACCATCAGGGGCAGCCCGGCATCGTGGGCAACCTTGGCGACGGCGGGAATGTCGAGCACCTCGAGCCCCGGATTGCCCAGCACCTCGGCGAAAACGAGACGGGTTTCCGGCCGGATCGCCTCGCGGAACGCCCCCGGATCGCGCGGATCGACGAACGTCGCGCCGATGCCGAAACGCGGCAGCGTATGGGCGAACATGTTGTGACTGCCGCCGTAGATCGCGCCGGAGGAAACGATGTGCCCGCCCGCCCCCATCAGCGTCGCGACGCCGAGGTGCAGCGCCGCCTGGCCGCTGGCCGTGGCGACGGCGCCGACGCCGCCTTCGAGCGCCGCCAGGCGTTCTTCCAACACCGCCACCGTGGGATTCGATATCCGCGTGTAGATGTGACCCGGCCGTTCCAGGTTGAACAGTTCGGCCGCGGCGTCGACGCTTTCGAAGACGTAGGACGTGGTTTGATAGATCGGCACCGCCCGGCTGCCCGTCGCCGGATCGGGGCGCTGGCCCGCGTGCAGGCCGAGCGTGTCGAACTTCAGGTCCTTGGCATCGGCCATGACGCCGCCCCGCATTCGGGCCGCCCAAATGTGGCCCCAAAATTATAGGGGGCCGCCGTCGGCACGGCGGCCCCCATTTGCCTATCCCCTGTCAAACTCGCCTTATATTTTCTTCCTCACGGAAACTTTACCGAGGCCTCGGAGAGGGGTCAAGCACCTACCGCCGATCGGCGCGGTCCGCCGGCTAGGGGAGATAAAAAGATGCCGCTCCAGGGGAGGAGCGGCATCGAGTTCAACAGGGAGGCGTCGAAGTTGACTGGGCGACATTGCGCCCGACAATCAGCATAAATCCGATCTTCTTAAAGTAAGGTTAACGGCGCTAAAATCAACGCATCCCGGCCGGGGGGTTCCCTTAGACCCGGCAATTGGGCATCCTCGAACAGCCGGGCAATCCGCCTGGCATCGGGATTCCGACCATGAGCGAACCCGCCGCCTGGGCCTTTATGATCTTCGGCACGCTGCTGCCGGTGTGTCATGTGCTGCTGTCGTCCAAGGGCGGCTCGTGGCGGCCGCCCGAAGGCGCCGGATGCCCGTTCGGGCCCCGGGTCGGGTGGCTGATCATTGTCATTCTGCTACCGTTCGTCGGGTGGCTGATGTTTGCCCTGAAGGCCGGGCGCCGCCCCAAAACGCCGGCCGGGCCGGTTTAGGGGCCACACCCAAACGTGATAGGCTATCCCTTTATCGCCCTGTATAATCTCGGACTTCCGACCCCGAA
>CAZDFF010000337.1:0-3732 GCA_964504425.1 uncultured Hyphomicrobiales bacterium
TCTAACCAAAACCGATCCCGTCTTCAGCCAACACACCAAGTAGACCCGAGTCCATACCCCCAAATGTCCACATATCCCGAGAGTCTTACCAGCGACTGACACCATCGCCGTATATGCGGGTACTCGACCAAGGAAAATCCCGCCTCTGCTGCTAAAGATACATGGGGATAGCAAGCGATATCGGCGATCGTCGGCTTTTCACTACAAAGCCAATTTCCCTTGCTCAGATTTGCATTCAAAACCCGAAGGCCTCGGATACCTCTTCGGCGCGCTTCTTTGAGACTACCGCTTCCGCCCCGCATGAGCCAATGCGCCCGCCCCAGGCCGTACAACAGTTCATTTTGAGCCACTGCCAGCCACTGTGATATTGCTGCAAACGCTTCCGGCGTATCGGGCAGCCATTCATTCCTTCCGTACTTACGGGCTAAATAGACAAGAATAGCGCCAGAATCCCATATAACGAGATTTTCGTCGACCACGACGGGAACTTGCCCGCGTGGGTTGAGTTGCAGAAATTCCGGCTCGCGGTTTTGCTGAGCCATCAAGTCAATCGTCCGCGTTTGGTACGACAGACCAAGGATTGCCAGAAACAGTCGTACTTTGTAGCAATTATGGGACGCCGGGAAATCGTAAAGGATCATACGTAATTCTTTTCAGCGTTTGCATTCTCTCTGCTCCCCATGCCCGATGTCGTCATGACGCCTGCGAGCGCGGTGCGGCGCCAGATAGGATATGGCCGAGTTTGTCGCTTTTCGTCTGTAAGTATGCGCGGTTGGCGTCGGTAGCTGGAATTTCGAGTGGCAGTCGTTCCACGACCCGCAACCCATAACCCTCGATGCCAACGATTTTCTTGGGATTGTTGGTCAGAATCCGCAGGTTCTTCAAACCAAGATCCGCGAGAATCTGCGCACCAATTCCGTAGTGCCTTAGATCGGCATCGAAACCCAGCGCAGCGTTAGCCTCGACCGTGTCCTTCCCCTGGTCTTGGAGCTCGTAGGCTTTGAGTTTGTTGATCAGGCCAATGCCGCGACCTTCCTGGCGCATGTAGACGATGACGCCCTTGCCCTCATCTTGGATCCTTCGGAACGCCTTATGCAGTTGTGCACCGCAGTCACAGCGGCGAGAACCGAACACATCCCCGGTCAGGCATTCTGAATGGACGCGCACCAACACCGGATCGTCGCCGGCGACGTCGCCGAGAATCAAAGCTAGGGGGGTATTGGTATCGACTTTTGTTTCGTAGGCGACGACTCTGAATTCGCCGTATTCATTCGGAATCCGAGTCTCCGCAGCACGGCGTATCAATTTCTCTTTCTGCAAACGATACTCGATCAGATCCTTAATCGTCACAATCTTCAGCCCGTGCTTTCGAGCCAATGCGATCGACTCCTCGACGCGAGCCATGCGGCCATCACGCGTCAGCACCTCGCAGATCACAGCGGCCGGCTTCAAGCCAGCTAAACGGGCCAAGTCGACGCCCGCTTCCGTATGGCCCGCGCGGCGCAACACCCCCCCCTCCATCGCTCGCAAGGGAAAAATGTGCCCTGGTCGTGTCAAGTCCTCAGCCGTAGTAGCCGGATCCACAAGTGCGCGGACCGTTAGGGCTCGGTCGTAAGCGGATGTTCCCGTCGTCACGCCTTCCTTCACGTCCACGCTGACGGTGAAAGCGGTTCCCAGCGGGGCCGTGTTGTCCGTGACCATCATGGGAATCTGAAGCTCTTCCAATCGGTCGCCCATCATTGGAACGCAAATGAGGCCGCGGCCGTGCGTCGCCATGAAATTAACGGCTTCAGGCGTGGCCTTCTCGGCAGCGAAGACAAGGTCGCACTCGTTCTCCCGTTCCTCGTCATCGGTGACGAGCAACAGTCGACCGGCGCGGATTTCTTCGATGCCTTCCTCGATAGTCGAAAACCCGTCAATTTTTTTCACGACTTCCTCCGGCTTGACTTATTTTTATTCGGTACTCGGTAGGCGGACGGCCTACAGAGGTTCGGCTCGAACACGCTGATAACATCTCAATTCCCTTTCCCGGTCCCGGCCAAAGCAGCCTTCGCCAACAACAATGCCGCAACGCTTCGCGCGTCCGTGACATCCCTCGCGTCGATTAGCGCGTCTAGTTTCCGCAGCGGCCAGGCGATCACCTCGACCGGCTCCGGCTCGTCGCCCTGCTTGGCACAGACGGACAATTCGGTAGCGAGCACCACTTCGGTCGCGTACGAGAGAAATCCGGGCGCAATCGTCAGCGTATAAAGATGCGAAAGTCTTTCCGCCCGGTAGCCAATTTCCTCCATGAGTTCGCGTTTGGCCGCCGAGGAAAACGATTCCCCGGCGAGAATCAATCCCTTCGGCAAACCTAGCTCGTACCTATCGAAACCGACGGCATATTCGCGGACCAGCAAGATCGTCTTGTTATCCAGTACGGGGACCACCACAACCGCGCCATACTGGCCACCGGAAGATACCCTTTCGTACTCGGCCTCGACACCGTTCGAAAATCGTAAATGTACCGCCTCAATCTCGAATAGCTTGGAGCGCGCCGCCGTCCGCACGCTTAGAATTCGCGGCTTTCGGCCGTCCAACACGATCGGACCATTAGGCACGCCGCGCCTCCATTGTCTGGCGCATCAGGCAAGGCGGGATTGCCCGGACATCGGCAAGCGCGGTCGTGACTGCAATCAACGATTCGGCCAGTTCCCGGAGATGGCGAGCGGCATCCGCATTGACGATCTCGCCGCTCGAATAATCCTTGTTTTCAAGATAGACGCTGCCCGGCAATACGAACGAATTGAACCAGGCAAGCAAACCACGAAATTGATGGTCGACTGCCAAGTAATGATGGGACGTCGCGCCCGTTGCGATCAAGCCGATAGGCCGGCTTTCGAACGATTCCAGTGGAAGATGATCGATCAGATTTTTCAACGCTCCCGTATAGGTGCCGCGATAGATCGGGCTGGCAATCAAGAACGTCGTGCCCTGCAAAACGCGATCGATCACGGAAACCGTCGCGTCCTCATATTTTTCCGATGGCCGGCCATCCAATATCGACACGCGGTCGTGCGCCAAGTCCACAATGTCCGTTTGAATGTCGGGCTTGATCGCAAGAGCTGCCTCGATAACCGCCTCGACGGCTTTTCTTGTCCTCCCACTTTTGACTGCGCTCCCAACGATCGCAACGAGCTTCATACGTTTATCCTCGCGACAAGCTCTATTGCGCAAACAGCCGGAATCCGGGTTCGCGCTCCTCTGGAATAGGTGCCAATTTCGCGTAGCCGCCCTGCGAGTAAACGAGGGGCGCTTTCTCTGAATCCGGATCGGCCCAGAGCATTTCCGCAATAAAAATTGTATGGTCGCCAGCACAATGCGCTTGGATTATCGCAGCCTCGATAACGGCCGCACATCCATCAAACAGCGTCGCGCCGTAAGGGCCCTTGCGTGTACTGAGATCGTCCAATTTATATCGTGCGTCCGTTTTTGTCGCAAATCGATAGGACAGATCCTTCTGTGAATCGCTCAATAAATTCACGCCGACGGTTGCGCCTTCCTTCAGAAGTTCATAGGTATCGTTCGTATGGCCGACGCAAAACAGCAGGAGCGGCGGAGAACACGATACCGACGTGAACGAGTTTGCGGTCATGCCATGAATCTTCTCCCCGGTGTCGATCGTCACGACCGTGACTCCGGCGGCCCATTGGCGCATTGTTTTTCTGAAGAGGTCTTGATCGATCATCTTCC
>CAZDFF010000338.1:0-3692 GCA_964504425.1 uncultured Hyphomicrobiales bacterium
AGCGGTAGCTCTTCAAGCGCTCCATCGCGTCGGCGTCGATGATCTTCCAGGGCAACCCTTCATTCGACGCGGCCGCGAGGAAGTGGCGTACCAGTTCCGGGATGTCCTCGGTCCGCTCGCGCAGCGGCGGCAAGCGAATCGGCACGACGTTCAGGCGGAAATACAGATCCTCGCGAAACAGCCCCTGGCGGATCAACTGGCGCAGATCGTGATGGGTCGCGGCGACGATGCGCACGTTGGCCTTGATCGGCGTGCGCCCGCCGACCGTCGTGTATTCGCCTTCCTGCAATACGCGCAGCAATCGCGTCTGAGCCTCGGGCGGCATGTCGCCGATTTCGTCGAGGAACAGCGTGCCGCCTTCGGCTTGCTCGAAGCGCCCGGCGCTCCGTTGGGTGGCGCCGGTGAAGGCGCCTTTCTCGTGACCGAACAGTTCGCTTTCTATCAACTCGCGCGGAATCGCCGCCATGTTGATGGCGACAAACGGCCCGCTTTTTCGCTTGCCGTAGTTGTGCAACGCGCGCGCCACCAGTTCCTTGCCGGTACCGGATTCGCCCGTGATCAGCACCGTCAGGTCGGTGCCCATGAGGCGCGCCAGCGTGCGGTAAATTTCCTGCATCGCCTGCGAGCGGCCGATCAGCGGGAGTTTTTCCTCGTCGTCGGTCGCTTGCGGATCGCTTCCGGCGACTCGACTCTGGGGCTCCAGCGCGCGCCTGACGACGCTGACCAATTCATTGATATCGAACGGTTTCGGGAGGTATTCGAAGGCGCCGCGCTCGGTCGCTTTCACCGCGGTCAGAAGCGTGTTTTGCGCGCTCATGACGACAATCCGGAGTTCCGGTCGAATCTTGCGAATGCGCGGGATCAGATCGAGGCCGTTTTCGTCGGGCATCACCACGTCGGTGATGACCAAATCGCCCTCGCCGTCACGAACCCAATTCCAGAGAGTCGCCGCATTGGACGTGGCACGGACCTCGAACCCCGCGCGATCCAGCGCGTGAGTCACGACCGTTCGGATCGCGCTGTCGTCGTCCGCGACCAAGACGACCGGCGTCACGGCTCGTTCTCCTCGGGACCTCGGTACATCGGCAGCATGACTCGGAAAATCGTGCGGCCGCGGTCGCTGTCGAATTCGATGACGCCGCCGTGGTCGCCGACGATCTTGGCGACCAGCGCCAGGCCGAGACCGTTGCCCCTCGGTTTCGAGGTCACGAACGGATCGAACAGATACGCTTTCAGATCTTCGGGAATGCCGTTGCCGTTGTCCTGAACGCTGATCATCAACGGCAGATGAACCCGGGAATCGCTGCCCGGGATCGCAAAGCGGACGCCATGCTGATAGGCGGTGGAAAGCACGATTTCGCCGCCCTCCGCAGGCACCGCCTCGGCCGCGTTCTTCACCAGATTCAGAAACACCTGAATCAACTGATCGCGGTCGCCGAGCACATGGGGCAACGACGGATCGTAATCGATGACAAAGCGGACATTGCGTCCGAAGCCGCTTTCCGCAAGCTGACGCACGCGGTCGAGCACCTGATGGATGTTGACCGCCTGGCGGCGAATGGCGCCGCTGTCGGAAAAAACGTCCATGCGATCGACGAGATCGCAAATTCGGTCGGCTTCCTCGCGGATCAATTGAGTCAAGGGCCGGTCTTGAGGCTGTACGCCCTGCTCCAGAAGCTGCGCCGCGCCGCGAATGCCGGACAACGGATTCTTGATTTCGTGCGCCAGCACCGCCGCCATCGCCGACATCGATCGGGCGGCCCCGCGATGAGTCAACTGGCGATCGATTTTCTCGGCAATCGAACGCGGCTGCAACGCGACCACCACGCCCATGTTGGGTTCCGCCAGGGGCGCGGCATGAACATTGACGAAATGGCGGCCCATGCGCGGCGTATCCAACGTCAGGCCGTATTCCGAGATTGCATTGCCGGCGGCGTGCACCTGATCGATCAGAGCGAATAACGGGCTATCGCCCGGAATATGCGCGCGCAGCGGCTGTCCGACCAGGACCGTGGCGCTCGATTGGAAAAGTTGCTCGGCGGCACTGTTGGCGTGCGTGATAACGCCGTCCGGATCGACGGCAACCACCGCCATCGCGATCGCGTTGAGAATACCCTCGGCATCCGGCACCGCCGTTGCGGGCGGGCGGATCAATGCGGCAGGCTTCGCGATCAAGCGGCAATCCTTTCGAGCAACGGCTCGTAGTACGACCGGATCGTCTGCCGCACGCGCGCGGGATCTTCGAGAGTGTTGATTTCGGCCCTATATTCGGCCGACCCATGCAAACCTTTGGAATACCAGGCGATATGTTTGCGCGCGATGCGCACGCCGTGTTCGGTGCCGTAATGGGTCAGCATGTCCTCGAAATGGGTCAGCACGATCTCCAACTGCTCCGCGAGCGGCGGATCGGGCAACCGTTCCCCAGTTTTCAGGTAATGCGCGACCTGGTTCGGCAGCCACGGCCGGCCGTACGCCCCGCGGCCGATCATCACCGCGTCGGCCCCCGATTGCGCCAGCAAGGTTTCGGCATCCTCCACCGACGCGACGTCGCCGTTGCCAATCACGGGGATGCGGACCGCTTCCTTGACCTTGCGGATGAACGTCCAATCCGCACGGCCGCCGAAGAACTGGTTGCGGGTACGGCCATGTACGGCAATCGACTTGATGCCGCTCTCTTCGGCGATCCGCGCCAGCGACGGCGCATTCCGGTTGGCATCGTCCCAGCCGGTGCGCATCTTCAACGTCACCGGCAGGTGAACTGCTTTCACGACGGCTTCCAGGATGCGCCCCGCCAATGCCTCATCGCGCATCAATGCCGAACCGGCATCGCCGTTGACGATCTTCTTCACCGGGCAGCCCATGTTGATGTCGATGATCTCGGCACCCCTATCGGCGTTCAGCTTCGCCGCCTCCGCCATCACGTCGGGCTCGCAGCCCGCCAACTGAACCGCCATCGGGCTTTCCTCGGGCGCCGGCGTGGCCATGCGCAGCGTCTTCGTGGCGGCGTGGATCATGGCACGGCTGGCGATCATTTCGGACACGACCAGCCCCACGCCGCAACGCCGCACAAGACGACGGAACGGCATGTCGGTCACCCCCGACATCGGGGCCAGGATTACGGGTGAATCCAGGCGAACGGAACCTATCTGGACGGTCATCGGTCTCTGATCGTCACGGGTGCCCATTTATTAGGCAAAACTAACCAAAATACAATGGAATAAGGGTGACGGAATTACCGTGCCAGAAGGACATCGGTCACGAATTTGACCCCGGGATACCCCAGAGTCAGCAGGAGATAGCCGAGAAGAACCACTCGGGCCGCCTTGCGCCCGCGCATGCCGGTGCGGAAATGGGCGAACAGCAACCCGCCAATGACGGCGAAAGCCGCCATGGTCAAGACGGTTTTATGGTCGAAAGTCAGGACGCTTCCTGTTTCAAGATAGAGCGCGCCCATACCAGTGACCAGCCCAATCCCCAGCACGATCTCGCTGAAGATCAAAAGACGAACCAACAATGCCTCGCAATCGGCGACCGCAGGCAACGCGCGCGTCAGTGCCGTCGGCCGCTTTGCCTTTAACGCGCGTTCTTGCAGGAACGCCGCCAGCGCGGCGACGGCCGCGATGGTGACCAATGCATACGTCGCGACCGAAACGGCGATGTGCACCGCCACCCAGGTCGTGGCTTGGCCCGAC
>CAZDFF010000339.1:0-3689 GCA_964504425.1 uncultured Hyphomicrobiales bacterium
GCCGACCTGACCCAGCGGCTGTTGGCGTTTTCCAGGCGCCAGGCCCTGAAACCGAAGACCGTCGACGTCAACCGCCTGCTCGCCGGCATGGAAGGCCTGATGCGGCGGACGTTGACCGAAAGCATTTCGATCGAATTGTCGCGCGGCGACGGTCTTTGGGACGCCTCGATCGATCCGTCGCAACTCGAAAACGCGATCCTGAATCTTTGCATCAACGCGCGCGACGCTATGAGTGGAAACGGCAATCTGACGATCGAAACCGCGAACGCCGAACTCGACGCCGACTACGCCGACAGCCACACCGAGGTCGTTCCGGGGGAATACGTCATGATCGCGGTCACGGACACCGGCACTGGCATTCCGCCGGAGATTATAGGCAAGGTGTTCGATCCGTTCTTCACCACCAAGGAGCAAGGGAAAGGCACGGGCCTTGGCCTGAGCATGGTCTACGGTTTCGTCAAGCAATCGGGAGGACATGTGAAAATATACTCGGAAGTCGGTCAAGGAACGACCGTGAAGCTTTATCTGCCTCGGACCGTCGGCCTGGACAAGGAAGAAAGAGAAAAGTCCGCCGTCGATTCGACGATGGGCGGTTCCGAGACGATCCTGATGGTCGAGGACGACGATCTGGTG
This sequence comes from uncultured Hyphomicrobiales bacterium, assembly GCA_964504425.1. GTDB lineage: Bacteria > Pseudomonadota > Alphaproteobacteria > Rhodospirillales > 2-12-FULL-67-15 > CAZDFF01. The sequence continues at coordinate 634 of CAZDFF010000339.1, forward strand.
CGCGCGCACGTCGAAGACCAGCTTCGCGCCCTCGGCTATCGCGTCCTGGCGGCAGGCAGCGGCCCGGAAGCCCTGGATATCTTCCGCAAGGAGCCCGGGATCGACCTTCTGTTCACCGACGTGATCATGCCCGGCGGCATGAACGGCAAGGAGTTGGCGGACGCCGTGCGCCAAATCAGGCCGGAAACAGAGGTGCTGTTCACGTCCGGATACACGGAGAACGCCATCGTCCATCAAGGGCGCCTGGATCGGGGCGTGCTTCTTCTCAGCAAGCCTTACCGTCGCGCCGATCTGGCGCGAATGATCCGCATGGCGCTGGACCGGGACAGGGAGCCGCCGTCATGAGCGGGGAAAGCGCCCTCGGCGGCCGCTTGCTGATTTTCGACGACGACCCGGATGTCGGCGCGATCATCGGTGCGATAGCGGAAACGGTCAATTTCCAAATTCGGGCCGCGACCCAGGCGAAAGACTTTTTTCGGATTCTGGAAGAATGGTCCCCGACGCATATCGCGCTCGACCTCGTCATGCCCGAGGTGGACGGGATCGAGGCCATGCGCATGCTGGGCGATCTGCGGTGCGAGGCGACGATCATTATCACCAGCGGCATGGGGGGGCGGGTTCTCGATGCCGCGCAGCGGGCGGCGGCGGAACGCGGCCTGTCGGTCGCGGGCGTCGTTTCCAAGCCTTTTTCGCCGAAGGCTTTGCGGACGCTCCTGACAACCGCGCCGATAGCCAAGAATCCGAACCGGACACCGCCCGCGCCGGGTTCGCGCGCCGATCGCGACGTCGTTACCGAGGAAGACCTTAAGGATGCGCTCGACCGGCGCGAATTCAGCGTTTTTTACCAGCCGAAGCTCCAATGCTCGACCGGCGCGCTGGCGGGGTTCGAGGCCTTGGTCCGCTGGCACCGCCCCGGCGCCGGGATCGTCGGCCCGGATATTTTCATACCCCTCGCCGAGCGCACCGGCTTGATCGACCGTTTGACCGACCGGGTATTCGAACAGGGCTTGGCGTGGCTCGCGTCTTCGTTTTCCGATGCCGCCCCGCTGTTGTCGCTGAACCTTTCGGCGCGATCGCTCGGGGACGTCGAATTGGCCAACCGCATCGCCGCCGCGTGCGGCGAGCATGCGATCGATCCGGGGCGGATCATCTTGGAAGTCACCGAAACCAGCGCGATGGCCGATTCGGTCGCGACGTTGGATCTTTTGACTCGATTTCGGATCAAGGGATTCCATCTGTCGATCGACGATTTCGGCGTCGGCTATTCGTCGTTGATCCAACTGGCGCGGCTGCCTTTCTCGGAACTGAAGATCGACAAGATGTTCTTGATATCCGCCCCGGAGTCGAAGGAATCCCGCAACATCGTCAAGGCGATCGTCGGCCTCGCGCACAGCCTCGGATTGCGCGTCACGGCGGAAGGCGTCGAGGACGCATGGACGCTCGGATTCCTGCGCGAGGCGGGATGCGACCTCGCGCAGGGTTATTTCATCGGGCGGCCGATGGGCGGCAACGCCGTCCTGGAATGGATTCGCGCGCGACAATAACGACAATAAACGCGTTCACGCCGCCGGGACGCCGCCGAACAGGATGGCCCGGGTTTTGGCGTCGATTTCCTTCGGCACCGCACTCCGGTCGGCCAGCACCGCGACGCCGCGCTCGACCGCCGGACGGGCGGCGATGGCGTCGAACCAGCGTTTCAGGTTGGGGAAGTCGGTCAGGTCCTGGCCCTGGCGCTTGTGCGGCCGGAGCCACGGGAACACCGCCATGTCGGCGATCGAATAGGCCCCGGCCAGGTATTCGGCCTCGGCCAGACGGCGGTCGATGACGCCGTAAATCCGTTTCGCCTCGTTGGTGTAGCGGTCGATCGCGTAGGGGACCGGCTCGGGCGCGTACTGGCGGAAATGGTGCGCCTGGCCGAGCATCGGCCCGACGGTGCCCATTTGGAACATCAGCCATTTGATAACGTCGTAGCGGGCGCGCGTCTCGATCGGCATGAACTTGCCGGTCTTCTCCGCCAGGTACATCAGGATCGCGCCGGACTCGAACAGAGAATAGGGCTTGCCGCCCGGACCATCGGGATCGACCAGCGCCGGCATCTTGTTGTTCGGGCTGATCTTCAGGTAGTCGGGCTTGAACTGGTCGCCGGCGCCGATGTCGACCGGGATCGCGTTGTAGGGCAGGCCGGTTTCCTCGAGCATGATGGAAACCTTGAATCCGTTCGGCGTCGGCCACGTGTACAGATCGATCATGGGACCTTCTTTCCAACTGTATGACGGCAAGGGCATCCGGAATATAGGGGCGGCCCGCCGATTGCGACACCGGGCGACGGACGGTAAGGTTCTATTCCGTTCGGGAACAGAAGGAACCCGCCATGACCAAGGCTTTGTTGCATCTGGTGTTCGGCGGCCGGGTCGCCGACCCGCAGGGCGTCGATTTCGTCGAACCCGACCGCCTCGATATCGTCGGCATCTTTCCCGACTACAAATCGGCGTTGGCGGCATGGCGCGCGGCCAGCCAGGCCCACGTCGATCAGGCGGATTGGAAATATGTCGTGGTGCACATGCACCGGCTGCTCGATCCCGAATCGGGCACGTCGTTCGAGGACGGCAAGCCGACCGCGAAATGACCCCGCGCCGGTTTCGCGCACGACGCGAGAACGCAGCTTTAATGCATTGAAATAAAACGAATTTAATGGGGCGGACCTAGCGGTCCTTGTCGTCGGCCTTGTCGTCGATCTTGTGGGCGTCCCAGGCACGCTCCTCGCGGGTCCGCTCGGTGCCTTCGCGTTCCTTGTCCACCTTGGCGCGACCGAAGCGGACGCGGTTTTCGGCGGCTTTGCGCTCCTTGTCGGCGCGCGCTTTCTGCTTTCGATGGTCGGCCAGATTGACAATCTCGGCACTCATGGGGGGTAGTCTAGCGCGCCGTCATGCCCGTGTCATCAGGCGGGGTCGAACGCCTCGACCTCGGAAACGACGAAACTGCTCAGCGCCGGCCCCCGGCTGCGCACCCGTTCGGCTACGGCCGCGAGCGCTACGTGTTCGCGTTCGTGGTCTCGA
>CAZDFF010000340.1:0-3643 GCA_964504425.1 uncultured Hyphomicrobiales bacterium
GCTCGACACCGCGACGTTCGCCGAAATCCGCGACCTGTTCCACGAGAACATCGTCATCGTGTTTCCGGGGCAGAAGCTGGAACCGCAGGACCTGGTGCGCTTCATCGAGGGCTTCGGCGCCGCCGAACCGCATCCGTTGGGATCGCGCCGCGGCCTGGAGCAGTTCCCCCAGGTGATGGTGCTGGAAAACCGCAAGGGCAAGCTGGGGCCGCGCAACGACCTGTGGCATTCCGACATTTCCTACGGCGAAATTCCGCCGCTGGGCTCGGCGCTGTACGCCATCGAGGTCACCCAGGGCCACGCCGACACCATGTTCAACAACATGTACGCGGCCTACGAAAAGCTGTCGCCGGGCCTGCGCGCGACGCTGGACACGCTTCAGGCCGTGCATACCGCCGAACCGCTGGTCCGCGAAGTGCCGTCGCGCCTGTCGGTCAAGGAAGCGCCTCCAGGCGTGGTGCATCCCGTGGTCCGCACCCATCCGGAAACCGGACGCAAGGCGCTGTACGTCAGCCCGTGGTTCACGTCGCACTTCGTCGGCTGGACCGTCGACGAAAGCCAAGCCCTGCTGGAATACCTGATCGCCCAGGCGACCCAGCACGAAAACATCTACCGCCATCACTGGCGGGTCGGCGATTTCCTGATGTGGGACAATCGCTGCGCCATGCATTACGGCGTGCGCGACTACGACGACACCATGCCGCGCTTCCTGTGGCGCGTCACCGCCGCCGGCGACCGACCCCGGTAGGGCCCGCCACGGCCTTGCCGACGCCATAACGTTTCCCGACCGTGCGCGCGGCTTCCAGGAAGGCGTGCAGCACGGGCGAGGCGTCGGATTGATGCCAGGCGACGCCGAGATCGATGGAAAGCGCCGCCGTGCGGTCGGCAAGATCGCGGTAGACGCAGCCCACCGGCGTCAGGTTTTTCATCGTGCTCGGCACCAGGGCGACGCCGATGCCGGCGGCGACCAGGCCGACGATGGTATGCATGTATTTCGGCTCCTGCACGACGCGGGGCACGAACCCCGCTTCCTGGCAGGCGTCCAGAACCCGGGTGTGATAGCCGGTGCCCCACCGCGGCGGGATCAACAAAAACGCCTCTTCGCTCATGTCCTTCAGGCGGACGGTCTTTTGCTTGAGCAGCCGATGCTCGGCCGGCAGCGCGGCGATCAAGCGCTCGCGCATCAAGGGTTCCTGAAGAATGCCGCGCGAGAAAAACGTCGGCGGCCGGTTCAGCGCCACGTCGATCCGCCGTTGCAGCAGGGCGTCGGTCTGATCGACCGTCGCCATTTCCTCCAGATGCAGATCGACCGCCGGATGGTGCGCGCGGAACTGGCGCAGGATCGCCGGCAGGATTTCGTACGCCAGCGAGGGCACGAAGCCGACCGAAACCCGTCCGATCATGCCCTGCGCCGCGCCGCGCGCCGCGTCCAGCGCCCGATCCATCTGCGACAGGACCCGGTGCGCCTGATCCAGCAGCACGCGCCCGGGCGCGGTCAGTTCGACCTTGCGACGGGTGCGATTGAACAGCGGCGTGCCGAGTTCGTCTTCCAGGCTCTTGATCGTCTGGCTCAGGGGCGGCTGCGACATGCGCAGCCGTTCCGCGGCGCGGCGAAAATTCAGTTCCTCGGCGACGGCGACGAACTGGCGCAATTGACGGAGATCGATCATCGATAGCCTTTCCGTATCAATAGCTATCAGAATACCACGATTGAAGTATCTACGGCAGCGGGTCCGCCCGAGCCCGTGACTTGCCCAGGGCACCCCGCTAAACTCGGCCGGCCGCGAGCCCGGGAACAACTCCCGGCCGCGAACGGGGAGAGATCATGGATATCCGCAAGACACAGATCATCAAGGAAGTCATCCACAAGGACCAGACCGGCAAGCCGTGCAAGGCGATCACGCGCGTCGTCGCCATGGCCGTCATCAAGAATCCGTTCGCCGGCAAGTACGTCGAGGACCTGTCCCAGTTGTTCGACATCGGCGGAAAATTGGGCGATCAGTTGTTCGGCGAGGCCGCCAAGCTGCTAGGCGGGCCGGGCGTAAGCTACGGCAAGGCGACCATCATGGGAACCATGGGCGACATCGAACAGGGCGGCGCGATCACGCACCCGAAGATGGGCAAGCCGATGCGCGCGGCGTTGGGCGGCGGCACGGCGCTGATCCCGTCGAACGTGAAAATCGGCGGTCCCGGCACCGCCATCGACATCCCCATCGGCCACAAGGATAACGTCTGGTCGTTCGATCATTTCGACACGATCACCGTCATGATCCCGGACGCCCCGCTGCCCGACGAAATCGTCGTCTGCATGGTCGCGACCGACGGCTCCCGCCCGCATCCGCGCGTCGGCAAGGGCCCGATCACGACATGACGACGTTTTCCGGCGGCGCGACGACGGCCGTGGGCGCGTTCGCGCTCGCGGCCCTGCTCGCCGGTCCGGCGGCGGCGACGGACGAGCGCACCTACGTGCTGATGCCGGAAACGCTGTCGGCGTGGGAGAAGAAGGCGTTCGAGGGCGAGACCCAATATCGGTCGACCTTCAAGGACGGCCGCGTCGCCGTCGAAGCGAAAAGCAAGGGCACGGCTTCGGGCTATTACCGAGCCGTTACCGTCGACCTGACCAAGACGCCCTACATCAATTGGGAGTGGCGGGTCGAGAACGTGCTGTCCGGCGCGGACGAGCGCACCAAGGAAGGCGACGATTTTCCAGCCCGCGTTTATCTGATTGAATCGCACGGCCTGCTGTTCTGGAAGACGCGTGGCGTCGGTTACGTCTGGACCGGCAAGGTCCCCGAGGGCGCGGACTGGCCGAACCCCGGCCGGGCCACGACGCATTTGTTCGCGGTCCGCTCGGGCGCGGCCGACACCGGCAAATGGATCAAGGAAAGGCGCGACGTGCGCGCCGATTTCAAGCGTGCCTACGGCGAAGACATAACGCAGATCGACGCCGTGGCCTTCTTCTCCGATACCGACAACACCAAGGGCGAATCGACCGCCTATTACGGCCCGATCTACTTCTCGAAGGATTAAAAGGAAAAGCAAAAAGAATGACGCTCTCGTTCGATCTCTATTTCTCGATTCGCAGCCCCTACAGCTATTTCGCCGTCGAACTGGCCAAACGGATGATGGACAAATACGACGTCGTCGCGGTGCACCGGCCGGTCTATCCGATCGCCATCCGTTCGCCCGAGTTCTTCAAGAAAGTGGACCGGCGCTACCGCCCCTACCAGATGAACGATTGCATCCGGGTCGCCGCGTTCCACGGCATTCCCTATCGGCGCCCGGTGCCCGACCCGATCCGCCAGAACCTGGCGACCTACGAGCTCGAGGCGACGCATCCGCTGGCCGAGCGCCTGACCCGACTCGCCGTCGCCGCCGCCTTGAAGGGCCGGGGCGGCGAATTCGCGCTTCACGTCATGCGGATTTTGTGGGACGGCAAGACCGACGACTGGGACAAGGGCTTTCACCTGAAGTTCGCGGTCGCCCGCGCCGGGCTCGACCTCGACGAACTGGACGCGATGCTGGCCGACGAAAAACCCAAGATCGAGGCCGAACTGGAACGGAACCACCAGGATCACGGCAACGCCGGGCATTGGGGCGTCCCCGTCAGCGTGTTCGAGGGCGAACCGTTCTTCGGCCAGGA
>CAZDFF010000341.1:0-3629 GCA_964504425.1 uncultured Hyphomicrobiales bacterium
GGGATTTTTCTTGTTTCCCTCCCCCCTTGCGGGGGAGGGACAGGGAGGGGGGTGCGTTACGCATTCCGGGTGCTACTTATGGCCACTGATCTCGGCGTGCAGCGGCGTCGTTTCCTCGTAGCGCTTCTTCTGTTCCGGCGTCGCTTCCTTCTGGTACTTCGCCTGCCATTCCTTGTAGGGCATGCCGTAGACGATCTCGCGCGCCCGGTCGTAGGTCATCTCGATGCCCTTGGTCTCGGCCGCCGCCCGATACCATTTCGACAGGCAGTTGCGGCAGAACCCGGCCAGGTTCATCAGGTCGATGTTCTGCACGTCGGTGCGCTTGCGCAGATGTTCGGCCAGGCCGCGAAACGCGGCGGCTTCCAGTTCGGTGCGGGTCTTGTCGTCCATGTCGGTCCCTCGCTTAAGGATGCCCGTATTCATATAGGGTGCGGCGCCGGGCGCGGAAAGAGCCGGCCTATTTCGCGGCGACCGCGCGCCAGCCTATTTCACGGCAACGGCGCGCCACCCGATATCGCGCCGGCAGAACCCGTCGCCCCAGGCGATGCGGTCGACCGCGTCGTAGGCCCGCGCCTGGGCCTCGGCCACGGTTTTGCCAAGCGCCGTGACGCCGAGCACGCGTCCCCCGTTCGCGAGGAGCCGCCCGTTCTCGCGCCGGGTGCCGGCATGGAACACGATCGCGCCGGTGCCTTCGGCGACTTCGATGCCGGCGATTTCGGTGTCCTTCTGATAGGCGCCGGGATAGCCCTTGGCCGCCATCACCACGACCAGCGCGCAGCCGTCGCGCCATTCGATCTTGGTCTTGTGCAGGCGTCCCTCGGCGCAGGCCAAGAGCGCGTCGAGAACGTCGGACTTCATCATCGCCATCAGCACCTGGCATTCCGGATCGCCGAAGCGGACGTTGTATTCCAAAACCTTCGGCCCGTCGGGCGTCATCATGACGCCGGCGAAGAGAACCCCCTTGTACGGCCGGCCCTCGGCGGCCAGCCCCTTCACCATCGGTTCGATCGCCGTTTTCATGATCGTCGCCGCCACGTCCGCCGTGACCGCCGGCGCCGGCCCATAGGCGCCCATGCCGCCGGTGTTCGGCCCCTTGTCGCCGTCGTCGCGCGCCTTGTGGTCCTGGCAGGCGACCAGCGGCGCCGTGTGGATACCATCGACGAGCGCGAAGAAGCTGACCTCCTCGCCGGTCATGAATTCCTCGATCACCACTTCGTCGCCGGCGCCGCCGAACGCGCGCTCGGTCATCATGTGGTCGATGGCGGCGTAGGCTTCGTTGACGTTGTGGCAGACGATCACCCCCTTGCCCGCCGCCAGGCCGTCGGCCTTCACCACGATGGGCGCGCCCTTGGCGCGGATGTATTCCTTGGCCGCGTCGGGCTCGTCGAAACGGGCATAGGCCGCGGTCGGGATGCCGTATTTCGCGCACAGATCCTTCATCAGGCCCTTGGAACTTTCCAATTCGGCGGCCCCGGCCGACGGCCCGAAGACCTTGATGCTCGCGCCTTCCAACCGGTCGGCCAGACCCAGGGCCAAGGGCCCCTCGGGCCCGACCACGACGAAGTCGATTTCGGTTTCCGACGCGAACCGCATGAGGCCGTCGATGTCCTCGGCGCCGATGTCGACACATTCGGCCAGATCGGCGATGCCGGCGTTGCCCGGCGCGGCGTACAGCTTGGGCCGCTTCGGCGATTTCGAGATGGCCCAACAGAGCGCGTGTTCGCGCCCACCCGACCCGACGACCAGCACCTTCATCCGTTCGACCCTCCCTTGGGTCATGCGGCGCCGTTTGTTTTGCGCCTCGCTTGGGACATACTAGCAACCATGAAGGAAAACCCAACACCCGAAAGCGGCGCCGGGAACCTGCCGATTTTCTCGGTCGGCGAGATTTCCCAGGCCCTGAAGGCAACCGTCGAGGACGCCTTCGCCCTGGTCCGCGTCCGGGGCGAGATTTCGGGCTTCAAGAAGGCCGCGAGCGGGCATCTTTACTTCGCGCTGAAGGACGCCGACGCGGTCCTGGACGGCGTTTCCTGGCGCGGCGCGGCGGGCCGGTTGGGCATATCGCCCGAGGACGGCATGGAAGTGATCGCGACCGGGCGGCTGACCACCTACCCCGGCCGGTCGAAGTACCAGATGGTGGTCGAGCGCATGGAGCTCGCGGGCGAGGGCGCGCTCTTGAAGCTTTTGGAGGACCGGCGCAAGAAGCTGGCCGCCGAGGGCTTGTTCGACGCCGAGCGCAAGAAGCCGATCCCGTTTTTGCCCGCCGTCATCGGCGTCGTCACCTCGCCGACCGGCGCCGTGATCCGCGACATCCTGCATCGCCTTGCCGAACGCTTCCCGCGCCACGTGCTGCTGTGGCCGGTGCTGGTGCAGGGCCAGGGCGCCGCCGAACAGGTCGCCGCCGCGATCCGGGGCTTCAATGCCTTGACGCCGGGCGGCAGGGTGCCCCGGCCCGACGTGCTGATCGTCGCGCGCGGCGGCGGCAGCCTGGAAGACCTGTGGGCGTTCAACGAGGAAGTCGTGGTGCGCGCCGCAGCCGAAAGCGCGATCCCGCTAATTTCCGCCGTCGGCCATGAAACCGACACCACGCTGATCGACTTCGCCTCCGACCGCCGCGCGCCGACGCCGACGGCGGCGGCCGAAATGGCGGTGCCGGTGCGCGCCGAATTGCTAACCGAGGTCGAGAACAAGGCGCTGCGCCTTTCCAACGCCGTCGGCCGCCTGACCGTCGAGCGCGAAACGCGGCTGGCCGATCTGGCGCGCGGCCTGCCGCGCCTGGAACGATTGGTCGAGGAAGCGCAGCAGGGGCTCGACGACTGGTCGGAAAGACTGGCGAACGGCCTCAAGGTCGGCGTCGAACGGCAGCGGCGGAGGCTGACCGAAACCATGGCCCGCTTCCCCGACCCGCGACGCTTCGTAAAGAACGAAACCGATCTCTTCCAACGCACGACGCGATCCTTGAGGGTCGCTTTCGCGTCCATCGTCAAGGATGCCGAAGCACGGTTCGGCCGATGGGAGTCGCTGCTGGAAAGTCTTTCGTACAAAAGCGTATTGAAGAGGGGCTACGCCGTGGTGCGCGACGGCGGCGGCCACGCGGTCACCAAGGCCGCCGCCGTGGCTTCGGGCATGGCGCTGGTCATCGAATTCGCCGACGCGGCCGTGGGCGCCACCGCAAACGGCGGTCCCGGCGATCCCGGCGGTGAGCCGGAAAAAACGGCGGCCAAGCCGAAACCGTCGCGCGGCAAGGACCCGAAACAAGGCTCGCTGTTATGAGCCGCCGGCTCGTGATGGCCGGCGCCGCCGTCGTCGCGATTTTCCTGTCGCTCCCGGTGTGGGCGCTCGACCTTCAGGGGTCGTTCATGCAGGGCGGGCTGGTCGTCGGTCGCGCGGAACCGGGCGCTAAGGTCATGCTCGACAACAAGCCCGTTCGCGTCGACGGCGACGGCCGCTTTCTGCTCGGCTTCGGCCGCGACGCCAAGCCGACCGCGGAACTGATCGTCGCCACCGCGGCCGGAACCGAACTCCGGGCGCTGAAGATCGAAAAGCGCACCTACGACATCCAGCGCATCGACGGCCTGCCGCCGAAACAGGTGACGCCCGACCCGCAGACCCTGAAACGCATCGCCAAG
>CAZDFF010000342.1:0-3628 GCA_964504425.1 uncultured Hyphomicrobiales bacterium
CGGCGGCGGACAGGAAAACGCCGCGCGCGACCTTGTTCTCGTGGGTCAGCAGATAGGTCGTCAGCACGAATTTTCCGTGCCCCGGCCCGGCGGCGTGAAATAGACCGTAAAGAAAACTGACGACGACCAGCGTCCAGGCCGCGTGCGCGGAACGCCGGTCGCGCAGGTCCTTCAAGGCGCCGGTCAGCTCGCGATGGAACCGGCGTTGCTTTTCGGCGACGTACGCAACCGTGCGCGACCACAGGCCGGGTTCGGCCTTGGCGACGGCTCTATCGGCGACGACCGGCGCCGGCGACGATTGGGCGAAGGCGGGCGGGGTGGCGGCGGCCACGAAGATCGCGAACAGAACGACGAACAGCGCCGTCAGTCGCATCGAATCACGACCTTTTCGGCGAAGTGCTGCCCCAGCGTGTCGCCGCCGCTTTGCGTTTTGTCGAGCCCCGCCGCCAGCAGCGCCATCTGCGGGTCCGGGTTGGCGCCTTCCATCTCGGCGCGGCAGCCCTGGGGCGCGTTTTCCAGGCGGATCGACCCGTCGCCCTTGGCGTGCAGCATCTCGACGAAATAAGTCGGGTCGTAAATGGAATAGACGAACGGCCCGTCGCGGCCGTCGACCGGCGTCTTCAGGGTCACGGTGAACTTCATTTGCAGGCGGTTGCCGACCATCGCCGTGGAAACGTCGCCGACGCCGGCCGGCGGCACCTTGCCGACCTCGGTTTTGACCACGGTGAAGTAATCGTACTCGGCCAGGTTCTTCAGGTTCTGGTGCGAAAGCTCGTTCAGCTTCGCGGCGTCGTATTTACCCGCCTTGTCCTTCGGCACACCCTGCACCGCGTAGGCCGAATAGAAATCGTCGAACAGCCATTCCTGGGCCAGTTTCGCCAGCTTGCCGTCCTTGTCGAACAGCAGCCGCACCTTCATGTCGATCCAGGCATGCGGATGGGCCTGAGCGTCGGGCGCGCCCAGCAGGGCGGCGGCGACAAGGCCGAAGGCCGATATTTGGCGAAAAACGGTGGGCACGGAACGAAACCTCGCGATTGCGACGTCGGACATTATATCTGCTCCCGGCTGCCCCGGGAACAAGGGGCAATGGACCAATAAAAAGCCGCCGCGACCCTGTCCAAGGTCGCGGCGGCGGATGCGGGAAAGACGCGGCTCAGGTCCGCTGCGCCGCGCCGGGCAGACGGACGACGCCGTCGAACGACTTGCCCGGATAGGGCTTCATCTTGCCGACCGCGTCGAATCCCGGGATGCCTTCCATGTATTTCACCATGCGTTCGCGCATGGCCTTGTCGGGCAGCGGGCCCTTCAACGCGCCGATGTTTTCGGATTGATGGTCCGGGTTGGTGGTCGCCGGGATCGCCGTCGTGATCGCCGGGTGCGAAATGACCCACTTCAGGAAGAACTGGGCCCAGTTCTGGGCGCCGATCTCCTTGGCGAAATCGGGCAGGGGCCGGCCCTTCACCACCTCGAACAGGCGCGCCTTCTCGAACGGCATGTTCACCAGCACCGCCGTGCCCTTGTCGATGGCGGCGGGCAGGATGCGCTTTTCCGCCTCGCGCACGCCGATCGAATAGTGGACCTGGACGAAGTCCAGATCGCCGCGCTCGACCCATTGGGCCAGCGGGCCGAAGTACGGCAGTTCGTGGTGCGTGACGCCGAAGTAACGGATACGGCCTTCCTTCTTCCATTCCTTCATCAGGCTGACGATGATCGGCACGTTCACCAGGCTATGGCATTGCATGACGTCGATCTTGTTGCGCCACAGGCGGGTCATCGATTGTTCGAGCGACCGGACCGCGTGGCTGCTGTCGCTCAGGTATTCGCCGGTCGACCAGATCTTGTTGGTGATGAACAGTTTGTCGGTGATGCCCAGCGCCGCGGCGAAGTGCCCGATGCTGACCTCCGACATGCCGTAGAGCGGCGAGGTGTCGATCGCGCGACCGCCGCCTTCGTAGAACCGCTTCATGATCTCCTTCAGGTGATCGCGCGGCGCGCCCGGCTTCTTGTCGAAGGTCATGAAGGTGCCCAGCCCGATCGCCGGCACCGATTCGCCGGTGCGCGGAATCTTCTTCATGATGAGCCCGGCCTGGGCGGTGGCCGATCCGGCGCCGAACAGGCCGGTGCCGAGCGTCGCGGCGGCGGCGCCGACGCCCAAGGTCTTGAACAGGTCGCGGCGCGACACGCCGGTCGCATTGGACGGCGCGGCGGTGCGTTTTTCGGTATCCGACATCGGTAAGGCTCCCTGGTTGGCGGGGCCGTCCGAAAACGAGGCCCCCTGTTGCATCCAAACGCGTTCGAAAGGCGGCTTTTCCGGGCTTCGCGGCCATGGGCCGGGCTCCTCGCCGCCGGATGGACGGATTCGTACCGCGCCCCCCGATGGGGCGCCATTCAACTTTTCTTGTGCATGCGGGGGTATGCGGGGCGGGAAGAAGGCCGAAAGGGCGGCCGGCGGGAAATGGCGCACCCGGCGAGATTCGAACTCACGACCTCTGCCTTCGGAGGGCAGCGCTCTATCCAGCTGAGCTACGGGTGCGTCAGGCCGGACCATACCCCAAGCCGCGGGCGCCGGTCCAGGGCGGGGGTGGGGGATTTCCGGGGAAATTCGCGGCCGGGCGCGGGCTAGATCCGCCCCATCAGCAGCAGCACGACGACGATGACCAGGACGGCGCCCAGGCCGCCGCTCGGGAAGTAGCCCCAGTTCGCGCTGTGCCGCCATGTCGGCAAGGCGCCGATCAGGAACAGCACCAGGACAATCAGCAGAATCGTACCGAGGTTCATGGCAAGGACTCCTTGGACGGGCATCGGCGGAATCCGGGACGGGCGCCCTTTGCGGCCGCCCGACAGGGATCGTTACGACGCGCGTATGGGGTGGAGAATACCGAAACCCCCTCCGCGCGTCGGATGCGCGAAGGGGGTTTCAAGGCCGGAAACGATTACTGCGAGATCATGCTTTGCGTGCCCTGACCGGACCCGGTCATGACCAGCATTTCGACTCGCCGGTCGCGGCTGAACGCCGGGTCGCCGAACGCGCCGACCTGTACCTTGTGGGACGGCACGCCCGCCGCGATCAGCGCGTTACGGACGGTCGAGACCCGGCGGTTGCTCATATCCTGGTTGTTCGGGTCCCTGTAGCCGTCGATCCCGATTTGGAGCGACGGGTTCTTCGCCATGTACGCCGCGATCTCGGAAACGGTGCTTCTGTCGGTGGCCGATAGATCCGATCGGGCGTAGTCGAAGTTGATCACCCGATACGACGTCCAGCGGCTCACGATTCCCACGGAACCTTGAGCGCCCGTATACCCGGCGACGCCCTGGTCGCCGGCGATGCCCGCGCTTCCCGATGGGCCGACGCCGCCGGCCATCGTGTAGCCTTGCGCGCCGAGCTGCCCGCCGGTGCCTTGCGCACCCGCGGCGCCTTGGCTGCCCGTGGCGCCGGTCGGACCGATCAGGGTCGCGCCTTGGCTTCCCGTCTGTCCGGCGATGCCCTGGGCGCCGGCCGGCCCCGCGGGACCGATTGGGCCGACGGCCCCGGCGACGCTATCGCCCCGAGCGCCCGTCTGTCCGATGGCGCCCTGGGCGCCGACGGGACCGGCGGCACCGGTCGAACCGCGCGCGCCGGCCATGACCG
>CAZDFF010000343.1:0-3628 GCA_964504425.1 uncultured Hyphomicrobiales bacterium
GTTCCTGCTGGCGGCGACCGTGCTGGGGCCGCTGATCGGCAATATCCCGATGGCCACCGTGGCGGGGCTGTTGTTGGTGTTCGCCGTGCGCATGGTCGATCGCGACACCCTGGGCATGATCGCCAAGGTATGGCGCGCGGGCGTGTCGGGCGTCGACCGGGAGACGCTGACCGAGCTTGCGGTCATCCTGACCGTGACGGCGATGACGGTTTTCGTCGGCTTCGTCGTCGCCGCCGGAATCGGATTGGTGATCGCTTCGTTGCTGTTCGCCGAACGGATGGGCCGCGGCGTGGTGCGCGGCGTCAGGCGAGGGGACGAAATCCGATCGCGCACCGTGCGTTCGCACCATGCCGAAGGCCTGCTGGAAGCGCACGGGCGACGGATCGTCGTGTTGGAAGCCCAGGGCGCGATCTTCTTCGGCTCGGCCGATCAGTTGGCGCGGGCGCTGCGCGGGTGCGCCGCGGATGCCGAAATCGTGATTTTGGATTTCCGCCTGGTCAGCGATCTCGACGGCACCGGCCTGAAGATATTGCGCCAACTCGACGATACGCTTGCCGACGACGGCAAGATCCTGCTGGCCGCGTTCCTGTCACCGGATCGCCTGGTCTGGGGGATCATCGACGCGCTCGGCGGCAAGGACACGATATTCCAGGGGCGCCGCTATCCCGACGCCGACTCGGCGCTGGCGGCCGCCGAAGACATGCTGATCGCCCGGCTGGAGCGCGCCGAGAGGCAGGGAAGCTTGCCGCTCGCCGCGCTCGATGCCTTTCAGGCGATGGCTCCGTCCCAGTTGCGCCAAATCGAAGCGAAGATGACCCGCGTCGAGTTTCCGGCCGGCACCCGGATCGTCGAACAGGGCGCGCCCGGGGATGCGATGTATTTCCTCGTTTCCGGCGCCGCCAGCGTGCGCATCCGGGTGGAGGGGGCGGATCGGACCACCCGCCTGATCACCTATCTGCCGGGGGTCGTGTTCGGCGAAATGGCGGTGCTGTCCGGCGAACCCCGTTCGGCGACCGTGACGGCCGACATCGATTCCGCCTGCTGGGTGCTGACGCGGGCGGCGTTCGATTCGCTTCGCGCCGAATACCCGGACGTGCTCGCCGCGCTGCTGCTGAGCGTGTCCCGCGAGTTGTCGAACCGGCTCCGTGCCGCCTCGAAACAGATCGGATACCTGGAAAAATGATACCGCGGAGAATTCGATTGAACCGCCCCATGCGCTCTCATACGCTCGCAGAAGACAGGCCCGAAAGGGGTGGTGCAATGATTGGGCGTGCGGCCAAGCAACGGTCCGGTTCGGCGCGCCGGGCGCTCCGGACGGCGATTTTCGCGCTGCTGGTGGCCGTTCCGGCCCTGGCTTCGGCGCCGTCGTCGGCCAAGGAAAAATTCGTCGCGCTCGGCACCAGTTCTCAATCCGGCGTCTATTACCCGGTCGCGCAGGGTATCTGCGGGCTCATCAACGGCGGGCGCGACGAACATTTCGTCCGCTGCCTGGCGAACACCACCGGCGGTTCGATCTACAATATTCAGGCGATCGCGACCGGCGAACTCGACTTCGCGCTGACCCGTGCCGGACTCGCCTACGAGGCCTACAGGGGGATCGGCGAATTCGAAGCCTACGGCGCCAATCCGAAGCTGCGCTCGATGTCGGTGCTCTATTCGCAGCCGCTCAGCGTCATCGTCAAGCAGGACTCCGACGTCAAGACCTTCCTCGACATCGTCGGCAAGCGGATCAACATCGGCAACCTGGGTTCCGGCAAGCGCGAGCTGGCGGAAATGATGCTCGAACTCATGCAATGGACGTCGAAGGATTTCGCCGAGGTCCAGGAACTGAATACGTCGCGGATGGGCAAGGCGTTCTGCGAGGACAAGGTCGACGTGCTGATCGAAGCGATCGGCATTCCCTCGAAATTTCTCGACGACATGATCAACGGCTGCAAGGGCCGCTTCGTCGACATTCCGAAGAGCGTCGTCGACGCCGTGCGCCTGAAAGGGCCCTATTACGAGCCGGGCGTCATCCCGGCGAAACTCTACCCGATCCACAAGAAGGACGTGCAGACGTTCAACGTCAACGTCGTTCTGGTCGCCAGCACCGACGTCAGCGCCGATACGATCTACACGATCACGAAGACGATGTTCGAGAAATTTCCCCTGCTGCAAAAGACGCATGCGGTGTTCGCGAACATGACGCCGAAGTCGATGGTCGAACAGGCCGAATACATCCCGTTTCACGAAGGCGCGCTCCGCTATTATCGGGAAAGCAATCTTTTGCCCGCCACCCAGGCCAAGAAGTAAGGCGCCTTCCGAATCGAGACAATCGGGACAATCCGGCCATTGAACGGCCAGACCGTTGACGCCAGACTGCCGCCGGTTTCGTGCCGACCATTCGCCGCCCGAATCGGGCATTCCGGTTTGCCATGACAAGCGTTCCTTCCGCCGCCGCCTCCGCGCTCGACTCGCCCTATGCCTGGTGGCGGCTGGCGATATCGCTTGCGCTCAGCACCATCGGCGGCATCGGGCTGTGGTCGGCGGTCGTCTCCTTGCCGGCGCTCGAGGCCGAATTCGGCGTCGATCGCGGCGGCGCGTCGCTGCCCTACACCGCGACCATGGTCGGCTTCGCCGTGGGCGGCGTGATGATGGGGCGTCTTTCCGACCGCTTCGGCATCCGCGTGCCCGTCGTGCTCGGCACCGTCATGCTGGGGCTTGGCTATGTCATCGCCGCGCAGGCGACGGCGCTGTGGCAATTCATCCTGGCGCAGGCCGTCTTGATCGGCATGCTCGGCAGTTCCGCGACGTTCGGGCCTATGGTCGCCGACGTGTCGCTGTGGTTCGTCCGGCGGCGCGGCATCGCGGTCGCCATCGTCGCCAGCGGTAACTATCTTTCCGGCACGCTGTGGCCGCCGCTGCTGCAGTACGCGATCGAAACCGTCGGCTGGCGCCAGGCGCACGTCGGCATCGGCGTGCTGTGCATCGTCACCATGCTGCCCTTGACCCTGGCGCTGCGGCGGCGCTCGCCGGTCGAGGACGGCGGAATTCCGGCCGGCGCGCACGGGCTTTCGGGCGCGGTGCGGATGTCGCCGTCGGCGCTTCAGGCGCTGCTGGTGGTCGCCGGACTGTCGTGCTGCATCGCCATGTCGATGCCGCAGGTCCACATCGTCGCTTACTGCGGCGATCTTGGATACGGCGCCCAGCGCGGCGCGGAAATGCTTTCGATCATGCTCGGTCTCGGCGTCGTCAGCCGCGTCGGTTCCGGCTTCATCGCCGATAAAATCGGCGGCGTCGGCACGCTGATCCTGGGCTCGATGCTACAATGCCTGGCGCTGCTGTTCTACCTGCCGTTCGACGGGCTGATGTCGCTTTACGTCGTGTCGGCACTGTTCGGCCTGTCGCAGGGCGGGATCGTGCCCAGCTACGCGCTGATCGTGCGCGAATACTTCCCGGCGCGCGAGGCCGGCGCGCGGGTCAGCTTGGTCCTGATGGCGACGGTCGCCGGCATGGCGCTCGGCGGCTGGATGTCGGGGGTCATTTACGATCTGACCGGGTCCTACCAGATGGCGTTTTTGAACGGCATCGCCTGGAACCTACTCAACATGTCGATCGCGTTCTGGCTGCTGATGGACCAGCGCCGCCG
>CAZDFF010000344.1:0-3579 GCA_964504425.1 uncultured Hyphomicrobiales bacterium
AGTCGGCGGCCAGGCATCGGGCCCGCCCGGCGGCGGCGATCCTAAGACGTTCGGCTTCGTTCGCCAGATAATAACGGGCCTTTTCCAGCATTTCCTCGGGCGAGGAAAAGAAAACCGCTTCCTTGTCCTCCTCGAACAGGCGCCGGTGATCGTCGGAGCGCTCGGCCAGCATGAATCCGCCGCAGGCCGGAATTTCGACGCTGCGATCCGTCTGCGTGTCGCGGTTGAGCTTGCGAAGAAAGCCAAGGTTGATCCGCGTCGCCGCGACCGCCTTGGTGAAGCGAAGTTCGGCCGGCGTGTTCACGGCCGGACGGTTTTCGACGGTCATGTTCGGATGGACACCGACCATGGCCGCCCAACCGTTGCCCCAGACGCGAACCGGCACGCCGTTGCGGGCAAGATGAAGCATCGCCTCGGCGCGCTCGGTTTCGAAGCTGCCGATGAATCCGCATTCCGCGCCGAGTTCGCGCCGGTCGTCATCGGACAGGGGGATCGGAAAATGGGTATCGGGATCGAAGGCCTTGTCGACCATGACGACCCGCCGAGCGCCCATGGCCGGAAGTTCCTCCGGCCGGCAGTTCAACGGCTTCGTCGTGAAAACGCAGTCGTAGTAGCGAAGCCCCAGAACATAGTCGTTCGTGTTGTTATGGCGCAGCGCCATGTCGTCGTCCGAATAGGAAACGACCGTCGGCGGCGAAGGTATCTCCTTGATCCGGCGGAGAGTCGCCGGGCGGATCATGGTGCCCTTTTCGATCCACACCAGCCGGGGCTTCAGGCGCCCAACCGAGTCGATCAGGTTGCGGTTCGCGTCCTCGGTGTCGAGATGGTGGCCGAAGCGATGGCAGACCCGATACAAAAGCGAAAACCGGGGATGCCCCAGCGTATCATCGCCGATCGGCGTGTGCGGCACGGCCCAGACCTCGCCGACCAGCTTTTTCAGGGCACGAAGCCTGACCAATCCCTTGGAATAGACGTTGATGTCGCCGACGAAGACGGCATCGAAGGGCATGGGATCGAGGGTCATGGGCCGGCGGATCATACCCGATCGGGGCCCCGGACCCGAGGGGAAATCCCGGCCATTTCGTCTCTCACGCCACTCGGCCCCGCAGATCGGCCGATCCCGGGGAATGCTTTAATTTACAACCGATTCGGCGTGGACTATAAGCGGCGACGCCTTTTTCGTCCCATCCACACACCGGCGCCGTTCCGAATGCATGTGGTCGTCAACGCGGTTTCCGCCCACCAAGGCGGCATCGTAACCTACACCAAGAACCTGGTTCGCTATCTGCCGCCCGGCGAGGCCCGGGCGACGGTGTTCGTGCCGCAGGACTTTCCCGGCATTCCCGAAACCGAGGCGACCGTCCTGCGCCGCACCGACGCCGGCGGGTTCGGCGCCGTCAGGCGCACGCTCTGGGAACAGTGCGTCTGGCCGATGATCGTGCGCCGCGAACGCGCGAACGTATTGTTCTCGTCCGCGAACTACGGCGTGCTCGCAACGCGGACGCCGCAGGTTCTGTTGGTGCAAGGCGAGATCAGCTTCAACCCGGTTTACCGGCGTTATATCGTGCCGCGGCTTACTCTTGTGGAACGGCAAGCGTTCGCGCTGCGACGCCGTCTCGTGGCATTGTCGGCCTTTGCCTCCGACGTCGTCGTGTTTCCGTCGCGCACATCGATGGAATCGGTTCTCGACGATCATCCGTCGCTGGCCGATCGTTCGGTCGTCAACTATCTCGCGGCCAACGATCAATTCAGCGCCGCACGGCCGTCGCGCGCCTGGTGCGAAGACGGCAAATTGAAGATGCTGTACGTTTCGATCTACTACCCGCATAAGGACCCACTGACGCTGCAGCGCTCTATCGGGCATCTTCGCCGCATGGGAATCCCGGCGGAGGCGCGGATCAGCATGGATCCGAGCGATTTCCAAGGCTGGTCGACCGGCCCGGCCGAACTTTCCGCCATGATCGTCGCCGAGCAAACCGGTCCCGTGACGATGGGGCGAATCCACCACACCGAAGTCCGCAACGCGATGGCGTCCCACGACGTCCTGGTGTCGCCGTCGATCGCCGAAACCTTCGGCTTTCCCTTGGTCGAAGCGATGGGGCTCGGGTTGCCGCTGGTCATCGCCGATACGGCCATCCATCGCGAAATCTGCGGCGACGCGGCGCTCTACTTCACCCCCGGCAGCAGCCACGATCTCGCCGAACGGGTCCGCGAACTCAACGCCGATCCCGAACTGAGGGCGCTGTGCGCGAGCCGCGGCAAGGCCCGCGTCAAGGAACGCTTTACCTGGGAACAGCACATGAAAATCCTGATCGATTGCTTCAAGAAGGTAGGCCGCTAAAATCTCCCGATGCCGGAAAGCCGGCCGAGGAAACCCGATGTCGGTGATCAATTCCCGCATGCTCGTCGCCGGCAGCGCCGTCATGGTCGCCGGGCAAGCGATACAAGTCGCGGTCGCGTTCGCCGCGAACTTGATTCTGGTTCAGTATCTTTCGCCGGCGGAATTCGGGCGATTCGCCCTGGTTCTGGCGTCGGCATCCTTGGTGCTGTCTCTTGTTTCGATGCGGATCGGCACGCTGGTCTTCCGCACCCCGGAAGGCGCGTTCGACGAATCGACGAAGCAGCGTTACTTTACCCTGATCGCGATCGAGACCGTTCTGGCCGCCGCCATCGGCCTTGTGTGGACGGCCTTGGCCGGCATTTCGGAGGGCTGGGCCGCCGCCCTGGTGATCGCCGTCTGCGCGCGCCACTGGCTGGACCAGAACAAATCGTTTTTCGAACGCCGCATGCCGTACGTCCGGCTCGGCTTGATCGAAACCGGCGTCTCCGTCCTGATGCATGTCGCATCGGTCGTCATGGTCTTGTCGGGCATGGGCGCCGCCACGCTGTACTGGCGCGAAATCATCGGTGTTCTGCTGAGCTTCATCGGTCTTGGCTTGCTCGGGGGCATTTCGATTTTCGGCATCCGCTTTCCGAATGCAGCCGATTGGCGGCGCATTTTCGGTGAAATCCGCGGCGTCTGGATCGATTCCGCCATGGACGGCGCCTATCAGCGCCTGGTGATCCAGTGCGCGGGACTGGTCGGCGGGGACCGCGCGGCCGGCTTTTTCTTCCAAGCGCAACGCTTGGCATTCCTGCCTCAACAGCTTCTCGCGCCCCTCGTCGTCCGCATCGTCGGCAACTGGTTCGGCCGACTGGAGCATCCGGCGCCGCGCATCGAGGCCCGCGGCAAGGTGCTCGGCCTGCTGGCGATCCCGTTGCTCGGCGCCGCGCTGGGCGCTTATTTCTTCGCCGATCCGATCGTGCCGATGATCTTCGGCCAGGCCTGGGCACCGGCGGCGGATATACTTGCCGCACTATCCGGATTCATCCTGTTTTCTTGCCTGTTCGAAGTCCTCCGCGCATACTGCGCCATCACCCGGCATCTCCGCATCCTTTTGATCGGGCGGATTGCCCAATACCTGGCGACCATTGCCGTCGTCGGATGGGCGCTCGCCGGCGGGGGATTGGATGCCGTCAAATTGGCGTTCGGCGTGTCGGCCGGATTTGCCGCCGCATTCCTGTTCGTCCTGATCGCGC
>CAZDFF010000345.1:0-3561 GCA_964504425.1 uncultured Hyphomicrobiales bacterium
CCAGGGGATGCGGGAAGGGGAGCGTGACCAGGTGCTGCTGGGCGTGACCGGGTCGGGCAAGACCTTCACCGCCGCGCACGTGATCCAGAACGTGCAGCGCCCGACCCTGGTCCTGGCGCCGAACAAGACCCTGGCCGCGCAGCTCTACGCCGAGATGAAGAGTTTCTTTCCGGACAACGCGGTCGAATACTTCGTGTCTTACTACGACTACTACCAGCCGGAAGCCTACGTGCCGCGCACCGACACCTACATCGAGAAGGACGCGGCGATCAACGAACAGATCGACCGCATGCGCCACGCCGCGACCCGCGCGCTGCTGGAACGCAACGACGTGATCATCGTCGCGTCGGTCTCCTGCATCTACGGCATCGGCGGGGTCGAGACCTATTCGGAAATGATCGTGACGCTGGAATCCGGCGGCGCCTGCGACCGCGCGGCGCTGCTGAAACGTCTGGTGCAGTTGCAATACCGCCGCAACGACGCCGCCTTCTTTCGCGGCACCTTCCGGGTGCGCGGCGACACGGTCGAAATCTTTCCGTCGCACATGGAAGACCGCGCCTGGCGGATTTCGCTGTTCGGCGACGAGATCGAAGGCATCTGGGAGATCGACCCCCTGACCGGCGAGAAGATCGCGGCGCTGGAGGAAATCACGATCTTCCCCAACAGCCACTACGTCACGCCGCGCCCGACCCTGTTGCAGGCGATTCCCAAGATCCGCGAGGAATTGCGGGTGCGGCTCGAAGAACTCAAGCGCAACGGCCGCCTGCTGGAGGCGCAGCGGCTGGAGGAGCGCACCACCTTCGATCTGGAGATGCTGGAAACCACCGGCTTCTGCAACGGCATCGAAAACTATTCGCGCTACCTGACCGGGCGCAACCCGGGCGAGCCGCCGCCGACCCTGTTCGAATACCTGCCCGAGAACGCGCTGCTGGTGGTCGACGAAAGCCACGTCACCGTGCCGCAGATCGGCGGCATGTTCCGGGGCGACTTCAACCGGAAATCGACCCTCGCCGAGTTCGGCTTCCGCCTGCCCAGCTGCGTCGACAACCGGCCGCTGAAGTTCGAGGAATGGGACGCCATGCGGCCGCAAACCATGTTCGTTTCGGCGACGCCCGGCCCGTGGGAACTGGGGCGCACCGGCGGCGTCATCGTCGAGCAGGTGGTGCGCCCGACCGGCTTGATCGATCCGCTGTGCATCGTGAAGCCGGTGGAAACCCAGGTCGACGACCTGCTGGGCGAGGTCAAGGCGGTCGCCGCCAAGGGCCAGCGCACCCTGGTCACGACGCTGACCAAGCGCATGGCCGAGGACCTGACCGAATACCTGCACGACCACGGCGTCCGGGTGCGCTACATGCACTCCGACATCGAGACCCTGGAGCGGATCGAGATCATCCGGGATTTGCGGCTCGGTGCCTTCGACGTGCTGATCGGCATCAACCTGCTGCGCGAGGGCCTGGACATTCCCGAATGCGCGCTGGTCGCCATCCTGGATGCCGACAAGGAAGGCTTCCTGCGTTCCAAGACAAGCCTGGTGCAGACCATCGGCCGGGCCGCGCGCAACATCGACGGCCGCGTGATCCTCTACGCCGACCGGATGACGGATTCGCTCGAATACGCGATCGGCGAAACCAACCGCCGGCGCGAGAAGCAGCAGGCCTACAACGTTGCCCACGGCATCACGCCGGAAAGCGTGCGCAAGACGATCTCCGACGTGCTCGATTCGGTGTACGAGCAAGACTACATGACCGTCGACACCGGCGTGTCCGGCGACAAGCACCTGGTCGGACACAACATCCGCGCCCATTTGCAGGACATGGAACAGCGCATGATCTCGGCGGCGTCCGAACTGGAATTCGAGGAAGCGGCCAGGCTGCGCGACGAAATCCGGCGCCTCGAAGCCTACGAGCTCGGCCTCGACAAGGCCGGCGTCGCGCCGCGCGCGGCGGCGCGGGCCGGTGCGGGCGGGCGGGGGAAATCCAAGGGCAAGCGGCGCGGGCGGTAGGGGTTTAACCGCCCAGCAGTTCCGGGCGCACCATCCAGATCAGTTTCCACGGGCCGCTGCCGTCGTCGGCGCCCGATTCGAGGCAGGCCATGGTGCCCGGCACGAAGCCGACCGCCATGCCGTCGTCCCGCCCCGTCATCAGGCGGGCGGCGAGGCGGCCGAGATGCGGCATGTGGCCGACCAGCATGGTGTCGATGGCGTCGCCGCCGGCCCAGGCCTGGACGGCCCTGACCATCGCGTCGGGCGAATCGTCCGCGCCCATGCCTTCCTTGGCCTGTTCGGAAAACGCGCCGGGGCCGATCGTCTTGCCCAAAATCAGCGCGGTCTCGGTCGCGCGCCGGACGCCGCTTTCGATGGTTCGTCCGATCTTGACGCCGCCGCGCGCGAGAAATGACGCCATGCGTTCGGCGTCCCCGCGTCCCTTGTCGCTCAAGGGGCGGACCGGGTTCTTTTCCTTCGGCAGGGCCTCGGCGTGATGGACGAGATACAGGCGCATGACGGAGCCTCCCGAGTCTTTACGACAACACCGGGACTTATCCCATAACGGCGCGGGAGAAAAAAGAGGAGGGGTTTAGTGCTTGGTCTTGCGCTCGATGGCGTCGAGCATGGCGTCGGCGACGCGCACGTCGGCCTCGGCGGCCTGGCGCTCCTTGTCGGTGCTGGCGCCGGCCAGGGCTTCCGTCGCCTTGGCCTTGCGGGCATCGACGGCGGCGCGCTGGATGTCGGCCACGGCGACGGCTTCCTCGGCCAGCACCGTGCATCCTTCCGGGCCGACTTCGGCGAAGCCGCCGGCAACGAAGATGCTTTCCGTCACCCGGCCGCCTTCGTGGATGTCGATCACGCCGGGGCGGACCATGGCGATCAGGGGCGAATGCCCGGCGAGCACGCCGATGTCGCCTTCCGTGCAGGGAACCACGACCATCTCGACCAACTCCGACTTCACCAGTCGGGTCGGCGAGACCAGCTCGAATTTCAGCATTTCGGGCATCTGTCGGGTTCCTTAAGAAGCGTCGGCCTCAGGCGGCTTCGGCCGCCATTCGTTTCGCTTTCTCGATCGCTTCGTCGATGGTACCGACCATGTAGAAGGCCGACTCCGGTAGGTGATCATAATCGCCTTCGACGATGCCCTTAAAGCCCTTGATGGTGTCGTCGAGCGACACTAGCACGCCCGGCGAGCCGGTGAACACTTCGGCGACGTGGAACGGCTGCGACAGGAAGCGCTGAATCTTGCGCGCTCGGGCGACCGTCAGCTTATCGTCTTCGGACAGTTCGTCCATGCCCAAGATCGCGATGATGTCCTGCAGCGACTTGTAGGTTTGGAGAATCTTCTGCACCGAGGTCGCGACCTTATAGTGGTTTTCGCCGATGACGCGCGGGTCGAGCATGCGCGATGTCGAGTCCAAGGGATCGACCGCCGGATAGATGCCCAATTCCGCGATCTGGCGCGACAGCACGGTGGTCGCATCCAGGTGCGAGAACGACGTCGCCGGCGCCGGGTCGGTCAAGTCGTCGGCGGGCACGTAGATGGCCTGCACCGAGGTGATCGAGCCCTTCTTGGT
>CAZDFF010000346.1:0-3560 GCA_964504425.1 uncultured Hyphomicrobiales bacterium
TCGTAAAAATCATTTACAATTATTTGGTTGCCAAGTATCTTGAGGTGTTGTGGTCCTAGATGCTGGTGACGACGGCTATCGCCGCGATGAATGCGATCAGCGATCCGGCGACGTAGATCCATTGCTGCTTCGTCGCTTGGACGCGCTGCGGCGTGTCCGGCTACTGGCCGAATTCCTTATTATTCGCAGGGTTCGGGTCGGTCATGTCGTCTCTTCCTTTTTCGCGTTCATTTCGAGAAAGTCGTAGACGTCTCGCGGCTGGCGCATGGCGAAACCGGCGAAATCGCCGCCGATCGCCGCCGCGTCTAATTGATTTGGCCGCGCGCAGGTTTCGATTCAAGAGCGCTGGTCGCAAAAGAAAAAACCGCCGCCGGCTGGCTGACAGACCGGCGGCGGGGAGTAGTAGAAGTAGGGGGAGCTTCGCGGGGAATTCCTGCGGTTATTTTTCTTCAGAACGCATCATTTCCTGACGGCGCTGAGGATCCGCCGGATCGGCCATCGGGGTGCCGCCGGACGGCGCAAGTTGCGTCGGCGCGGCCGGTTGCGCTTCCGATCGGGTTTCGGCGGTCTCGGAAGACGGCGTTTGTTCCGACCGCTGCATGGTGCCGGAACTCTTCCGCCACGGCGGGTCGCCGAAATTGACCTGTTCGGGCGTGGTCAGCGCGCCGGCGCCGGCGCCGAGGACGCCGCCGACGAGGGCCGCAGGCCAGATGGCGATACCGCTCGCGACCGCGCCGATGACGGCACCCGTACCGGCGCCGATGGCGGCGCCGCTACCGGCGCGATCGGCCGTGTTGGTGCCGCAGGCGCCGACGGCCAAGGCCAGGGCAAAAGCTGGGACGATCTTCAACTTGGACATGGCACGTTCCTTTCTTGGCTGCGTGAACTGTAATGGGAAAGCCGAGATGCCGATGGGGCTGGTCAGCCGAGCATGGCGTTCAGGGTGAGAGCCAACAGCGCCGTTGCGGCACCGCCGATGAAAAACCACCAACCGGCGGAATCGACGAGGCCGTCGTCCTCGTACAGATTGTCTGTACGCGGTTTCGACGTCGTGTCGTCGGGCGGGCGCCGGGGCGATCCGGCGCGCGCGCCGGTCGTCGCCGGCGGGTCGCTCGCGGGGAACGAATCGTCGATCATGTCGTCGACGCGTTCCTCGCGGCTCGCGATGCGGTCGGCGGCCATGGTGCGTGGCGTGATGACGGACATTCGATCCTCGTTGTTGCGTTCGATGGTTTGAAGTTGGCACAGGGCGGATGTCCTTCCTGTGAGCATTGCGTGTCATAATGCGGACACAGGCGGCGTTCCGGCCGTTTCCTTGGGCGGCGCCTTGCTTTAGGGTTTTGCATCGCCTGTCCGCCGAGGGAAACATCGTGATTCGCCCGATCGCCGTCGTCGCCTTCCTGATCGGGCTTGTGCCCGCATTCGCGTTCTGGTGGCAGGCGGGCCGCCCGGTGATCGTCGTGGACGGGGCCGGCGGCAAGATTCCCTGCGTTTCCTATACGCCGTTTCGAGGCGCGCTTTCTCCGCATGAGGACGGCATCGTCATTCCGAAGGCGTGGATCGAAGCCGACATGAAGCTGCTCGCGGGCCATGTCGGATGCGTGCGCACCTACGCGGTCGACCAAGGCCTCGATGCGGTGCCCGAGGCGGCGGCCAAAGCCGGACTCAAGGTATTGCTCGGCATTTGGATCGGCCGCAAGGATGCGGATAACCGGGTCCAGATCGAACGTGCGATCGAGCTGGCGCGCAAGTACAAGGACACGGTCCGCGCCGTGATCGTCGGCAACGAGGTGCTGCTGCGACGCGAGCAGTCGCCGGAAAGCATGGCGCGTTATCTGGCCGAGGTTCGCCGCCGCGCCGGCGTTCCGGTCACCTATGCCGACGTCTGGGAATTCTGGCTACAGAACGCGGGCCTTGCCGGTGCCGTCGATTTCGTCACGGTGCATATCCTGCCTTATTGGGAGGATCGCCCGATTCCGGCCGACACCTCGCCCGGCTATATCGTCGACATCTGGAAGCACGTAACGGCGAAATTCCCCGGCAAGGACGTGTTCATCGGCGAGGTCGGCTGGCCGAGTGCCGGGCGGATGCGCGAGGGCTCGCGCCCCGGTCGGGTCGAGCAGGCACAAGTGCTGCGCGGTTTTTCCGTCCAGGCGGCGGCGACACCGGGGCTCGACTACAACCTCATCGAAGCTTTCGACCAGCCCTGGAAGCGGGCTCAGGAAGGCACCGTCGGCGGCTATTGGGGCGTGTTCGCCGAGGACCGCACGCGCAAGTTCCCGTGGCGCGGCCCGGTCGCCGAGATTCCGGATTGGCGCCTTCGCCTTGCCGTTGCGGCGGGGCTGGCGCTTGCCTTGATGGCGGGGCTTTCGATCAAGGGCGGGGGGATGCCGGCGTTTGGGCGGTGGCTTGCCGTCGGGCTGGGTGCGCATCTTTTCGGCGCCGCCGCGGTGCTGCAATGGGGGGCGGCCGTCGAAAGCGCGCGCACGGCGTTGGAATGGACCGTGGCGATGGCCGGAATTGCGCTGACCGCGGGCATCGCCTGGACGGTATCGCGCCGTATCGTCGACGGTGCGGGCGGGCATCCGGCGACATTCGATAGGGCTTTGGCATGGATTGTCGGTCGCGCCCGCGAACCGCTCGACGCGGCAATGGCCGTTGGCCTATTGCGCGCGACCGCGATGGTCGCTGCCGCAGTCGTGACGCTGGCGCTTGCGTTCGACGGACGCTATCGCGGGTTCCCGGTGGCGGCGTTCATCGTACCGGCGGTGCTGTTTGTTGTGTTGGCGTGGTTCAGCCGCCACGGCCCGGACGACGGCCACGCACCTGAGGAAGCGTGGCTGGCGGGGGTGCTGGCTATCGGCGCGGTCGCCGTCGCCGCCGTCGAAGGCTGGCGCAATCACCAGGCGCTTCTATGGGCGGCAACGGCTTTGTCTCTGGCGGCGCCGCCTTTGATCGACGCCTGGCGCCGCCGGTTGCATTGACTTTTGCGTCAGCCGGTCTTGTGACGACTGTTTCCGGATGCGATGGGGGTCACGTTGCCCGGATCGTTGGCCGGCGTGCCCGGCTTTGCGGCGGTATCGACGCGCCCGGCGAGGCGTGCGGCGCGTTCTTCGGCCTCGTATGCGGCAAGGTGCTTGCCGGGCTTCATGATACGCCAGCAGGCGACGAAGCCGACGAGGACGGCGGCCACGAGGATGCCCTCGATCATGCCGAAAGTCTGCGCCTTGCCGCCCAGCAGATGCTTGATGAGAACCCCGAAGCCGAAGGCAACGGCACCCGTAAAACCAATGGTTACGGTTGCTTCCATGGCGGGCAGGGTGGTCCACTTGGGCGGCGAGGGGCGTCTGAACGCCAGTACCGCGTAAGTGAACATGAGAACGGACACGGCCATCACCAGGAGGCCGTACACGGCGAGCATGTTTAGTCACCAATCGGGTCTTGGATACCGGCAGGCAGGGAACCCACCTCGGATGCCGGGAGGCCCGCGCAGGCGGGCTCGATGATCAAAATGCGCTCAGGCATATAAGAAAACAATGGGGATCAGATCGTAAATTAGG
>CAZDFF010000347.1:0-3549 GCA_964504425.1 uncultured Hyphomicrobiales bacterium
CGGCGGTTTCGGAGTCGTTCCACGCCTTGGCGACGACGCGCAGGAACGCGGTCGAGAGATGACGGTCGGCATCGGCGAGCGACTGCACCGCATCGCCGTATTGGACGCCGATCTGACGCGGGTTCATCGTGTAGGGTGCGTTCGGCACCGAATCGTACTGGCCGACGGTCGCGGCTTCGTAGGCGCCGTCCAGCGTGCGCGAACCCGTAGCGTTGGCCACCAGCAGCTCCCCGTCGGTCGAAATCTTGCCGCCGAAAATTACGGCGCTGGTTTCGCCGTCGGCGCCGACGCGAATCGAGCCCGACGCGTTGCGCACGGTCACGTTGGCGGCGGGCGCGTAGAGAACCATCGATTCCGGTCCGGCGCGGGAGATGTCGCCGCCGATGAACGAGATCGTGCCTTCCGGCACCGAGAACGCGATTTCGCCTTCCTTGGTCTTCGGATCGAAGGTCAGCCGGTCCAGCACCACGCGCGTATCGGCGCCGATGCCGACGCGCGTGCCGTCGGCGAAGACCAGCGCGACGGTGCCCTCGGCCGTCTGCACCGTGTCGCCGGAATAAAGCGGCGTGTCCTTGTCGACCATGGCCCGGGTGCCGTCGGCGCGCCCGACAAAAACGGCGCCCGCCACGCCGTCGACGACGCCGATCGGGTCGTCGGCGTCGGCGATCTTCATCGACGGCGGCTTCGGCGACGGTTCGGCGGTAAAAACTTCGACCAGATCGGGCGGCATCACCACGCCGTCCGAATTGATCAGATTCGGCTTCACCGAAACGGCGAAATAATTGAGCACCAGCACCGTCTGGCCGTCGGGGCCGACCAACAGAAGATCGGGGCCCTGGCGGACGTAGCGCCCGCCCAGCATCAAGGGGCCGCCCGGCAGGTCCAGCAGATCGCCCTTGGTCGCATCCAGCACCACCGTCGGCTCGACGCCGGCGAAGGCGGCCTCCGGCTGGGCCGGCCGGTGCGAGGGCCTCAAGAGACTGTTAAGTTGGCTTTTCATGCCCACGGGTCCATTGTCGCGACCCGCGGATTATATGCAATATCTGGTAGCCGTAATAGGCTCGATTACATAAATATTGCGGTCGAGCCTAAATTATCAGGCCTTCCTGATCATGCCGCCCAGGTCGCGCCCGCCGAACACGTGGACATGGAAATGGGGCACTTCCTGGCGCCCGTCGCGGCCGTGATTGGCGAGCAACCGATAGCCGCTGTCGACCACGCCCGTTTGCCGGGCGACCTCGCCGACCGCGCGAAAGAAATCTTCAATTTCGGCCGCGCTCGCATTGGCCGAAAAATCGTCCATCGACACGTAGCGGCCCTTCGGAACCACCAGCACATGTACCGGCGCCTGCGGCTGGATGTCGTGAAACGCGAGCGCGTGATCGGTTTCCAGCACCTTCTTGCACGGCAATTCGCCGCGCAGGATTCGGGCAAATACGTTGCTGTCGTCGTAGGCCATCGCTTGCCTCCGCCTTAGTCCTTCGGCCGCGATTTCTTTTCCTCGATCCCGGAAACGCCCTCGCGCTTTTCCAGTTCCGCCCAGACCATCGACGGCCGAACGCCGGAATGCACCCAAAGGACCAGAAGGTGATACAGCAGGTCGGCGCTTTCGGAGGCGACCCGTTCCGGCGTTTCGTTCAGCGCGGCGATGATGGTTTCGACCGATTCCTCGCCCAGCTTCTGGCAGATCTTGCCGCGACCGCGCGAAAACAACTTCGCCGTGTTGGACACGGCGGGATCGGCGGCGCGCCGATCCTCGATGACCGCGAACAGGCGGTCGAGAATATCGGTATCGCTCATGACTTCCGCATTCCCCTCAGTCGCGCACCGGCACGCCGGCGGCCTTCATGTGAGCCTTGGCTTGGCCGATGGTATAAGTTCCGAAATGAAAGATCGAGGCCGCAAGCACGGCCGAGGCATGGCCTTCGACGATGCCTTCGACCAGATGATCGAGCGTTCCGACGCCGCCCGACGCGATGACCGGAATCCTGACCGCGTCGGAGACCGCCCGGGTCAGCGGCAAATTGAAGCCCTGGCGCGTGCCGTCGCGGTCCATCGAGGTCAGCAGGATTTCGCCCGCGCCGTAATCGGCCATGCGCACCGCCCACTTCACCGCGTCAATGCCGGTTTCCTTGCGCCCGCCGTGGGTGAAGATTTCGAACCGGTCGGACGCGACCGACTTGGCGTCGATGGAAACGACGATGCATTGGCTGCCGAATTTTTCCGCCGCCCGGCGGACGAATTCCGGCGTCTTCACCGCCGCCGTGTTGATCGACACCTTGTCGGCGCCGGCCAGCAACAGTTTCCGGATGTCGTCGAGGGTGCGCACGCCGCCGCCGACGGTCAACGGCATGAAGCATTGCTCGGCGGTGCGGCCGACCACGTCGAAGATGGTGTCGCGGTTTTCGTGGCTGGCGGTGATGTCGAGAAAACAAAGTTCATCGGCGCCTTCGCGGTCGTAGACGCGGGCCTGTTCGACCGGATCGCCCGCGTCCACCAAGTCGACGAAGTTCACGCCCTTGACGACGCGACCGCGATCGACGTCGAGGCACGGGATGATGCGCGCCTTCAACATCACGCGGCCTCCAGCAGTTTTACGGCGGCGGGCAGATCGATGCGGCCGTCGTAGACGGCGCGGCCGCTGATGACGCCTTCGAGCGGACGCTTCGCTTTCTTGCTCGCCTGTTTGACCGCCTCGAGATCGGCCATCGAGGAAACGCCCCCCGACACGATCACCGGGATCGACACGGTTTCCGCCAAGGCCACGGAGGCGGCGACGTTCGGGCCCCGCATGGCGCCGTCGCGCGCGATGTCGGTATGGATCAGCGCGGCGACGCCCGCGCCTTCGAAGCGGCGCGCGAGATCGGCGACGGCGATGTCGGACACATCGGCCCAGCCTTCGGTCGCGACGCGGCCGTCCTTGGCGTCGATGCCGACGGCGACGCGGCCCGGGTGCGCCCGGCAGGCGTCCTTTACCAGCGCCGGATTCTTCAATGCGGCGGTTCCCAAAATCACCCGAGAAACGCCATTTTCCAGCCAGAAATCGACCGTCGCCATGTCGCGGATGCCGCCGCCCAACTGCATCGGAATGTCGATGGCGGCGACGATTGCGGCGACCGCTTCGCCATTCACCGGCCTGCCCGCGAATGCGCCGTTCAGGTCGACCACGTGCAGCCAGCGCGCGCCGGCGTCCACGAATTGCCGGGCCTGCGCCGCCGGATCGGTACCGAACACGGTCGCCTTGTCCATGTCGCCCTGATACAGGCGCACGCAATTGCCGTCCTTCAAATCGATGGCGGGAAAGAAGATCATCCGGGCGACCATGACAGGAAATTGGCGATCAGGCGCAGGCCGAGGGCCTGGCTTTTTTCCGGGTGGAACTGGGTCCCCGCCAGGTTGTCGCGGCCGACGGCGGCGACGACGGCACCGCCGTAATCGGTGTCGGCCAGGATATCGGCGCGATCCTGCGGCCGGAACGCATACGAATGCACGAAGTAGGCGTGCTGGCCGGTTTCGATGCCGGCGAACAGCGGATGATCCGGCTGCTTC